>VBIA01000164.1 GCA_005879985.1 Chloroflexota bacterium | reverse complement strand
TCCTTGGCCCAGAGCCTTCGCGGCGCGTCGTCCTTCTGCAGCGCCGCCAGCCTCGCATCGACCGCCGGCTGCAGCGTCGCCAGCGAGTACCACTGGCGCGGGCCCTTGCCCGTGCGGATCTTCGCGCTCTCCTTCTTCAGCGTGTCGAGCAGGCTCTCGAAGGACTTGGTGAACGACTCCACGCCCTCGACCTCGAGCTCTCGCGTCACCTGGTCGAGGTCGACGCCCACATCCGCGAGCTGCTTCAGCTGGCGCTTCGCGACGTCGACCTGCTCGTCCAGGCTGCGTCGCACCTCGCCGTGCTCGCGGAACGCGGCCAGCGTGGCGGGCGGAATGGTGTCGACGGTGTCGGGGCCGATCAGCTCCTCGACGTAGTAGGTGTCCGGATAGCGAGGGTCCTTGGTCGACGTGCTCGCCCACAGGCAGCGCTGCGTGCGCGCGCCGGCCTTGTGCAGCTTCTCCCACCTCGCACCACTGAAGTGGTGCTTGAAATGCTCATACGCAATCTTCGAGTTGGCGATGGCGGCCTTGCCGTAGAGCCGCTCGAGGTTTCGCTTCTGCGCCGGGTCGGTCGCGTGCTCGATCTTCTCGGTCAGCAGCTTGTCCACCTTCGTATCGACGCGGCTGACGAAGAAGCTCGCGACGCTGGCGACCTTGCTCAGCTCGCCGCCGCTCCTGTGCAGCTTCTCGAGGCCCGACAGGTACGCCTCAACCACCTCGTCGTAGCGGTCGACCGAGAAGATCAGCGTGATGTTGATGTTGTTGCCCTTCGAGATCTGGTCGTGGATCGCGGGCAGCCCTTCTTTGGTGGCGGGGATCTTGACCATCACGTTGGGCCGCCGGCAGCGGTCGTGCAGGTACTCGGCGAACTTGATGGTCGACCTGGTGTTGGTGGCGATGGTCGGGCCGACCTCGATGCTCACGAAGCCGTCCTTGCCCCTGGTCTTGTCGTGGATGGGACGGAACACATCCGCGGCCGCCTGCACGTCCTCGACCATCAGGCCCCACAGCATGTCCTCGGGCTTGGCGTTCTTGCGGACGAGCTGCACCATCGCCTCGTCGTAGTCGGTCGAGCCGCTGACCGCCTTCTCGAAGATGGTCGGGTTGGAGGTGACGCCGGTCAGTCCCTCATCGCGAAGACGCGCGAGCTCGCCGGACGAGATGAGCTGGCGGCGGATGTTGTCGAGCCACAGCGACTGGCCCTGGCGCTTGAGCTCCTTGATCGCGCTCGGTCTGGCGGCCACGCGCGCTACCTCTTCGCCGCCAGCTTGGTCGCGGCCGCGACGATCTGCCTCGGCCCGATGCCGGCCGCGTTCATCAGCTCCTCCGGCTTGCCGGACGTGGGCAGGCCCTTCACCGCAAGGTGTGCGACGTGCAGCCCGCTGTCGGCTGCGAGGGCCTCGAGCACCGCGGCGCCGATGCCCCCCTCGGGGTAGTGATCCTCTACGATCACGAACTTCCCCTTGGTGACTCGCGCGGCCTCGCGCAGGGTCTTCTCGTCGACCGGCTTGACTGAATAGAGATCGATGACGCGCACGGCGATCTTCTTCTTCGCAAGCGCGTCGGCCGCGGCGAGACAGCTGTGCAGCGTCACTCCGGCGCCGATGAGCGTCACGCGATCCTTCGGGCTCTGGCGCACGACCTTGGCGCCACCGACCTTGAAGGTTTCGTTGGGCGCGTAGATGGTCGCGTATGCGCCGCGCGTGGTGCGCATGTACACGATGCCGTTCGTGTCGGCCATGAGTCGCGTGAGCTTCGCGGTCTGGTTGGGGTCGCTCGGGTACAGCACGGTGGAACCGTGGATTGCACGCATCGCGGCAAGGTCTTCGAGCGCCATCTGGGACGGACCGTCCTGGCCGATCTCGACACCTGCGTGCGATCCGACCAGCCGGATGTTGGCCTGCGAGATGCCGGCCATGCGGATGAAGTCGTACGCGCGGGAGAAGAACGCGGCGAACGTGGATGCGAACGGCTTGTAGCCGCGCACGCTCATGCCCACCGCGGTCGCGACGAGCTGCTGTTCGGCGATGTACATCTCGAAGAAGCGGTCCTTGTGGGCCTTGGCGAACTCGTCCGCGTGCGTCGAGTTCGAGACCTCCCCGTCCATCGCCACGACCTCTGGCATGGCGGCAAGCGCTAGGAGCGCGTCGCCGTAGGCCTTTCGCGTGGCGACCTTGTCCTCTTCCTTGTAGGTCGGCAGCGTGACCGGGGGCCTGGAGCCCGACCCGTCCTTGCGCAGAAGCGCGGGCGTCCCGCGCTCCGCCCGGGCCGTCTTTACCTTGAGGTTCCGGATTCCGCCGAGCTCTTTGATCGCCCGCTCGGCCATGTCCGGCGGCAGCGCCTTGCCGTGCCAGCCGTCCTTGTTCTCGATCTCGGAGAAGCCCTTGCCCTTGATGGTCTTGGCGATGATCACAGTGGGCCGGCCGGTGTTGGAAAGCACCGAGCCGAGCGCCCGGTCAATCGCGGTGATGTCGTGCCCGTCGATGACGATGGGCGTGCAGCCGAACGCCTCGGCGCGCCGGCGGTACAGGTCGGTGTTCCAGCCGTACTCGGTCTCTCCGCGCTGGCCCAGGCGGTTGACGTCCAGGATGGCGGTCAGGTTCGAAAGCTCGTAGAAGGCGGCCTTGTCGAGCGCCTCCCAGACCGAGCCTTCGGCGAGCTCGGAGTCCCCGCACAAGGTCCACACGTGGTACGGCAGCTTGTCGAGGTACTTGCCGGCCAGCGCGACGCCGACCGAGATGGGCAGGCCCTGGCCTAGCGAGCCGGTGGCGACGTCCACCCACGGAATCGCGGGGGTCGGATGTCCCTGCAGGCGCGAGCCGAACTTGCGGAAGGTCATCATCTCGGCGTCGGTGATCGCCCCGACCGCCTTGAACATCGCGTAGCACAGCGGCGACGCGTGGCCCTTGGAGAAGATCAGGTGGTCGTTGTTCGGGTCCTTCGGCCGCGCCCAGTCGTACTGGAGGTAGCGCGCGATGAGGACGGCGATGATGTCGGCGGCGGACATCGACGAGGTCGGGTGCCCCGAGCCGGCGGCCGTGCTGCAGCGGATGGAGTCCACCCGGATCTGCTGAGCGAGCTGGCGGACGAATTCAAGGTCGGTCGTGGACTGCGTCGCGGTGACGGCCATAGGACTCCCTTCTTCAAGAGCTTGGGAGCATCCCGCGGCGGAGGCCGTACGGGATCTCAGATTCGTATTCGTGAAGTTTAGGCTTTGGCTGAAGGGCCAGATTCCAGCGGCTGTATACAAACGAGCGAAAACGGGCTCAGATAACCCGCGTTTGTATACAAACCGCCCTACTGGCTGGCTGAGAGGCGCTCCACTTCACGAACCATCCCGTCGAGGATGTCGAGCCCTTTGTCCCAGAACATCGGGTCGGTGATGTCCATCCCCACGCGCTTCACCAGCTCGTCCGGCCTGGTCGACCCGCCGGACCCCAAGAAGTCCATGTAGGAGTCGACGAACGGCGGCCCGACCTCGAGGTAGCGGTGGTAGACGGACAGGGCCAAAAGGTTGCCGAACGCGTAGGCGTACACGTAGCCCGGCGCGAACAGGAAGTGGCCAACGTAGCTCCACCAGCCCTTGTGCTCGTCGGTCAGGATCAGGCCGTCGCCGAACATGGGCTGAAGCTTGGCCTGGTACATCTCGCCGAGCTGGTCGAGCGACAGCTCCCCCTCCTTGCGGCGGGCGGTGTGGCAGGCGTCCTCGAAGCGGTTGAACGCGACCTGGCGGAAGACCGTCGAGAACGCGTCCTCGCACTGCTGGCAGAGCAGGCCCAGCCGGACCTGGGGGTCCTTTTCCTCGGCCATGATCCGATCGAAGGTCAGCGCCTCGCCGAACACCGATGCGGTCTCGGCCAGGGTGAGCGGGGGCTGGTAGTCGAAGAAGTTCTGCCGCGCGGCCAGGAGGTCGTGCAGGCCGTGGCCGAGCTCGTGCGCCATCACGAGCGCGTCGCGAAGCTTGCCCGTGAAGTTGAGCATCACGTACGGGTGATGCCTGGGCGAGACGGGCATGCAGTAGGCGCCGCCGCCCTTGCCCGGCACGACCGGCGCGTCGATCCAGGCGTGCTCGAAGAACTGCGAGACCAACTTTCCCACCTTCGGTGAGAAGCGGTTGTATGAGCCGAGGACCAGCTCCTGGGTCGCCTCGTAGCTGAGGTCGCGGGACGCGCCTGGCAGCGGCGCGTAGCGGTCCCACTCGTGCAGCTCGCCGACGTTGAGCAGCCTCTTCTTGACGCGGTAGTAGCGCACGCAGATCTCGAAGCGACCGGAGACGGCATCGACCAGCGCCTGCACCGCCTCATCCGACGTCTCGTTGGCGAGGTTGCGCGACGAAACCCAGGTCGAGAAATGGCGCAGGCGGTCCTCGATGGCCTTTTCCTGCAGCGTTACGTTGAAGACGTACGCGCGCGTGCGGATGTCGCGCTGAAGCGCCTCGGTGATGGCGGCGCTGGCGCGGCGGCGGACCTCGCGGTCGGGCTCGTGCAGCTGCGTCAGGGCCTCCTCGAGGCCGAGGTCCTTGCCGTCGATCTCCGTGCGGATGCCGGCGCACAGCTCCTCGAAGAGACGCACCCAGGCGCTGTTGCCGACAGGGCTGAAGTCGGTGAGCACGCGCTCCTCAGGCTCGGTGAGCTGGTGCGGGCGGAACTTGCGCGCCTGCTCGATGTGGTGGCGGTACCTCGCGGCTTCCAGATCCGCGAACAGCGCCGCCGCCTGCTCATCTGTGATCGCGGCCAGCTCGAGCGGAAAGAACACCATGTGGCTGCCGCGCTCGGCTGCGGCCTCGCGTGCGCGCGCCAGCAACCTGCCGGCGGCGGGGTCCTGCGTGTTCTGGCTGTGAAGGAGGTAGGCGAAGATCTCGGGCCTGACCGCCTGCTCCTCGTCGGCCTCGAGCTCGGCCATCATGGCTGCGAACTCGGCAGACGGAAGCGTCGCGACCTTGCCCTTGTACTTCGCCTCGAAGGCCCTGGCTGTTTCGAGCGTGTGTGCCATCAGCGCTTCGATGGCGGGGTCCGTTGGAGATGCGAACAGGTCGGTCAGATCCCAGCGAACGGATTCCGCGCCCGTGGAAGTAGTCGCTTGAGCCATCGCGCTCAGCTTAGCCGCTCAGCAAGCTCCCTCACCCGCGCGCGCTCAGGCCAGCGGCCGGCGTACGCGCCTTCATTGACGGCTTGCGTCACCTCTTCCAGGACGGCCTCGTCGGGCGCGTCTTGCATCAAGCCCCAGTACTCGAGCGGAGTCTCGGGCGGCGCGCGCCTCCGGCCGGAGCGCTTCTGCAGGCGGTCGTAGAGGTCGAGCAGATCTGACGACCCAGGCGGATCCGCGGCGCGGAGGCGCCGGCGCACGAGCCTGCGTCGCAGCCACGCGTATGCGAGCACGACCACCAGCGCGATGGCGATCGCCGGCGGGATCACGCCGAGGAAGCCCGCCGAGGCGAGGATTGCAGGAGCGGCGCCGATGGTGAGATGCGGTATGAGGCGCGCGATGCCTGACGCCGCCCAGCGATCGGGGAACTTTGTTGCCGGCAGGCCGGCGTAGCCCGGCGATGGGTCGAGAGGCACCCAACCGTCGTTGGGGAAGAACACCTCGACCCAGGCGTGCGCGTCGCGCTCGCGGACGACTGATTGGTTCAGCACCGGGTCGTACGTGCCGGTTGAGTAGCCGGTGGCGAGCCGGGCCGGGATGCCGAGAGAACGCAGCATGAGCGCCGCCGCGGTTGCGAACTGTTCGCAGTAGCCCTTCTTGTCCACGAACAGGAACTGGTCGACCGCGTCGACCCCCGGCCGCACGTGGCCGATCTCGAGCGAGTACCGATAGTTGTCCTGCAGCCACGACGTGAGCGCCGTGACGATGTCGTACTCGGTCGCGGTGTGGCCTTCAACAGCATGCTGCGCCAGCAAACGCGCGTCCGTTGACAGCGCGGTGTACTCGAGGTCCCAGGCCACGTCGCCGCTCTCGAATTGCGGCATGGGGTCCTGCTCGAGCCTGGCCGCGGAAAGGTCGGGGATGTACGAGACCACTGAATACGTCTGGCCCGCGCGCAGGACGCCGGGCGTGTGAAAGGTGCCGTAGGGATCGCGCGCGAGCTGCCCCACCGGCACGTAGAGGCTCTCGATCGGATAGGCGGCGTTCACCACTCCCGGCAGGGTGCGCAGCAGACGGAATGTCTGCACGAAGGTGCCCAGGTTGTGGTCGGGTCCAGGGCCGAGCAGGCGAGCCGGAACGTAGGGCGGGAACGGCGTTCCGCCGCGCCGCGACGACGTCCACACACCGTCGCTGTACGTGTCGAACACGAGGCCCCGCCAGTAGGCGGGCGCGCCGGTGCGCACGTACATCACAGGCGCGTCGCCCAGCCGGCCCCGGTAGCGCAGGTCGACGGTGTTGGTCGAGCCCTGGATCTGCACCAGCGGCAGCGCCGGATTCTCGATCTCGCCTTTGAACTGCGAGAACGTCGGCAGGGAGACGACCAGCGGACCGCTCGGGAAGGCCTGCGGCTGGGGGATGAAGAAGAACGCCAGAACGCCGATGCCTGTGGCGGCCAGCAGCGCGACCGCGGCCGCTCCGGCAGGCAGCCTGAACGCCGCTCCCAGGCGGCGCAGGTGCGACGCGGCCCAGAAGCCCGCAAGGCAGACGAACCACACACCGGCCAGCACCGCGAACAGGTAGTCCCACGCGTACACGGCGGCGAGGTACAGGATCGCGAGGCTGATCCAGAGGCTCGAGTAGCAGTTGCGCCTGGTCTTGAGATCGAAGCTCGTGACCGCGACGAGCAGGATTGCGAAGTTGGCCTGCGGCATCACGCCGCCGAAGATCGCGCCGACCGAGTCGGCGAGGAAGTAGGCCATCGAGGCGAAGACCATGCTCGCGACCAGGGCCTGGCCCGAGATCGAGCGCTTCTGGCGGCGCCCGCGGTAGCTGACTATGTGACCGAGCGCCGCGATCGCAAGGCCCACCGCTGGGACGACGTAGTCCTGGCCGTAGATCGCGACACCGAGGCATCCGATGCCGAACCCCAGGTAGACGAAGACGCGACCCGAGAGCGACTCCTCGACCGGGGACGCGGGCAGCAGCCTCGGCAGCTTCATCTTGGCGGCCAACCCAGGCCTGCCCGCTCCACCTCGATGTCGCTCTGGAGCGCGGCCTCGCCGACCACCCAGGCGCGCACTGGTCCGCCGTGCGTCCTCACGTCTTCGATCGCGTCGAGCAACCTGCGGTCACTCTTCGTGGTGACCGCGACGGCGGCGCCGACCAGCGGAGGCGGGCCGGCTTCAGCGCTTCGCTTCGGATAGCGCGCGAGCCACTGCAGCAGGGCCAGGAGGTTGCGTTCCTCATCCGGCCGGGACTGCTCGCAACCCGGCGCCCACAGCGTGACCCGGCCGCCCGCGCGCAAGCAGTCCCAAGCCTCCGACGCGGCGATGCGCGCGACCTGGTCGGCGGCCGCCGGCTCCGGTGGGCTGGGATCCAGGAAGATGCCGAGGTTCTGGACGCCAGGCGGTTCGAACTCGCGAACGATGAGCTCGCCCCGACGTGCGGTGGTGCGCCAGTGGATGCGGCGCAGCGGGTCGCCGGGTTGGTACGGGCGCACACCGAACACCTCGGTGCCATAACCGGCGCGCGGCGCGGTTACGGCGGCCTCGAGCTCGCGGACCAGCGGCTGCGCCCGCAGCGAGACGAATCGCGGCAGCACAAGCGCGACCTCGCCGTCCTTACCTCGCTTGATCCTCTTGAACAGGCCGAGCGGGTCCCCGCTCTGGAGCCACCAGTCGCTCATTTCCACGGGGCCGCGGCGCGAGGGCTGCGGCAGCAGCTGCTCGGTGTGGCCGCCTGACTTGGGCACGACGCCGGCTGCGATTGACATCGACGTCACGCCGACCTTGCCGTAAGCGCGCGCCGGCCCGCGTGTGCCTCGCGGGCTGCCGATGGTGATCTTGATGCGGAGACGATCGAGCTCGAACGGCTCGTCCTGGGCAACCTCCTCGGCCAGCCCTTCGGCGTCGAACCCGGACGCACGGCGGATGCCCGCGAGCGTCGCGTCGAGCGAGAAACCCCTGTTCCACGCTGAGTAGACGAATGACACGAGCACGAGCGCGGCGACCCAGTAAGCGAGCAGGTACAGCCACACCACCTCGGAGTTGGCGGCGTAGAAGAAGAGGATCACCGCCAGCGCCACCGCGCCGTAGAACCTGGGTGTCGGTCTCGTCGATGAGCTCCTAGTGCTGGCGCAGCGGCGGCAGCGGCACCTGGGCGAGCACCTCGCCCAGCATCTCGCGCGCCTTGGTTCGCCCACGCATCCCGAGGCGGTGGGCCAGCACCGGCTCGACGAGCCGCTTGATGTCGTCGGGGAGCACGAAGTCGCGGCCGGCGAACAGCGCCCAGGCTTGCGCGGCGCGCTGCAGGTACAGACCCGCGCGCATGCTGGCCGGCAGCTGGACCTCGGGTCGAGCGCGTATCGCGTTGAGGAGCGCGACAATGTACGCGCGGATCGCCGGCGCGGCCACGACCCGAAGCGCAGCCTCCTGCAGATCGCTGATCTCCTGCAGCGTCAGCACCGCGCGAAGGTCGCCGATCGGATCACCGTGCTCGCGGCGAGCCAGGACCTCCATCGCCTCTTCGTCTGTCGGCGGACCCATCTCCGCGGCGAGGATGAAGCGGTCGAGCTGCGATTCCGGCAGCGGGTACGTGCCGTGAAACTCGGTCGGGTTCTGGGTGGCGACGACGAAGAACGGCTTCTCCAGCTGGCGCGTGACGCCTTCGATCGTCACCTGTCCCTCGCCCATCGCCTCGAGCAGCGCGGACTGCGTTCGCGGCGTCGCCCGGTTCACCTCGTCGGCGAGCACGACGTTCGCGAAGATGGGGCCAGGCACGAACTCGAACGTGAGGTCTTTCTGGTTGAAGACGCTCGAGCCGGTGATGTCGGACGGAAGAAGGTCGGGCGTGCACTGGATGCGACGAAACGTGCCGCCCACAGACGTGGCGAGGACGCGGGCGAGCATGGTCTTGCCCGTGCCGGGGATGTCCTGGAGCAGCACGTGGCCGCCGGCGACGAGCCCCGCGGCGGCCAGGCGCACGACCTCGTTCTTGCCGACGATCACCCGGTGCACGTTCGACTCCAGCCGGCCGAGGAGCTCGGCGGCGCGCTGCGGCTGGAGGGCCGGCTGCGGGGTTGCGGAAGCCACGATGGCGCCCAGTCTAGACAGCGGTGGCGCCGGTCAAGCGGGTTATCCGAGGTTACCGATCGCGCCGAGGAACAGCGGCGCGTCGGTGGCGTTGTCGATCAGAGCGAAAGCAAACGGGCGATCCACGATCGTCGGCAGCCGCAGCGCTGTCGCCACCGCCACGCCTGTGGCGGCCGCAGCGGTGGTGCCTTTTTCATCGACCTCTAGCCGCGTTGCCTGGACAACGCTGCTCACGTAGCAGCCGCCGCAGAAGTCCGGCAGCGCAGCGCCCGGGATGGGCATGCCCATCGAATGGAGAGTGGTGGTCAGGTCCTTCTGGTAGTCGAGCTTGAACTTCGGCATTTGCAGGGTCCCGTCGCAGATGACCGTCGAGTCGCCCTGGGCCCATTGTTTGCATTTGTCCCCGAGCGTCGCACCTGCGGCGTTGTGGAAGGCCCCCATCGTCTGCTGCCACACGGCGGCCGTGAGGAACGTCGCGAAGTCGGCAGGCGAGAGCGCGCGTGCTGGAAGGATCAGCACGGCGCTGAAGCGGCCCCCCTTGTAGGGAAGCAGCTCGGCTACGTACGTGGGCATGTGCAGCTCGATGACGCTTTCGTTGCGGTGCATCATCGGCGGCGAAACCGTGCTTCCCGCGAACTCGCGGAACGCGACCGCGCTCGACAGGGGCTTGAACTCGGTCGTCCACAGCGCGTGAAAGTACGTGGCGTTTACGAGATAGCCGACGGTGTTCGGGTCGAACTGGTCGACGAGCTTGGGGATCTTGTGATGCGTCTTCGAGTCGACCCAGCGATTCACCACCGAAGGGGCATTCGGGTCCCGGAAGTCAAGGCTCGCCAGCTCCGCCCGGTAGTCGTCGCGAAGCTTCGCCACGTAAGCGGGGCTCAGATGGAGTCCGTTCTGCGCCCAGACGGCCTGCGCGAGCTCGAGCTGGGCGTCATCGTCGCTCTGGTTCAAGCGCGCGATGATCTGACGCAGCTCGCCGCTGGGGTCAACGCTGGGATCGAGGCCGAGCGCCCGCAGCATCGCCGCACGCGTGTCTCCATGAGCGGCCGAGGCCGCCATGCTCAAGGCGATCGTCGCGCTCAGCGGAGAGATGAAAACGTTGCCCGCGTCCTTCTCCGCGAGCAAGCGGTCGAGCAGCGTGAGGCCGAAGCTCGTGCTCGAGTCGGTCAGCGTCATCGAGACGTGCTGCACCGGCCCAGGGATCACGGCCGCGGTCGAGCCACAGCCCGCGAGCAGCAATGCCGCCAAGGCGGCGGACATCAGGCGCCAGCGCGCTTGCATATTCGATATGACGCTCCGGATCGCCGGAACGTAACAGGGTGACGCCCTCACCCTGACCCTCTCCCGCAAGCGGGAGAGGGATTCATGGGGCCCTCACCCTGACCCTGCGCGTCAAGCGGGTCATCTGTCTGCCGGCGGCCCTCACCCTGACCCTGCGCGCCAGGCGCGTCCAGGACGCGTCAATCGCGCTTGATTTGTGCTCCCGCAAGCGGGAGAGGGATTCACGGGGCCTGGCCGATCATCCTTGCGATCACTTCGCTGAGGTTGGGCCCGCCCTTGCCGAACGGGACCGCGTGCACGCGGTGCGCGAACACCATCTCGGCGACGTCGCTGACGTGGTTGACCTTCACCTCGTCATCGGTGTCGTAGGCGGCCTTGGCCTGCGCGGCCCTGGCGCACACGAGGTCGGAGCGGTGACCGTCGACCTCCAACGCGATCGAGATCTGGGCGATGAGCCTGAGGATCTCGCGGGGCAGGTCGACCTCGGGGAACGTGGCGATGCCTTCGGAGATGTGCGAGCGCACGTCCTGCTCGGACTCCGCGTGCTGCTGGTAGAAGCCGTTGGGGTCGCTCTCCCACCGCGCGCGCTTCTCGACGATCGAGACGCGCTGGTCAAGGTCGCGGATTCCCTCCACATCGACGCAGAGGCCGAAGCGGTCGAGCAGTTGCGGCCGCAGCTCGCCCTCCTCGGGGTTCATGGTGCCAACAAGGATGAAGCGCGCGGGATGCGAAACCGACACGCCCTCGCGCTCGACGGTGTTCACGCCCATCGCGGCGGCGTCGAGAAGCACGTCGACGATGTGGTCATCGAGCAGGTTGACCTCGTCGACATAGAGGATGTTGCGGTTGGCCTCCGCCAGCACGCCTGGCTCGAAGCGCCGCGAGCCTTCCTTCAGTGCGGCCTCGAGGTCGATGGTGCCGACGACGCGGTCCTCTGAAGCGTTGATGGGCAGCTCGACCACCCGCATCCGCCGCGTCGTGACTGGAAGCGGACCGTTCTCGGCGCGCTCGCGGCACTCGAAGCACAAGTCCTCGGGGTCTTCGGGATGGCATCCGAAGTGGCATCCCTCGACGACCATCTGGTCAGGCAGCAGCCGCGCCAGCGCGCGCACCGCCGTCGACTTGCCGGTTCCCTTCTCGCCGCGAATGAGGACGCCGCCAATCGACGGGTTGATCGCGTTGAGGACCAGGGCCAGCTTCATCTTGTCCTGGCCGACGATCGCGGTGAAGGGATAGGAGTAACGGTCTAAAGCCACGGTGTCGAAATCTTACCGGCCCCTCCCAAGCTCCCTCTCCACCGCCGACGCGATCTCGTCGCGCGACAGGTCGTACAACCCGTAGTAGCGGGCGCCCATGCGTTCGGCGAGGTCGGCGCAAGCGTTGATCGCGTATGTCTGGTACATCGGCGCGACCCGTGCGAGGTGCTGCACCGATGGGAGGTGGCTGTAGTCGCGCGCGGAGTCGATGACCAGGCAGTCGATCTGCTCGGCCTCGATGAGACCGGCCACCTTCTGCGCCTCGACGAGCGGCTCCTCCTTGAACATCGAGATGTTGCCGCGGCCGTCGCTGATCAGCACCAGCAGCGGCCTGATGGTCTGGTCGCGGAGCAGCTCGGTCTTCACGACCTTGTAGCCGGCCATGAGGCCGTGCGTCAGGGGCGTGGTCCCGCCCACAGAGAGCTTTTCGAGCCGGCGGCGCGCCAGCGACACACTGGACGTCGGGCGCAGCACGACCTCGGCGGTGCGGTTCTTGAAGATCACGACGGCGACGCGGTCACGCCGCACGTAGGCGTCCTGGAGCAGTGAGAGGATCGCGCCCTTGGTCGCGGCCATGCGCTGCTCCGCGTCCATCGAAGCCGACGCGTCGACCACGAAGACGATCAGGTTGCCGACCTTGCGCTCGCGCACCTTCTGGCGAAGGTCCTCACGCTCGAGCATCAGGCGCTCGCCTTCGCGGCGGCCGCGGTCCTTCTGCATCGGCGCGGCTGCTCGCACCGTGGCGTCGATGGCCAGGTCGTTCACCTTCGCCTTGGGCTCCGCACGCACGTAGCGGCCGCGGCGGTCTGGCGTCTGGCTGGCGGCGCGCTTGCCGCCCTGCTTGCGAACCCGGCGCTGGCGCGGCAGGTCGATGCGGCGCAGGTTGAAGATCTCGGCCGCCTCGGGCGACGACTCGTGCCCGCTGGAGCCGCCGGTCGTCATTCCGCGATCGCTGCCGGCCGACTGCTCACCGGAATCGGAGGCGCTGGAGCTCTCGTCGGCCGCGGATTCGGCCTGGGCCTGGCTGTCGGAAGCCTGGGGCTCGGAGGCTTCCGAGTCGCTGGACTTGGAGCCCTCCTGGTCGTCAGATCGCTCCGGACTGGTCGACTCGTCCTCCTCGCGGCGCAGCGGCTTGCGCGCGCGGTGCGCGAGCGCGAGCGTGGCTGCGTCATAGACGTCTTCGCGCGAGGGCGAGTGATGCCGGCGGTACGCGGCGAGCGCACGGACGGCGCGGTCGATCACGACGTCCGCGCGATGGCCGAGCACGTCGGCCTCGACGCATATCGAGGAAATAAGGCGGGTCTGAGCCTGGGTGACCTTCACACCGTCGACGGCTGCGATCGCTTCGGCGAGCGCGCGCGAGAGGTTGTGGTCGGCCGCGGCGAACTCGTTCATGAACTCGTGGTCGCCGCGCTTGAACGCGGCGTCCCTTTCCGCGATGAGGACGCGCTCATCGGGATCGCGGATGCCCTCCACGTCGACGCAGAGGCCGAATCGGTCGAGCAGCTGCGGCCGGAGCTCGCCCTCTTCGGGGTTCATGGTGCCGACGAGGATGAATCGCGATGGATGCGCGAACGACACGCCCTCGCGCTCGATGACGTTGACCCCCATCGCCGCGGCGTCGAGCAGCACGTCGACAATGTGGTCGTCTAGGAGGTTCACCTCGTCGACGTAGAGGATGTTGCGATTGGCCTCGGCGAGCACGCCGGCCTCAAAGCGCTTTGCGCCGCTGCGCAGGGCCGCCTCAATGTCGATGGTGCCAACGACCCGATCTTCGGAGGCGTTGATCGGCAGCTCGACGACCCGCATCTTTCGCGAGTGCGCCGGCAGCCTCCCGTGCTCCGCGTACCTGAGCCGGCAGTCGGCGCAGAGCGCCTCGCGGTCGTCGGGGTCGCAGCCGAAGTGGCAGCCCTCAACGACCGTGTGCTCCGGAAGCAGCTTCGCCAGCGCGCGTACGGCGGTGGACTTGCCGGTTCCCTTCTCGCCGCGGATGAGCACACCACCGATGGCCGGCACGATGGCGTTGAGGATCAGCGCCAGCTTCATCGACTCCTGGCCGACGATGGCCGTGAACGGGAACGAGTGCCGGTCCAGGGTCGTCGCCACATTCAAAGGATAGGTGTGCGTTCCACACCCCCACCTAACCTCCCCGCCTAGCGGGGAGGAACCTGGGCGGCCCAGCACACCCCGCTCAGGAACCGGAGCTCGTCTCCGGACCTCATCACCTCAGAGCGAGCCGGTCTCGCCGTTAGAAATCGGCCTTGAAATCGACAAACATTCGTTCGTACAATTGAGCCTTTTCGGACCAATTTGTATTGAATCCAACCAGCTGGGTATCACAATTCCGCCCACCCAGACGCTAGCCTATCACCCCCTCCCAGCCCTCCACCCCGCACTGCATAATCGACCAATGCGGTCCCTGCACACGCCCCTGTGCGACCTGCTCGGCATCC
The DNA here is from genome assembly GCA_005879985.1 of Chloroflexota bacterium. GTDB lineage: Bacteria > Chloroflexota > Dormibacteria > Dormibacterales > Dormibacteraceae > CF-118. The sequence continues at coordinate 7,341 of VBIA01000164.1, read as the reverse complement.
GCTACCCGATCCTCAACGCCGGCATCGGCCCGGCCGCGGGCCCCGAGCTGGCGGCGGCGGTGACCAACGCCGGAGGCTTTGGGGTCCTCGGCGGAGGCGGTATGCCTCACGAGGCCATGCGCAAACTGGTGGCGCGGACCCGCACGCTTACCAACGGACCTTTCGGCATCAATGCCATCGTCGACGACCCCGCCGTGCCGGAGGACCTGGAACATGTGGAAGGCATCGCCGCGATGGGCCCCGCGGCGATCGTTCTCTTCTGGGGAGACCCGACGCCGTACATCCCAATCGCACATCGCCACGGTGTGAAGATCCTGGTGCAGGTCGGCTCGCTCGACGAGGCCAAAAGGGCGGCTAAGGCCGGCGCCGACGCCGTGTTCGCTCAAGGCGTCGAGGCGGGTGGCCACGTGCGCGGCACGACGCCGATCTGGGAGCTCCTTCCGGATACCGTGAAAGCGCTCAAGCCAATTCCCGTGCTCGCCTCGGGCGGCATCGGTGATGGAGGCGGACTCGCTCGAGCGATCCAGTTCGGCGCGCAGGGAGTGTCTCTCGGCACGCGATTCGTCGCTTGCGACGAGACATGGGTTCATCCTGCCTACAAACAGCGAGTCGTCCAAGCCCGGGCCGAGGACACCGTCCTCAACGAGCTCTACGACTACGACTGGCCGGACGCGCCCCACCGGACGCTCAAGAACAAGACGTTCGCCGAGTGGGTGGCTGCAGGGAGTCCCCCGCGAGGCTCCAAGCCTGCCGAGGGAACCTCCATCGGGAGGCGCTCCAACGCGATGGGCGAGCGTGTCGAGTGGATGCGCTACGCCGTGGGCACAACGCCGCCCGACTTCGACGGTGACATCGAGTACGCGCCGCTATGGGCGGGTGAGTCGTGCAGCGTTGTCAACGACATCAAGCCGGCCGAGCGGATCGTCAGCGACCTGGTTCGCGAAGCGGAAGCCGAGCTCGCAGGCTAGCCGGCCGGGACGAGCTCCTTCACGAGGTCCCGCTCCTGGAGCAGCTCCTCGGTCGTTTTCCGGATCCGCTCCTTGGCGTCGTCGTCGTGCTCGATCCCCTCGACGACCTCCCACCCCTTGCCCGTCGATCGCACAGGGAACCCGAACTGCAACCCTTCCGGCGTCCCGTACTCGCCGTGGCTGACCACCGCCAGCGAGGTCCAGTCGCCCCACGCCGTCGCGTTGCGGATGCTGTTGATGGAGTCGATCGCCGCGTTGGCCGCGGAGCCCGCCGACGACAGGCCGCGAGCCTCGATCACCGCCGCGCCGCGCTTCTGCACCGTCTCGATGAACTTGTCCTTCAGCCACCCGTGGTCGGAGATCACGTCGTAGACCGGTGTGCCCGCGATGCGCGCGTTGCGCGCGTCCGGGTACTGGGTCGCCGAATGGTTGCCCCAGATCGCCATGTTCGACACGACCGACACCGGCACCTTCGCCTTCTTCGCCAGCTGCGACTTGGCGCGGTTCTCGTCAAGACGGGTCATCGCGAACCATCGCTCCGCCGGGATGTCGGGCGCGTTGAGGCGCGCGATGAGGCAGTTCGTGTTGCAGGGGTTGCCGACCACGAGGATGCGCACGTCGTGCGCGGCCTTGGCCGCGATCGCCTTCCCCTGCGGCCCGAAGATTCCGCCGTTGACCGACAGCAGGTCGCCCCGCTCCATGCCGGCCTTGCGCGGAACCGAGCCCACGAGCAGCGCCCACGACACGCCGTCGAACGCCTCCTCTGCCTTGGACGTGAGCTCCATGTCGTGGAGCAGCGGGAACGCGCAGTCCTCCAGCTCCATGGCGACGCCTTCGAGCGCCTTCATCGCTGGCTCGATCTCGAGCATCCGCAGCACGACCGGCTGGTCCGGACCGAGCAGCTGACCGGAGGCGATGCGGAAGACGATCGCGTATCCGATCTGCCCCGCCGCGCCGGTCACCGCCACATGAACGGGTCTCTCAGCCATCGATCCTCATCCTATCCATTCCAATTACCGGAACCCCTCTCCCTCAGGTTCGAACACGTCGTCCTCCGCGAGCCGCCGCGCGAAACACAGGAACCCCGTATGCGCGACCATCCGGTGCGAAGGCCGCATGCTCCGCCCGCGCACTGTCCAGCCTCGCTGCAGCACCTCGTAAGCCTCGAGCAAACCGAACCCGCGCACCTCGCGCAGGCAGTCGAAGAAACGCTGCACCTGGCTGACGTTCGGGCAGTGCGCGAAGACGATGCCGCCGGCGCGCAGCGCGGCGCGCACCGTGCTGACCGCCTGCCAGGGCTCCGACAGGTCAAGAAGGACGCGGTCCATGTCGCGCTCCTCAACACCGGCGTACACATCGCCCTGCTTGAGAGCCAGGTTGGGCGGCACCGCTCCCAACGTGTCCACGACTGCACGGCGCGCGAGCTCGAGGAACTCCTCGCGCAGCTCATAGGACACCACCACGCCTGACGGTCCCACCGCCCGCACCAGGGCGATGGTCAGGGCGCCCGTGCCTGTGCCGGCTTCAAGCACGCGCGCGCCGGGGAACACGTCCGCGCCGACGAGGATCGCGCCAAGATCCTTGGGGTAGATGGGCTGCGCCTGGCGTCGCCGCCCCGTCACCTGCTCCGCGAACGTCGGCCTCACCGCCAGCAGGCGCGAGCCGCGCTGGGTGGCAACGACGACCCCTTCCGGGCGGCCGATGAGGTCGTCATGCGCGACGGCGCCCGCGTGCATCGAGAACTGCTCGCCCGGAGATAGTCGCACTCGATACCGCCGGCCGACCTTGTCGATCAGCAGGATGAGGTCGCCGGCAGCAAGCACGGTCACCCCGGACGTTCGGCGCGGATCAGCGCATGCCAGTACGCATGCCAGAGCCTGCCGTCGCGGCGCTCCGGCCGCAGCTGGCGGCGCGCCTCGCCTTCCGCGGATTCGACGATCTCGGCCAGCTCCGCGACCATTGGCGCCGGCACCGCCATGGTGCGCATCCAGTCCTCGAAGTCCCAGTCGAGCTCGCGCGGGATTGCGCTGTCGACCACGAAGCCCGCGTGCTCCAGCAGCTCGACCCATTCCTCGACGGTCCTCGACATGACGTGCGACGGATCGCGACGCTTCTCAACCTCGTGCAGCACATCACGCGCCGGCATCGGAGGCGCGCAGTCGACGAACACGGCGTGGCGGCCTGGCCTCAGCACCCGGTACGCCTCATGCAGGAAATGGTCGACGTCCAGAAAGTGGTGCGGCGCGGCGCGCACCGTGTACAGGTCGAACGTCTCGTCTGCGAACGGCAGACGCACCGCGTCGCCGATGACCCACTCGACGTTCATCAGATCACGCTCGGCCGTCACACGCCGCGCCTGATCCAGCATCTCTCGCGTCAGGTCCAGGCCGTAGACACGACGCACGTGCGGGGCCAGCGCCAACGCGACGTGCCCTGTGCCGGTGGCGACGTCGAGGGCAAGGTCGCCCAGCTGCGGCCGCGCCAGCTCCACCACCTCGCGCAGGCCCTCCGGCGACGAGTGGAACTTCGCGTGCGCGTAGTTCGCAGCCACCGGACCGAACCTGGCCCTGACGTCCTCCGTCACGCGGCAAGTCTAGGGGCGGCTATCGTTCGGGCCGTGGCGAAGGTCAGCGCACGCTGGAACGGAGGCAAGGTGAAGTTCGACATCGAGTCGGCCTCCGGCCACGCCGCGAGCATCGACGAGGCGGGCTCCTTCGGTGACAACGAGGCGATGCGACCCACCGAGATGCTGCTCGGCGCCCTCGGCGGCTGCACCGGCATCAACGCCGTCCTTCTATTGAGGAAGTTCAAGCAGCCGCTCAAGTCGCTGACGATCGAGGTCGAGGGCGAGCAGGAGAAGGAGTGGCCGCGACGGTTCACGAAGATCGACCTGACGTTCGTGCTGGGTTGGGACGGCAAGCACGACAACCAGCAGGTCGAGCAAGCGCTCGACCTCGCCTGCAATCGGTACTGCCCTATTCACGCGACGCTCGCGCACGGCGGCGTGGAGATCCACCACCACCGCAAGGACGCCTGATCAGATCGAGCTAAGTGGAGCTTGAGGCCGGATTCATTCCGGCCGTCCCCGCGCGATTCAACATCCAGGCGCCTCCGGGCAATGTGTTACTCGGTGGGGGCTCCACGGGGGAGGCCCGCCTTCCCCGTGCTCTTAGAATTAGCGTCGTTCCCTAAAGCCGCTTCACCTGAGGCCTTCGGAAACTTGCTCGAGAGCTACGTCCCACTGCTGATCTACGTCCTGATAGTTCTCGGTTTGGTCGGCACGGTCGCTTCTTTGAGCTTCGTGCTCGGCCCGTCCAAGCCCACCAAGACAAAACTCGCTCCTTACGAGTCGGGCATCATCCCGGAGACCCCGGCGATGCGCCGGCTCTCGGTCCGCTTCTACCTCACCGCGATGCTCTTCATCATCTTCGACGTCGAGGCCGTCTTCTTCTATCCATGGGCGGTGCTGATGAGGCAGCTCAAGTGGTTCGGCCTCATCGAGATGTTCGTGTTCATGGGCGTGCTCCTCGTAGCGCTCGCGTACATCTGGCGCAACGGAGGCTTCGATTGGGACTGACCGCACGGCTCGAAAAGCCGTCGCCGGAGCTGCGGCGCCCATGGGACCGATCTGCGGGTTCGCCGCTTCGCGGGTCTCCTGCGCTGCTCGCTCACGCAGTTGTCCAATGCGATCGCTCCGCTGCTCGGAGCTTCACCCGCATCTCGGCCCCCTGGATCGCCGGATCTCTCGGCGAGGGTTTTCAGCCGTGGGTCTAGAAGACCTGGTCGACAGCCTCGGCCAGAACGTGCTCACCACCACGGTGGGCAAGGTGATCGGCTGGGGCCGTGGCAACTCGGTGTGGCCTGCCCAGTTCGGGCTCGCCTGCTGCGCCATCGAGATGATCTCCACCGCAACCGCCGGCGTCGACATCGCGCGCTTCGGCTCGGAGGCGATGCGCGCCTCGCCGCGGCAGGCCGACCTGATGATCGTTTCGGGCCGCGTCTCCCAGAAGATGGCCCCCATCCTGCGCACCATCTACGACCAGATGCCCGAGCCGAAATGGGTCATCTCCATGGGTGCATGCGCGTCGACGGGCGGCGTCTTCAACAACTACGCGCTGCTGCAGGGCGTCGACAAGGTGGTCCCGGTTGATGTCTACATCCCCGGCTGTCCGCCGCGACCCGAGGACCTTTTGAACGCGCTGATGATCCTGCAGGAGCGCATCAAGGCCCAGGGGATCGTCACCCGATAGTGATCGCCGAAGAGCTCATAACCGATAAAGGCGTCAGCGCCGGCGACGAGTGGATCACCGTGGCCGCACCGCGCCTGCGCGAGGCGCTGGCCGCGCTCAAGGAGGACGGCTACCGGCTGCTTGTCTTCCTCTCATGCGTCGACCACCTCGCCGACTCGTCGCGGGAATGGCCTGCACGGTTCGAGCTGCTGTACGAGCTCCGCGACATGGAGAAGCTGCGCGACCTGCGCGTGCGCGCATTCGTCGACGGCGACCCGCCGCAGATCGACTCGGTGCACGACCTGTTTCCTCCCGCCAACTGGGACGAGCGCGAGACCTACGACATGTTCGGAGTCGTCTTCAACGGGCATCCCGAGCTGACGCGCATCCTCATGCCCGACGACTGGGTCGGCCATCCGCTGCGGCGCGACTACCCGGTCGGCGGCGAGCCGGTGGAGTTTTCGGAAGAGCACGAGACGTGGCTGACGCCGCCAACGGAGGCCTGACGGTGTCGATCGAGGACACGACCGGCCAGGGGGTCACGATCACGCAATCCGGGCAGCAGGGCGCCTTCGGCGGCGAGCTGCTCACCATCAACTTCGGCCCCCACCACCCGTCGACGCACGGCGTGCTGCGGCTAATCGTCGACCTCGACGGCGAGAAGGTGAAGCGCGTGAAGCCCGTCATCGGCTACCTGCACACAGGCATCGAGAAGCAGATGGAGGCGCTTCGCTGGCAGCAGGGCGTCGTCTGCACCGACCGCCACGACTACCTGTCGCCGCCAATCAACAACCTGGCGTACGCGCTGGCCGTCGAACGGCTGATGGGAGTCGAGGTGCCGCCGCGGGCGCAGGCGCTGCGCGTGATCATGTCCGAGCTCACACGCCTCTCGTCACACCTCGTGTGGCTCGGCACCAGCGGCATCGAGCTGGGCGCGATGTCCGTGCTCATGTACTGCTTCCGCGAGCGCGACACGATCATGGACATGAACGAGGAGATCTCCGGCTTCCGGATGCACACGTCGTACATCCGGCCCGGCGGCGTGATGGCCGACGCCACCCCGCGATTCTTCGACCTGCTCGCGAAGTTCCTGCGCGAGATGCCTGGCCACATCGACGAGTACGAGGACCTGCTCACCATGAACCCGATCTGGCGCGCGCGCACGATCGGCATCGGCCGGCTGGCGCCGGAGGTGGCGAAGGTCGTGGGCGCGAGCGGCCCGATGATCCGCGGGTCCGGCATCGCGTGGGACCTGCGCAAGGTGATGCCCTACTCGGGCTACGAGAACTACGACTTCGAGGTCGCCACCAACGACGGATGCGACTGCTACGCGCGGTACCTGGTGCGCATCCAAGAGATGCGCGAGTCGGTGAAGATCCTGGCGCAGGCGGTCGATCGTCTGCCGGACGGTCCGGTCAACGTCGACGACCGCAAGATGCTGCCGCCGCCGCGTGAGGAGCTCGAGACGTCCATGGAAGCGGTCATCCACCACTTCAAGCTCTTCACCGAGGGCTACTCGGTCCCACCCGGCGACGTCTACGTGGCGGTCGAGTCGGGTCGCGGCGAGAACGGCTGCTACATCTCCAGCGACGGCACGCACAAGCCGCGCCGCGTGAAGTTCCGCTCGGCGTCTTTCGTCAACCTGCAGGCCCTGGAGAGGATGGCGCTCGACCACATGGTCGCCGACCTCGTCGCCATCATCGGCACAGCGGACACGGTGCTCGGTGACGTCGATCGATGAATACCCCACGAACTCAGAGCCAAGGGCGTGAGTTCGCGGGGACCCCTGGACGCGCGCTATCCCAGCACGTTATCGCCGAGATCCGCGAGCTGCCCGGACGGTTCCCGCAGCCGCGCTCGGCAGTCATGCCCGCGCTCGACCTTGCGCAGGAAGAGCTCGGCTACCTCACACCGGATGCGATGACCGAGGTCGCGGAGGCTCTCAACCTCGACGCCGGCTACGTTGAAGGGGTCGCGACCTTCTACTCCCTCTTCCATATGCAGCCCATCGGCAAGCACCGCTTCTACCTGTGCACGAACCTCAGCTGCACCCTGCGCGGCGCGAATGAGCTCGTCGATCACGTGAAGAAGGCGATCGGCGTGAGCGAGCCAGGCGAGCTGTCGAAGGACGGGCTGTTCAGCTA
>VBIA01000087.1 GCA_005879985.1 Chloroflexota bacterium | reverse complement strand
ATCAGGACCGGCACCAGCAGGAGCAGCGTCCACAGCAGCGAGTAGCCGTAGTTCTGGCCGGCCTGCGCGTAGGTGGCGACGCCGCCCGCGTCGTTGTCGCCGACCAGCACGATGATGCCGGGCCCGATGATCGCCGCGAGGGTGAGCAGCCTTCCCCGCCAGGTCCGGCGCGGCGTGCGGTCCTCCAGGCGGATCGTGCCGAATGCGCCCTGGATGACGCCGCTTTCGCGCTCGTCGAGCGTCTTTGGGCTTAAAACTGAGTGCGAGTCGTTTTCTAGCGGCTCGCGCTCAGTCATGGTGGTTTAGTCCCCGAGTCGCCCTTCGTTTCGGCTCATACGCCTGAGCTCGCCTCGACTCTTGCCCGCCAGTCCTCTGGGACCAGTGCCTTGATCACGTCATCGATCGAGACCGCGCCGATCAGGTTGCCGGTGGCGTCCGTGACCGCCAGCGCGGTCAGGTCGTAGTCGGTCATCGCCAGCGCGAGGTCGGCGAGGTCGGTGCCTGTCGGCACGCTGAGCGTCACCAGCTGCACCTGGTCGACCCGGCTCTTCGCGTCGCCGCGGATCAGCTCGGCCGCGTTCGCGGTGCCGACGAAGCGGCCGTTCTCGTCGGTGACAAAGACTGTGTTGAGCAGCTGGCGCGGAGCCTTGTCGTCGGTGCGGATCGCTTCGAGCGCCTCCGCGACCGTCGCCGTGCGGATGACCCAGACGTAGTCCGGGCTCATCATCCCGCCCGCGGTGGTTGGGTGGTACTGGAGCAGCTTGCGCAGCTTGCGCTGCTGCGCGGCAGACATCAGATTCAGCACGGGTAAGCGACGCTCCTGGTCGAGCTGGCCCAGCAGATCCGCCGCGTCGTCCGGCGCCATGCGATCCAGCACACGCGCAACCTCGTCGTTGGAGCGCTCGCGCACGAACTCGCTGCGGTGCTCGTCGTCGAGCTCCTCGAACACGTCGGCCGCGAGCTCGACATCGCTCTCGACCGCGTCCATGATCTCCTCGCCCTCTTCGTGCGAGGCGCCCTCCACGAGGTCCGCGATCTGCGCGGGGTGAAGGCGGCGCAGCCGCTGCAGGGGCACGAGCAGCCTGGCCGTAGGGACGTGCGCGACGAACGGCTGCACTTCCTTCCAGTCGAGAAGCACGTGACGGCGAAGGTCGGGCCGAGCCTTTCGCGGCACGAGGCGCCGCAGCATCGCGCGCGGGCTGCGATCCACGCCGAACAGCCGCCACTCGCCGTCGGCCTGCCCCAGCACCAGGTCGTGCGCCCGCACGAGGCGGCCGCGCGCCATGTCCATCAGGTGCCGTCCAAGCACGTCCGCCGCCAGGAGCACCTCGCCCGGCCGCCGCTGGAACTCGGTCATGTCGATGGTGGTGGTGTTGAGCCGCACCGCGCCGGGCTCGAGCTTCTCGATCAGCTTGCGGCCAACGAACACGTCGTGGCCGCCGACGCCGACCTTCAGGCCGGTGATGGGCGGGTACCCGCCGTCGGTGAGCTTCGCGATGAGGTCCTCCACGCGGCCAACCTGCTCGCCTGCGGAGTTGAGCACCGGGCTCCTCAGCAGCTGCGTGACAGTGACGCGACGTTTCTCGCGCTGTGAGCTGTCCGTCTCTTCACTCATCGCTTTGCCTGCTGGCCTCCATTTCCGACCGAACCTGCCGCCCATTATGCCGCCGAGTTACAGTCGGCCAAATTGACGCGGAGAGGTGAAGAACCAGTGAGCGAGCATGTCGAACGCCGTAAGTCGAGCCAGGCCCACCGCGAGGCGTACGCCAGAGCGATGGCCGCGCCCGCCGATCACAGGCCACGGCTGATCACCAGCAAGACGGTCGGTCCCCAGGTGCACGGGTCCGGCCCGATAGGTCAGTTCAACGCCCGGCTGGCGGTGAGGATCACGAAGGGCGTCGGCACGATGTGGGCCGCCTACCTTTTCGGGCTGATCGCGCTGGTCTCCCTGCCGCAGGCTCTGGACGCGTTCCTGCACGGCAACACGGTCGTCGGCATCAACTGGCTCAGCCAGTCATTCCTCCAGCTGGTGCTGCTGCCGATCATCATGGTCGGCCAGAACGTCATCTCTGCCAGCCAGGACGCACGCGCCGAGGCCGATCACCTCACGCTGACCGCGCTGCACACGATGAACGTGCGGCAGCTGGACATGCTCGAGCAGCAGGCGAAGATCCTGGAGCACGAGCGCGAGATCCTGGAGATGCTGCGCGGCCGCCAGGCCGGCTGATGGCGTCTAGTCTGAAAGGAGCGGAATCCTGAACCAACTGGCGTCGGGGGTGTTGCGTACATGACCGTGAAGCTGCACGTCAAAGAGCTCAATACGCTGCTCAAGCTCGAGCCGGAGCTCGGCACCAATGACGAGCGAACGTTGAGCGTGTACATGCCGGTGCGCGCCGAAGGATTCGACGTCAGGCACTACGACGTCACCCTCGAGCACGCTGCGGGCCCTTACCGGCGAAAGCTCGATGACGATCAGAAGAAGGTGCTCGATCGCGAGCTGCCTCGCTTTCGGACCCAACTTCACCTGATGCGGCCGGCAGGGTGCCCGGCCATCGCTTCGTTCTCCAACGAGGCGATCTCACTGATGCACTTCATCCGCCTGCCCGAGAGTGTCGATGCCCGCATCGAGGTCGGCCCGCCCATGCTCACGACGCTCGAGCTGATGCTGAGGCGTTATCCGCCCGCGCTGCTGGCTGTTGTCGACAAGGAGCACGGCCGGACGTTCGCGTCGATCCTCGGAGAGGTGATACCGCTGGCCGAGATGAATGGCCAGGAGGTCCGCCATACCCGCGCCGGCGGGACCTCCGCGCCGAGCAATCAGCGCAAGGCCGACAACATGGCGCGCGCCAACCTCAAGCAGGTGGCCGCGTCGATCGAGGCCGAGGTCAAGCGCGACGGCTTCACGCGCCTTTACGTGGCCGGACCCGACGAGGCGCGCGCGGCCCTCATTCGTCTTCTGCCCAAGGCGATCGCCTCACTCGTGTCGGGCACCATCTCGGCTTCGCTCGACACTCCCGGCGGCAGGCTGCTCGCCGACGTGCGCGACCAGATGATGACGGTCAACCGGGCCAGCGCCGTCAGCGCGTAAGCTCGGCCACCAGCGTCCGCACGCGCCCTTGGATGTCATCGCGGATTCGTCTCACGGTTTCGAGATCCTTCCCCGCGGGGTCCTCGAGCTCCCAGTCCTCGTAGCGCTTGCCCGGATAGATCGGACACGCGTCGCCGCAGCCCATCGTGATGACGACGTCGGCGGCCTTGACCATGTTGCCGGTCAGCGGTTTGGGCAGCTCGGCGCTGATGTCGACGCCGATCTCCTTCATGGCCTCGACCACGCGTGGGTTGAGATGTTCCGCGGGCTCGCTCCCGGCCGATCGCACGGTGACGCTGTCGCCGGCGAGCTTGTGCAGCAGCCCCGCCGCCATCTGGCTGCGGCCGGCGTTGTGCACGCAAACGAAGAGCACCTCAGGCACGAGCCGCGCGCTCCCACACCTGCTCCATCATCTGGCGGCGCTTCTCATCACCAAAGACAATACGGATGGCGACCACCTCCCCTTTCCCGCCCCGATCCAACCACACCGGGAAGGCGCCGTCCCCCCACGACGTGCTCAGTCCCAGCAGCCTGGCTCCGCGCAGCTGAACAGTGCCCGTCTCGTTCGGGTTCCTCTCGAGCTGCTCGAGCAGATGAGGGAAATGCCCCGAGTGCTGCCACAGACTGAGAGCATCGGCGTCAGCGAGCAGCGCCATCCCGTAGTCGACCCCGATGTATCCGATCAGCGCGGAAGACTCTTTCTTGAGGCTTTGTGCCGCGACCACGACCTCCGTCCAGCGCACGCCTACGTGGCCTCCGTAGTCGTGCGGGATGGCGTGCACCCGCATCTCATCACCAAGTAACCCGCCGACCACGGCCACCCACGGCCCCTGCATTACGAAATCACCGCCACCGAGGTCCGCCACGCGCTGCGCTCGCTCGCGATGAGGTATGCGCCGGGGTTCGCGCTCGAGATGGGCATCGAGTCCATGCTCGCTCGATAGGTCGGCGATGCGCTGGATGATCTTCTCCGCGCCCTCCGGCGGCAAGTCGTAGATGAAATGGAACGCCTGGAAGCCGGCCATCCGCGCCACGGCCGCTCCGTCGTTGCCGCCGACGAAGTAGTCAGCAGCCGACGCGATCCTCGCCCTGGTCGCGGCATCGTCAGATGCGTCGAACGCCGGCGTCGGCTCTGCGCTCCCAGACCACATGTCCGCGTAGCCCGGGTCGAGGATCACGAGGATGCCAGACGGACAGGAGACCACGCCAAGCTCCACGCTGTCCGGGTACCGCGCTCCGACCTGGCGCAGAAAGCTCACCGCCAAAAATCTAAACCTGCGACTGTTCGCGCGGAACTAGCCCGCTGACTAGGCGTCAAAGCGTTGGACCGCAAAGCGGCCGTACGCGATGAAGGCGGAGAGCAGCAGCAGGACGGCGTTCAGGGCGATGTTCGGGTACTCGCGCCGGAACAGGTGAAACACGATCGCGCCGATCATCAGCAGCACGAGACCGGCTGCGGCCATAGGCACCAGCCAGTCGACCGGCCTGATGAAGCCCGCGAAGATGAGGGCGATTCCGGCGAGGCCATCCGCGACACCAGTAAAGACTCGAAGGCCGGATGGCATCTCGAGTACATACTTCATCCCCTGCCGCAGACGTTCGGGGTTCGGCCGAAGGAGGAGCGTCATGTGATACACGAAAAAGGCGCCGACCACGACCTGAAGAATCCACAGGGCGATGTTCATGACCCGGTCTCCTCTAGTTCGCGTTCAAAGTGCCCCGCTGAGGACTCGAACCTCAGACCCTCTGTTTAGAAGACAGATGCTCTATCCACTGAGCTAGCGGGGCGTAGATGGCGGATAGGTTCGCTCAGAACTGCGACCACGAGCTCAGCGGATACTAGCCCAGTAGCGTGACGACCATGTATGACTCGACCAATCCGTTTGACATTCCACAGACGGCCGAAATGGTCGCCGGCTACATCGATGGCGTCTATGTCTGGCCACCGGCCGGCTGGGCCCGGTTCGCCGGCGCCAAGCAATGGCGCATCGCCGTCTCTCCTTTCACGAACGCCGGCAACGTGCTCGATGTGGAAGCTGGCGCCGCAGCACCGTCACAGGCGCCCGGCTGGGTCACCATGCGGCGAGCTGCCGGCATCGCGCCCATCATCTACGTCCAAGCGTCCAGCTGGGCGTCTGTGCGTTTGGCCTTTGCTGCTCAGCGCGTGCCTGAGCCGTTTTACTGGATCGCCAGCTATGACGGCGACCCCACCATTCCTGCCGGCGCAATCGCCAAGCAGTACGCCGATCAGGCCCTAATCGCCGGCCATCCGCATTACGACCTGAGTAACGTCGACGCCAACTTCGGCGGCGGCGGCTCACAGATAGGAGAAGAAGTGACACATTCAGAAAAACGTGCATGGAGCCGGCTGGCCTATGTCGCGGGTTTGGGTCGTGAACCCGAAAGCGACGCGGTACTGGAGGACTGGGCGTCGAAGATCGCGGACGACGGCTCCAACGTTGATTCGGTGATCGCCTCGATCATCGATTCGCCCGAAGGCGTCAAGCATCTTGCGTCCGTGCGTGCCCTGACCTCGGCTACGCCGGTCCTGGTTCCTCATAAACACCCTGCCAGCGAAGCGGTCGCGGACTAGGTCCGGGGCGTGTGCGGCCCCAAGGCTACGGCTTTGGCGGATAGTCTCCCGCTCTGGCCAGCATGCTCGGAAGCTCTTTACCGAGCTGCTCGCCGAGCCAGTGCGAGCAGGCGATGAGCGCGTCCA
>VBIA01000086.1 GCA_005879985.1 Chloroflexota bacterium | reverse complement strand
GCTCTTGGCATTGACGATCAGAGCGGCGACGTGTCGCCGCCACAAGGTGTCGTTCACGGCCGCCGAGCGCCCACTTTCATCCCATTGACTTAGCTGCCTTTCCGCTTCTGCGAAGCGACCCAGACGCGCGAATGCCTCGGCGGTCTTGAGCATGAGCTCGCGTGCACATCGCCGGCAATCGGCGGCCACCGCGTCCTTGTGGCTCGCCGCGATGTGACTGTCGATTTCGTCTTCTCGCTTTCGATCGCCGCACCTGGCAAGCCACACGGATACATGCCAGTGAAGGTGCATCCGAAAATGCGGTTCCTGCTGGCGCGCGATTTCGTGTTCCAGACTGGCGACGGCGTCGTTCCAGTCACCGCGCGAGAGCCACGCTTGATGCCGTAGATCGTGGATCGAATAGTTGCCAACCTTCCCCATGGCGAGGCGCTCGGCTGTGCCGGCAACGCGTTGCTCAAGTTCCATGCATTCCGAAATGAGTTCGCCCGCCTCGTCGAGGCGGGCTCCGTCAACGAGCATGCTCAGCAGATTCGCGCCCGACGTCAGCATCAGCATCGGAAGCATCCGCTCGTGCGCTCGCGTCCAAGCGCGTCGCCCGCTGTCGATCGCCTCACCCAGTCGGCCGGCGAACATCAACCCGACGGCCCGGTCGTGGTCGGCCCAGACGACTCCTTCCTCTGAACCGCGAGCCACATGCGTTAGCTCGTCGGCGATGCTCAGTTGAGCTGGACCATCCTCTTCGACGACGGCCGCATCGAAGGCGACCTGTAAAGCGGCCACATAGGCGTCTCGTTCGCGCTCTGTCATTTCGATGGGAGGTTGGCCCCAGAGCTGTCGTGCCTTTTCGGCCGCCCGGAATGCGACGCGTCGACCCTCTTCCGCTTCGTGCTTGACAACCTGAAGCAGGTTGGCTCGATGCGATTGGATTTCGACGGCGATCACAGGATCGTCAGTCGATTGGCTTCGCGCGAGCTCGAGAAGTGGAAACGCCTCTTCCTTGCGTTCGACTACCCGCATCGCCGCTTTCGAGGCCGCGAGGGAAGCGGTGGCGCGAACTGTCGGATCCATGACGACGCTTGCGAGGTGAGACCACCTCTCGAGTGCGATTTGCTGGTCCCCAAGCTCGCTTGCCAGTTGCGCCACTGCGATCCGAAGCGCGACTCCCACCGGTTCAGCGAGTCGTTCTGAGTCAGCGACCTGCGCAAGCTCGTGCAGTCCTCCTCGACCGAGCAGCCTTCGTCGCGGTGATTGAAGGACGCGAAGCGCAACGTCGGTGAGGTCCGCCCCTGCTTCGCGGCGGTGGATGAGTGCCTCGTGCAGGAGTTGAACGTCGGTCTCCGCGTGATGTTCGAACCACCTGGCGAGGGCTGCGTGCAGCTCGCGACGCCTGGGCGCAGACAACTCGCTGATGACCGACTCGCGGATCAGGTCATGGGCGACTCCATGCGACAGGGCGTGCCGAACCACCAAGCCAGACCGCTCCAGTTCCGCGACTGCACGTTCAGATCGCGATTCGTCCCAGCCCAACACCCCGGCGCTTTCGGAGACGGCAAGTGGACGGGTCGTGACGGCAAGGAGCGCGAGCACTCGACTCGCGTCACTGCCGAGGCCCGCGAGATTCACTCTCTCCTCGCCGCGGGCAAGCACGCCAATCCAGAACGGCGAGCCTTTCGCTCGGGACCAGAGCTCCGCGGCTCGTTCGGGGCTCGAATCAGGGGCGACCTGTCTGACGAGTTCTACCGCGTCTTCGCGTTCGAGAGGACCAAGCTCAATACTTGTCACTCGCTCGGTGCCGAGCTCCTTGATCAAGGAGTCCCAGAACACAATCGTTTCGTGCGACGGCCGACCGGCCGCGATCACGATAAATTCTGTCTGCTCAGTTACCACAGTACGTACGAGGTAAGCGCACAGAGCCACTGAGAGCTCGTCTATCCACTGGACGTCGTCAACGACGAGCAAAAGTGGATCGGCGAATCCGAGCAGGGACCGTCGCGCGGCTTCGAATATCCGCAGAGGTTCGAGCGAACTGTGCTTGGCGGGCGTCGGTTCGAAGAGAAGCTCGCTCAACATCGCGCCTGCTCCGGACACCTTGGAGAGTTCACGCATCAGATCCGCCGCCGCGGCCAGTGGAACCCGATTGCCAGCCTCGTAGCCGGCCATGCGCAGCGGGCGGAGACTTCGCTGTCGGCTAGCGAACTCCGTTAGCAGCCGCGACTTGCCAGATCCTGGCGGTCCTGAAATCAGAACGGCGGACGGAGTCTCCTCTGCGATCGCGTTCGAGCAGATGCTTTCGAGCAGTGCGAGCTCGGTTTGCCGCCCAACGAAGCTCGTGCCCATCACTCAGAAAGGATCAGGCTAGCTTTTCTTCGCCACCCATGGGCGAGTTGCGCCTACCGGTCGCTCGACGTAAGCGAGCAGTGGCCCCTGGCCGAAATCATCCCTCGACCATCAAATTGCGAACGCCCCGACTGCGCTGTATCTCTGCTCAGTCACGATCATCTCCTTCATGCGCGGGAGCGTGACAAATCAGCTGAAGTAGTTGTGACGCATCAACCGAAGGTCTGTGACCCATCAGCCGAAGGCCTTTGGGGACCTGTCAGCCGAACGTGCACAGCTCGTTTGGTGCTCGTGTCGACCTTCGGTAGATGCTTGACGAATCTACTTCGGTAGATCCATGACACTCCCATCTGAAATCTATCGCCTCGGCGCCGTGCTGTCGGCGTGCTTCTTGCGAACCTCACCTCCGACGCCGGCTCGTGCGACGGTCCTGAGCAGCTCGGTGCCGACCCAGAACTGGAACAGGCCGTCGGTCACAAAGACGTCGCACGTGCTGCCGCTGTAGTTCTTGCCCACGCTGATGTGCTGGGAGTCGACGCAGACGACGCCGTTGCGAGCTACCCGTCGGGACACCCATTGCTCGCCGTTGCGCTCCGGACGTCGGGTGAGCTCCCGCCGCTTGTCGTCGCCGTGGAACCGGCTCGCGGGCGTCATATCGTCCAGCGACTGGTGCGGCCGCTGCGTGTTGTAGTAGTTCACCCACTCATCCAGCGCCTCCTGTGCCGTCTTTAGATTCCGGAACACCTGCCGAGTGTCGAACTCGTTGCGGAGGGTGCGGTGAAAGCGCTCGATCTTGCCGGTCGTGGTTGGCGAGCGCGGCGCGGTGAGGATGTGGTCGACGCCGTTCTCCCGGCAGATCCGGTCGAACAGGACCTCTACCGGAGGCTGGGCAAAGCGGCCGGTAAAGACTTTGCCGTTGTCGGTCAGGACCTGGGCCGGCACCCCGTATATGCGCATGGCCGAACTGAAACCGTCGCACACTGCCTGCGTTAGCTCCCTCGGCATCAGGCAGGCAGAGACGCAGAACCTCGAGTGGTCGTCGATGCCGGTCAGTGCCTTGGCTGCCGGGCCGTCAGCGAGCGCGAAGCCGTGCACAACATCCAGCTGCCACAGCTCCATGGGTGCGCCCCGCTCCCAGCGCTTCCAGGTCTCTCTGCGCCGGCGACGGGTCATGGAGTCGATGACCGCCGCTCGAACCAGGCAGCAATAGACCGCCGACTCCGAAGGCGCGGGTTCGACCTGCTTGCGCGCCAGCTCGTAGGCGATTCGCCGGGCTCCCTAGTATGGATGAGACCGGCGCATCTCGAGCACCATCACTTCGACCGTCGCCGGCATCTGGTGCGGGCAGAAGGCCGGGCGGTGAGAGCGGTCGCTCAGGCCCTCCAAGCCCTCAGCCTCGTAGTCCGCCAGCCAACGGTGCATCGTCCGTCGACAGACGCCCCAGTCGGTTGCCACCTCCCTCACCGTCCGACCATCGGCGATGACCGCCAGGATTGCCTGCAATGGACCGGCCTTTGTCAAGGGGCGCGCAGCGACATCCGACCACATAGATAGAGGTATGGAGCCCGAAGGAGGGCGGGACGGCGTGGCCCGGTTGAGTTACGCGAACGCCCTTGGTCAAGCTGCAATTCGAGGACTGGCTACCTCATGACCACCTTTGTAGGCGCCATCGCGTTACCGATGCGCGTGGGTCGCGTTGCAGTTGGCTTGCCTTCGGCGTCAATGGGAAATTGGCGTAACAGATACCACAACTCGGCCCGCTCTGGACTGTTCTGATCAAGTTCACCCTGGCGCTTGTATATCCGACTGACGATGCCCTTCCATCTTTGCTGTCTCCACCGAGATTGCCATCGCGGCCACCCGGCTCGCCCTTCGATTCGCTGATAGATAGGATCGTCCAACAGCGAGAGGAGGAAGCCGAAAACGATTGCGATACCAACCAAGTAGGGAGTCTGATCCTTGCCTGCGACACGAAAGCTCGACAGAATTGCTGACAGCATCGGCAGCCCCGCTACTGTGGCGATTGCGCCCGGCAGCACAACCCGGTAGAAAAAAGGGAGTCCAAAGTCAGGCGCCTTATCAGTGGCGACGTGTCGCAGCCGTGGGGGCTTACTTCTTCTTCGAGGACTTCTTTGCGGCTTTCTTGGCGTTTTTCTTGGCGAGGCCGCCCAGGGCCATGTGGCCCGGCGCCCTTCTTTGCTGCCATCTCGTGACTCCTTAGGATGCTCTTGATGGAGAAGCCAACAGACTAGTTCAAGACGCAACTCTGCGCTGCGCGCCGACCGAAGTTAGCCGGTGGGCCATTACGACCGTGTCCCGTAGCTCCGGTTAGTCGTCTCTTATCGCAAGCCGGTGACGCGTGATACCCACAGAACAATTAGTTATCGAGAGCCCGTCGCGCCTTTCCCACCTCGCTTCGCGGATTACTACACGAAGTAGTACATTCAGAGCCGTTTGAAGAGTCTGGCGAGACCAATCGCGCACGGCTGAAAACCGTGAGGACCTCTAGTCGAGCCTAGTTCAGGTTCGCGTACGCGAATTTGAGTTCAGTTGATTGGTCGGGGGGCCCGGGTGTCGGGGGCCCGGGGATTTGAACCCGAGGCCTCACGGTCCCGAAGGATGAGGCAGCGCTCCGGGGGCCGCTGAGCGCTTCGCGGCCCCCACTCGTATGGGGAAGAGCGTTGCTCAGCGCTGCTCAGCGCTCCCGGCCGCCACCGGCCTCCGAAAGCCACGGGCATCAGTCGGGCACCAGCCGAGCGAATCAGCGAGCCGAACACCGTCGCTGCCTCGGCGTGCTGCTCGCTGTCGGTGTGGACGTAGAGTCGAAGCGTCGTCTCGACTGACTCGTGACCGAGCCCTTAGCTGACGACCTTCGGACTCACGCCCGCCTTTATTAGTAAGGACGTCAAATCAGAGACCGGTCGGTGCAATGTGCGATCAGGGCCCGACTTTGAATCGGACCTTCCGGGCGTTGACCGTTGCACCTTTATTGAGCTCGATTCCGACAGTCGTATCGCTGATGTCGAGCGCGTCGATCTCTGCGTGACCGCCATCCATGCGCACGCCGGTCCCACAGTTGATGATCGACACGTTTCGCATCCTGTCGGCGGTCGGTCGGGGGCTGGTGCCGCCAGGCATCGCACCGGGATCCCAACCGAGCGGCCTCAGAAGTCCGTACATACACGTGCAGAGGAGCAATCCTGCCGCGGGCGAGCGGCGCTTAATCACCACACCGCACGAGGGACATTGGTACGCGTAGAGCATCGGCGTCTAGCGGCGACCAAACAGCCGCTTCGCCGCGGCCGCTCGGTATCGCACATTGTGGAAAACCGCATTGCGCGCGTTGCCGTCAATCACTGCATGGGCGCCGTCAACGACCATGTCGTCGAAGGTCGATCCGTCAGCGTCCCCGCGAACAAAGGCCGTATCTCGTCGCGGCGACGAGGCCGGGGTCGGGGGTGCTGATTTGGATGGCCGCAGCAGGTACCCGACAACTAGGAACACGCCGACGATCGGACCGATGGTCCACAGTGGCCACTGGACGCCATATAGGGGAGTCGCGGCGAGGATGGTTGCTAGGGCCAGGGATACGATCGACCCCGAATACTGCTTCATGCCGGGCCGCCCCGAGCTTTTGCTGCGTTTTCATAGTGCATAGGCGTGGTCGTTGTGGGTGGTGGCGGACCCCAAATCAAGGTTACCCCGCGCTTGGAAGGTCCAAACACGGAAACGCCATAGGGTGCGTGGCTGGGGGCATTGCAACGGGTCCGGGCCACCAGCGTGGCACCAGCGGGCGTCTTAGAAACCCGCCACGTCAACCGCCGCATTACGCGTCTACGGGGAGAACAGTGGTCGGGAGCCCCGGGATTTGAACCCGGGGGCCTCACGGTCCCGAACTGTGAGACATCTCGTCCAGAAAACGGGGAAACGATCGGTTTCAGTTCGAAAGTGCTAACGCAGCCAGCCGCTCCGTTCAGATTTGAAGCGTTTTTCGCGCGGATTGCTACATGAACTGCTACATCGGTGAGCCACGCGATCCCTTGCCCCGGCCCCCGTCAGAACGTCTTCCCGGTTTTGCGGTTAACAAGCGGGCACCGTAGTGCCTGGGGTCAGGCGGAGCGCGACGATGAATGGGGTGGCTTCACGTTCGCTGGAGATAGGTTCTATTCGACCAAGCGTGAAAGGGCGTGAAGAACATGTCGATACGCCTGACCTCTGGTGCCCGTGACGGGGTTGAATACGACTTGGTCGGCACCAGCGGCGAAGAGCGAGTCGACTCGATCTCGTACACGCTGAA
>VBIA01000085.1 GCA_005879985.1 Chloroflexota bacterium | reverse complement strand
CGGACACGGTGATGAGCCTCAGCAACTTGAAGATCGGGCCACTCGGTCTGCCGATCTACATCGACGAGGTCGGCCGCGGCGTGGCGATGAAGCTGCTGCGAGGCAGCCTGAAGATCGACGGCCTTCTGCCGAACATACTCACGCTCAACGCAGTCACCCGCGTTTTCTCAGTCCAGTGACGCTGGATCGAATCCATCACATCGGCGTCGCGGTGACCGACATGGACGAGTCGATCCGCCTGTACACGTCGACGTTCGGCGCCGAGCTGGTGCAGCGGACTGTGAGCGAGACCGACGGGCTCGAGGCGGCGTTCATCCGCACGGGCGAGGGCGAGGTGGAGCTGCTGCGGCCGACCCGCGAGGAGTCGCCGGTGGGAAAGTTCCTCGCTCGGCGGGGCCCGGGCCTGCACCACGTGGCTTACGCGGTGACCGACATCGATCGGGCGCTGGAGGAGGCGCGGGAGGCGGGTCTCGAGCTGATCGACCAGGAGCCGCGGATTGGATTGCACGGCTCACGCATCGCGTTCCTGCATCCGAGGACGATGGGAGGCGTGCTCACCGAGCTGGTGGAATCGACGTGACCGACGAGATAAAAAACGACAGCGGCCTGCCGCTGAAGCCGGTCTACGCGGTCGAGGATCGCCACGGCGAGGAACCGCCGCCGGGCACGTTCCCGTTCACGCGCGGCATCCACCGCAACATGTACCGAGGCCGCCTCTGGACGATGCGCCAGTACGCCGGCTTCGGGACCGCGGCCGAGTCGAACAGGCGATACCGGTTCCTGCTCGACAGGGGGCAGACGGGGCTGTCCATCGCGTTTGACCTGCCCACGCAGATCGGCTACGACTCCGACCACCCGATGGCCAACGGCGAGGTTGGCAAAGTGGGCGTGGCGATCGACTCGCTCGAGGACATGGAGATCCTGCTGGACGGCATCCCGCTGGACCGCGTGTCCACGTCGATGACGATCAACGCGACTGCGGCGATGCTGCTGCTGCTCTACGAGCTGGTCGCGGAGAAGCAGGGTGTGGCGCCGGAGAAGATCACCGGCACCGTGCAGAACGACATCCTCAAGGAGTACGCGGCGCGAGGCACGTACATCTTTCCACCGAAGCCGTCGATGCGGCTGGTGACCGACCTGTTCGCGTACTGCCGCGAGAACCTGCCGAACTGGAACACGATCTCGATCTCCGGCTATCACATGCGTGAGGCCGGCGCGACCGCCGCGGAGGAGATCGCCTTGACGCTCAGCCACGCGGTCGCGTACGTGGAGGCGGCGCTGGCCGCAGGGCTCGCGATCGACGACTTCGCCCCGCGTGTCTCGTTTTTCTTTGCCTGCCACATGGACTTCTTCGAGGAGGTCGCAAAGTTTCGCGCCGCGAGACGCATGTGGGCACGGATCATGCGCGACCGCTTCCACGCGCGCGACGAGCGCTCGCTGGCGCTGCGCTTTCATACGCAGACGGGCGGGGTGACGCTGACCGCGCAGCAGCCGCTGAATAACGTCGTGCGCACGACCCTGGAGGCGATGAGCGCGGTGCTGGGCGGCACGCAGTCGCTGCACACCAACGCGTATGACGAGGCGCTGGGCCTGCCTTCTCAGAGCGCGGCCGAGCTGGCCCTGCGCACGCAGCAGATGATCGGATTCGAGTCTGCCGTCCCGCTCGTTGCCGATCCGCTGGGCGGCTCCTACTACGTGGAGAACCTGACGGACCGCGTCGAGGCGGAGGCGCTGGGGATCATGGCCGAGGTCGACGAGCTGGGCGGAGCTGTCGAGTGCATCGAATCCGGCTGGACGCAGAAACGCATCGGCGAGAGCGCCTACCGGTTCCAGCTTCGGGTCGAGTCAGGCGAGCGCGTCGTGGTGGGCGTGAACCGCTACGCCGCCGACCAGGGCGACAGGGTCGAGATCATGAAGGTGAGCCCGCAGCACCAGGCCGAACAGTCGGCGGCCCTGGCGCGGCTGCGCGCGAGGCGGCCGCGCGATGTGGTCGACCGGCACCTGACGGCGATCGGCGAAGCGGCTCGGGGATCGGTGAACCTGCTGCCGGTGCTGAAGGCTGCGCTGGCCGACTACGTGACGATCGGCGAGTGCTGCGATGTGCTCCGGCAGGCGTTCGGCGAGTATCGTCCGACCGAGGCCGCGTAGATGAACGAACCGAATTCTCACCGTGAACGGAACCCTCACCCTGACCCTCGCCCTGAAGGGAGAGGGATTACTGGCCCTCACCCTGACCCTCTCCCTGAAGGGAGAGGGATTACTGGGGTAATTCCGATGATCGCCTACGAGGACGGGCCGGCCGCGCTCGACTGGCTGGCGCGAGTTTTCGGCTTTCGCGAGCGGGCGCGGTTGACGTCGCCGGGTGACGGCCACCTGACCCACGGCGAGATGGAGACCGGCTCCGGGGTGATCATGCTCGCGACGCCGTCGCCTCACTACCGGGGCCCGAGGCGCCATCGCGACGATTGCGAGCAGGCGGCGCGCTGGTCTGAGGTTCCGTACATCGTCGACGGGGTGCTGGTCTACGTCGACGACGTGGAGTCGCACCACGAGCGTGCGCGCGCCGGTGGCGCGACCATCCTGTCGCCGCTCGAGGACGACGAGAACGGCCGCAAATATCGCGCCGAGGATCTGGAAGGTCACCGCTGGATGTTCATTCAGCGGTCTTGACCTGATGCCGGACAAGTCAAAGCCAGAACACCGAGTCGACCCTCTGAACCTGCTCAGGCAGCGGAAATACGAGGCCGGCCACGGCGACGCCGAGGCGTTCAACCGACAGCACGCCAAGCACAAGCTGACCGCGCGCGAGCGCATTTCGCGCCTGGTCGACCGCAACTCGTTCGAGGAGCTCGACATCTTCGCGGTCCACCGCTCGTCCGGTTTCGGCCTGGAGTCGAAGCGAATCGCCGGTGACGGCGTCGTGACTGGCATGGCCAAGATCGGCGGGCGCGACGTGATGCTGTTCAGCCACGACGCGACTGTTTTCGGCGGGTCGCTGGGCGAGGTGTTCGCGGAGAAGGTCATCAAGGTGATGGACCTCGCCCTGAAGAACCGCATCCCGATCATCGGCATCAACGACTCGGGCGGCGCGCGCATCCAGGAAGGCGTGGTCTCACTCGCGGGCTACGCCGAGATCTTCTGGCGCAACGTGGAGTCGAGCGGCGTCATCCCGCAGCTGAGCCTCATCCTCGGACCGTGCACCGGCGGCGCTGTCTACTCGCCGGCGATGACCGACTTCACGTTCATGGTCCACGGCGTGGGTTACATGTTCATCACCGGCCCGGAGGTGATCCGCGTCACCACGGGCGAGGACGTGACCTTCGACTCGCTGGGCGGGGCGGAGGTGCACAACGTCAAGTCGGGCGTGGCGCATTTCCTGGCGGAAACCGAGGACGAATGCTTCGCGCAGGTGCGCCGATTGCTGTCATTCATCCCGCAGAGCTGCGACGTCGCGGCGCCGCGGCTGGCGCCGACAGACGACGCCGAGCGCGCGGACCCCGGCCTCGCCACGATCATTCCTGACTCGTCGAAGGAGTCGTACGACATCAAGGACGTGATCCGGATGGTCGTCGACAACGGCGAGTTCTTCGAGGTGCAGCCATTCTTCGCGATGAACATGGTGGTCGGGTTCGCGCATCTCGACGGCCACCCGGTCGGAATCGTGGCCAACCAGCCGAAGGTGATGGCGGGTGCGCTGGACATCAACGCATCGGTGAAGGCCGCGCGGTTCGTGCGCTTCTGCGACGCGTTCAACATCCCGCTGGTGACGTTTGTCGACGTGCCCGGTTTCTTGCCCGGGACTGCGCAGGAGTACGGCGGCATCATCCGGCATGGGTCGAAGCTGCTCTATGCCTTCAGCGAGGCGACCGTGCCGAAGCTGACGGTCATCACTCGCAAGGCGTACGGCGGCGCGTACTGCGTGATGTGCTCGAAGCACATCCGCGCGGACTACAACGTTGCCTGGCCGACGGCGGAGATCGCGGTGATGGGGCCTGAGGGCGCGGTCAACATCGTGTTCCATCGGGAGCTGGACGCGGCCGCCGACCGGGCCGCGCTGCGGCACGAGCTGGTGGCCGATTACACGGAGCGCTTTGCCAATCCGTACATCGCCGCCGAGCGTGGCTACATAGACGATGTCATCGAACCGGGCCGGACGCGGAGTGCCTTGATTCGAGCCCTGCGGGTGGCCCTACGGAAGGAGCGCCGCAGGAATCCTCGCTGGCATGGAAACATTCCCTTGTGAAGCTTCTCGAGTACCAGGCCAAAGAAGTCCTCGCGTCGCTTGGGATCTCGATCCCGCCCGGGCGTGTTGCGCACAGCCCCGACGAGGCCGCCGAGGCATGTGCGGCGCTGGGGCCCGTGGCGGTGAAGGCGCAGGTGCCGGTGGGCGGGCGCGGCAAGGCTGGTGGGATCAAGCTGGCCTCTACGCCCGAGGAGGCGCGGCGCGCCGCGGAGCAGATCATCGGCATGGACATCAAGGGCTACAAGGTGCCGCTGGTTTACTGCGAGGCCGCGCTGGAGATCGCTCGCGAAATTTACCTGGGCTTCACCGTGGACCGCGACGCGCGCGCGAACATCCTGATGCTGTCGTCGAAGGGCGGCATGGACATCGAGCAGGTGGCCTCGGAATCCCCGGATTCGATCGCGCGTCTCTATCCGAACCCCTGGCGAGGTCCGCTTGGCTTCGAGCTCAACGCGCTGGTGTTTCAGGCGGGTCTGGGCGAGCTGGGCCGGCCGCTGATGGCTTTGATCAAGAAGCTGTACCGCGCCATCCCGGAGCTGGACGCGGTGACGGCAGAGATCAATCCCCTGGTGGTGACGCGTTCTGGAGACATCATCGCGGGCGACGCGAAGCTCGAGATCGACGACAACGCGATGTGGCGGCAGCTCGACCTGGATCGCCTCTACGGCTCGCTGATCGAGGGCGATCCGTACGAGGTCGAGGCGAAGAAGCGCGGCCTGATCTACGTGTCTCTGGACGGTGAAATCGGGATCATCGGCAACGGGGCGGGCCTGTGCATGAGCACGCTCGACCTCGTGCAGCGGGCCGGCGGCGGCGCGGCGAACTTCTGCGACATCGGCGGCGGCGCTCGCGCGGAGGTGGTCGAGAACGCGCTGGGCGTCATCATGATGAACCCGCGAGTGAAGGGCGTGCTGATGAACATCTTCGGCGGCATCACGCGGTGCGACGAGGTCGCGCGGGGATTGGTGACCGCGCGCGACAACCTGAAGATGAAGCTGCCGCTGGTGGTGCGGATGAGCGGCACGAATGAAGAGGAGGGGCGCGCGATCCTGAAGGCCAACGGCATCGAGCCTGGCGCCAACGCGTGGGAGGCGGCGCAGAAGATCGTCGAGCTCACGCGGGCGGCCGCGCCGAGGTCGTGATTCTGAGATGAGCATCCTTCTCGACGCCTCGACGCGCGTGATCGTGCAGGGCATCACCGGGCGAGAAGGCGCGTTTCACGCCGAGCAGATGCTTGCGATGGGCACGAAGCTCGTCGGCGGCACGAGCCCCGGCAAAGGCGGAACCACACACCTTGGCGTGCCGGTGTTCAACACGGTTTACGACGCTGTGGCCGCGACCGGCGCCACGGCCTCGGGCATCTTCGTGCCGCCGGCGTTTGCGCCGGACGCGATCATGGAGGCGGCCGCGGCGGGCGTGACGTTGATCGCGTGCATCACCGAGGGGATCCCGATCCAGGACATGATCCGGGTGAAGGACTTCCTGCGCGGTTACCCGTCTGCGCGCTTGATCGGGCCGAACTGTCCCGGTTTGATCACGCCGGGGGTCGCGAAGATTGGCATCATCCCGCAGCGGATCACGCGGCCGGGCTCGGTGGGTTTGGTGTCGCGGAGCGGCACGCTGACGTATGAGGTCGGGTCGGCGCTGAGCGCGGCGGGGATGGGGCAGTCGACGATCGTGGGCATCGGGGGCGACCCGGTGCTGGGCCTGACGTTTTCCGACGTGATCTCTTTGTTCGAGGCCGACCTTGCGACTGACCGGCTGGTGGTGATCGGCGAGATCGGAGGCTCCGACGAGGAGCACGCGGCCGAGCTGCTTGGTCGCGGGAGCCGGTTGAAGACGATTGCGTTCATCTCCGGGCGGACCGCGCCGGAGGGCAAGAGGATGGGGCACGCCGGCGCGATCATCTCGGGCAACCGGGGGACTGCGAAGAGCAAGGAGGAGGCGTTCCGGCGGGCGGGCGTTGCCGTGGCCGAGACGACCGATGAGATCGTGGGGCTGCTGAGCTGATGGCCGCCTCCTATAGTCATCCCGTCATGCCGATCGCGATCACGCGGGCCGTGCCGGCGGACCGCACGCGCGACATTGGACTGCTTTTTGGTCTGCTGGCGTGGCTGGTCTACACGAGGTTCTTTTTCACGCTCCGGGCGGGTCACCTGGTGCTTCCGCCGTGCCCGTTCTATTACCTGACGGGGCACCCGTGTCCGTTCTGCGGCGGTACGCGGTCGTTCGCTTACATGTGGGAAGGGGACATCTCGGATGCGGTTCGGCTGTTTCCGCTGGGCCCGGCTTTCTTCGTCGGCGCGCTGGTGGGTGCCGGTGGATTGGCCTCGGGGATCGTGAGCGGGCGGACGTGGTCCGTGCGGCTGAGCGGGGCTCAGTGGCGGGTGCTGGCCGTAGGCGTCGCGAGCGCGATCGCTATCAGCTGGGCGCTGAAGCTGTTCGTGCTGGGGAACTGATCCAGG
>VBIA01000084.1 GCA_005879985.1 Chloroflexota bacterium | reverse complement strand
CCCGGAGCAGCTCATCGACCGCTGCATCGAGCTCGACAACGCGATCATCGAGAACCACCCCGGCGTCACGTTCGCGATTCACATCTGCCGCGGCAACAACCAGAGCAAGTTCTATGCGGAGGGCGACTACGAGCCCATATCGCGCATCTTCGAGAAGACGCTGTTCAACCGATTCCTGCTCGAGTACGACGACGAGCGCTCAGGCGGCTTCGAGCCGCTGCGCCATCTGCCCGAGGATCGCGTCGCCGTGCTCGGCCTGGTCACCACCAAGAAGCCGCGACTGGAGACCGACGACGAGCTCACGCGCCGTATCGAGGAGGCGTCGCAATTCGTGCCGCTGGAGCGGCTGGCGCTGAGCCCGCAGTGCGGATTTGCTTCGACGATGGAGGGCAACCGCATCACGCCCGACGACCAGCGCCACAAGCTGGACCTGGTCGGCCGGGTGGCAAAGTCGGTCTGGGGTTAGAGGCGCGGCCGGAAAGGCGTCGCCGGATCTTCGGCGCCCATGCGGCCCATCTTCGGGCTCAGCTCCTGCGCTGCTCGCTCACGCAGTTCTCCAATGCGATCGCTCCGCTGCTCGGAGCTTCACCCGAATCTGGGCCACCTGGATCGCCGAATCTCTCGGCGAAGGTTTCCGGCCGCGCCTCCTAGCCCGCGACCAGCGCCGTCAAGCGCTCGGTGAGCCCTGCAATCGCGACGCGCTCCTGCTCGGTGGTGTCGCGCTTGCGGATCGTCACCGCGCGATCGTTCAGCGTCTCGAAGTCGACAGTGATGCAGAAGGGCGTGCCGATCTCATCCTGGCGGCGGTAACGCCGCCCGATGTGGCCGCCGGTCTGGTCGTACTCGACGCGGAACTCACCCTGCAGGGATGACCGGACGTCGCGCGCGACCTTGATCAGGTCTTCCTTCTTCGACAGCGGCACGATCGCCACCTGCACCGGCGCGACGTTCGGGTGCAGCCGCAGCACGACCCGAGACTCCTCGTTGACGACATCCTCGTCGTATGCGTCGATGAGCAGCGTCACGAAGATGCGATCCACGCTGACCGCCGGCTCGATCACCCACGGGAGGTAGCGGTCGTTGGTCTCGGGGTCGAGGTACGTAAGGTCGGTCTTCGAAGCCTCCTGGTGGACGCGAAGGTCGAAGTCGGTTCGGTCCGCGATGCCCTCGAGCTCGCCCCATCCAAACGGGAACTCGTACTCGATGTCAGTCGTCTGCTTGGAGTAGTGGGACAGCGAGGCCTTCGGATGGTCGTACTGCCGCAGCCGCGACGCGTTGACCCCCAGCACGTCCGTGTACCAGCGCATCCGCTCCTTGCGCCAGTAGTCGAACCAGCCGTCGTCCTCGTTCGGCTTGACGAAGTACTCGAGCTCCATGAGCTCGAACTCCCGCACGCGAAACACGAAGTTCCCCGGCGTGATCTCGTTGCGAAACGCCCGGCCCTGCTGCGCGATGCCGAACGGCACCCGGACGCGCGTGGAGTTGATGACGTTCTTGAAGTCGACGAACATGCCCTGCGCCGTCTCGGGCCGCAGGTACACCTCGGAGCCGCACTCGGGGCATTTGTCGCCCTTCACCGTGTCCGCCCGCCAGCGTTTCTTGCACCGGCCGGTGCACTGCCTCAGCGGGTCGACGAAGTTGGTCAGGTGGCCCGAGGCGGCCCAGACCTCGGACGGCATGATCAGCGTCGACTCGAGGCCGACCACGTCGTCGCGCAGCTCGACCACGTGGCGCCACCACAGGTCGCGGATCGCTCGCTTGAGCGCGACGCCGTAAGGGCCGTAGTCGTAGAAGCCTGATAGACCGCCGTAAATCTCGCTCGACGGGTAGATGAAGCCGCGACGCTTGGTCAGCGCCACGACCTTGTCCATCAACTGGTCGCGATCGACGGTCACAAGCCCTCACCCTGACCCTCTCCCGCAGGCGGGAGAGGGATACCTAATCCCTCACCCTGACCCTCTCCCGCAGGCGGGAGAGGGATACCTGGGCCCTCTCGCAGCGCGGGAGGGGGATACATGGAGTGCAGGAACTGCAGCGACTTCAAACGCCGGTCGAGGTGATGCTCGAGCTGCGTCGTGACCACGTGCTCGATCTCGTTCATGAGCGCGTCGTCGAGCTTCAACCGGCGATACGTCTGCAGGTCACCCGCGGCCATCAGGCGCAGCACTTTGATCGCCGCGAGCGACGTCGTGGGCATGCCGAGGTCGTCGCGGTCGCACAGGAATCCTCCGGCGGACGGACTGAACGCCGCGGGCTTTGCCGGCAGCAGCTTCTCGCACGACGCGCACATCGAAAGCTGCGGCGCGTAACCGAGGAGGTCCAGTGCCGACATCAGGAAGTACGCGGACGCGCGCCGAGGGTCGCTCTCGCGCGCGAGCTCCTCCAGCGCGGTGACGGTGAGCTCGTAGACCCCGTCTACCGGGTGCCGGTCCTCGCACACGCGCTCGGCCAGCTCCGCGATGAGCGCCGCGTGCGACATCCTCTCCACCTCGCCCGCGATGCGCGTCCCGGGCAGGCGCTGCACCTGCGCAACGACGTCCAGGTCGCCGCGGCCTCTGGCGAGCAGCACGTCGACGTGGCCGTACAGCTCGAGCGACGGGCCCAGCTTGCTCTCCGGCCTGCGCGCGCCCTTGGCGATCGCACCAACCTTGCCGTGGGTGCGCGTCAGGAGCGTGAAGATCCGGTCGGCCTCGCCGTAGTCGAGCTTGCGCAGCACGACCGCGTGGTCGCGATAGGTCGTCAGGTGGGTGTCCCTCGGGACACCCTAGCGGTCGTCCTGCATGAAACCGTCGCTGTCCATCCTCGACGGACGATGCGGCGGCGCGAACCCGGCCTCGACCAGTGTGTCGTCCGGCCAGGGTTCGTCGGCGACGAGTCGGACCTGCTCGACGCGGTTGCCCCTGGCCTGCTCGACCTTCCATTTGGCGCGCCCGCCCTGCATCACGGCGCCGGGCGCCGGAATTGTGCCCAACGACGCCACCACGTAGCCGCCGACCGAGTCGTACTCGGCGGACTCGTTGATGCCCAGGCCGAGTCGCGAGTTCAGCTCGTCCATCGGGTAGCGCGCGTCCACCAGCGCCTCGGTGGGGCTCACGATCTTCAGCTGCTCCTCCTCCGCCTGGTCGTACTCGTCGCGGATCTCGCCGACGATCTCTTCCAGCAGGTCCTCGAGCGAGACAAGTCCCGCCGTGCCGCCGTACTCGTCGACCACGACCATCATGTGCACCTTCTTGGAGCGCATCTCGTGCAGCAGCTCATCTACCTTCTTGGTCTCGGGCGTGTAGAGGATCGGACGCAGAATCTTGTCGATGTCGAACTTGGGCGCGCTCGACAGCGTGTAGAAGAGCAGAAGGTCCTTGGCATGGATCAGGCCGAAGATGTGATCGAGGTCGCCCTTGTAGACCGGCAAGCGCGTGTGCCGGTGCTGCTTGAAGATTCGCGCGATGTCCTGCAGCGTGGCGCTCCTCTCCACGGCCACCATGTCGGTGCGCGGCACCATCACCTCGCGGACCGACTTGTCGCCGGCCTCGATGATGCCGTGAATCATGTCGCGCTCCTGCTCCTCGATCACGCCCTGCTCCTCCGACACGTGGAGCAGCGTGATGAGCTCATCCTCCGTCAGATACGGGGCCTTGGCCGCGCGGCCACCTGTCAGCGCGCGCGAGACGATGGTCACCGCCCACAGCACCGGGCTCAAGAAGGTGGCCATGCGGTCGACCGGGCCGGCCGCCATCAGCGCCACTCGTTCCGCGTACCTGATGGCGAGCGTCTTTGGGGTGACCTCGGCCAGCAGCAGCAGCAGCACCGACAGCAGCAGCGACACGAGCAGAGCCAGCCACAGCACGTATTCGTGCGGCACGCCCCAGCCGTGGAAGAGGTCGTCGGTCAGCAGCGTGGTGGCGCTGGACGCGACGATCAGCGCGACGGTGTTGATCAGCAGCACCGTGGAGAGGAAACGGTTGGGGTCACGCTGCAGGCGCTGCAGGATGCGCGCCGCGCGACTACCCTCCTCCGCGAGGTAGCGGACGCGAAGACGGCCGACCGACGTCAGGGCGGTCTCGGTTCCGCTGGCCATCCCGGCGAGGACGAAGCAGACCAGGATCACCACAAGCTCGATCCACTGCACTGCGGTCATCGCGGTCGGGCTATCGGAACAGCTCGCTGACGCTCCGGTTCTCGTGCACCCGGATGATCGCCTCAGCGAGGAGGGGCGCGACCGACAGGACGGTGATCGGGGGCCCGAGCCGTTCGGGCGCTATCGGCACCGAGTCGGTGACGATCACCTCGTCGATCTGCGCCTTCTTCAGCCGGTCGACCGCGTCACCGGTGAGCACCGGGTGCGTGGCGGCGATTAGAACCTTGTGCGCGCCCTGCGACCGCAGCGACTGCGCCAGCTTGGAGATGGTGCCGCCAGTCGTGATGATGTCCTCCACCACCACGCAGTCGCGGCCTTTCACATCACCCGAGACCGCGATCACCTCCGCCTGGTCCTCCTCTGGCCTGCGCTTGTAGCCGAATGCGATTGGGGCCTGAAGCACGTTAGCCACCGCCTCGGCGCGGCGTCCGCCGCCGGCGTCCGGCGCGACCACGGTGAGGTTGTGTAGGTTCAGCGTCCGCAGGTAGTCGGCGAAGATGCGGAAGGGCGATAGGTGGTCGGTCGGGACGTCGAAGAAGCCCTCGATCGCCTCCGCGTGCAGGTCGAGCAGCAGGAGGCGGTCGGCGCCGGCCAGCGTGATGAAGTTGGCCACGAGCTTGGCCGAGATCGGCTCGCGCGGCTGCGTCTTGCGCTCCTTGCGCGCGTAGCCGTAGTACGGGATGACCGCCGTCACGCGGCCGGCGGAGGCGCGTCTCAACGCGTCGAGGATGATGAACAGCTCCATCAGATGCTCGTTGACCGGCGGGCAAGTGGGCTGGATGACGAAAACGTCGTGCCCGCGCATCGAGTCCTCGATCTTGACATTGATCTCGCCGTCGGCGAAGCGGCGCAGGCGCGTATCGGTCAGGGGCACGCCTAGCTGGGCCGAGATCTTCTCCGCCAGCGCCGGGTTGGCGGAGCCCCCCAGCAGCTTGAGCTCGCCCCACGGAGAGGCGGACTCGGCCACGTACTCCACTGCCGTCTGCAGCCTCCCGATCATCTGTGGTCTGAGCTCACGGTTTTTCTCCGTACCACCCTAGCTGGAACCCCGACGGCTGTCGCGCCGTCGGGCACGTCCTTGGTCACGACCGATCCCGCCCCGGTGCGGGAGCCCTTGCCAAGTTTGACGGGCGCGACCAGCATCGTATCCACGCCGACGAATGCGCCGTCCCCGATCTCGGTCTTGTTCTTGACCTCGCCGTTGAAGTTGGCGGTGATCGTGCCGGCGCCCACGTTCGCGTCCTCGCCGACCGACGTGTCGCCCAGGTAGGAGACGTGCGGCACCTTGCTGCCGCGGCCGACGGTCGTGCGCACCAGCTCGGCGAAGCTGCCGATGTGGACGTCCTGGTCGATGACCGTGCCCGGGCGGATCTTCACGAACGGGCCGCAGTCCGACCGGTCGCCTATGCTCGCGTCCTCTATGTGCACGTTCGGTCCGATGCGGCAGGCCTCGCCGATGACGGTGTCGCCCTTGATATGGGTGAATGGCTCGATGACCGTGTCCTGACCGATGCGGACGGTGCCGTCGATGAAGGTGCTTGCGGGGTCGGTGACGGTGACGCCGGCCGCCATGTGGCCGCTGAGGATCCGATCTCGCATCGCCGCGATCGCCCGCGCGAGCCCAGCCCGGTCGTTGATACCCATCGCCTCGTCGCGATCGTCGATGCGGACGATGTTCACCGGCTGTAGGTGCTTCAGCACGTCGGGCAGGTACAGCTCGCCCGCCTGGTTGTCCTTGGTGATCTTGCCCAGCGCCTCGACGAGCGGCTCGCCCTGAAAGCAGTAGAGGCCGACGTTGATCTCCGAGGTGGCGCGGTCGCCGGCAGTCGCGTCTTTCTTCTCCACGATCCGCTCGAATCCGCCGTCTGCGCTGCGCACGATGCGACCGTCATCCCGCCGGGGATCGTCGACCGAGGCGATGGTCGCCTGGGCGCCCGAGCTGCGGTGCGCGTCGATCACCCTGCGAACGGATTCGGCGGTGAGCAGCGGCGAGTCGGCGTTCACGACGAGCACGTCGCCGCGAGACAGGACCTCGGCGGGCACCTGCTGCACGGCGTGCCCCGTGCCTTCAGGCTCGCGCTGGTAGATGACCTCGGTCCGGCCGTCCAGATGCGCCGCCACCTCGGCGTGATGCGAGCTGACGATCGCCTTGACGTCGGTCGCGCCGGCGGCCTTGACCACGTCCACCACCCAGTCGACCATGGCGCGGCCACAGATGGGATGGAGCACCTTCGGAGTGCGAGACCGCATCCGAGTGCCGTGCCCGGCGGCGAGGATGACAGCCGTTAGCTCCTGGCTCAAATTGGGCTTACGGATTATACGGGCGCCCCTGTTCGGGCCCTGTCGTGTAGCCCGACCCCGCAGCGAACGTCTACTGTGGTGGCGTGAGCGACGAAGCGCCCGTCGACACCGACGACGCACAAGTCCCGGAGAAGCTGCCCGTCCTTCCGCTGAAGTCGACGGTGGTGTTCCCGCGCATCTTCATCCCGCTTTCAGTGGGCCGCCGCCGCTCGCTCAAGCTGCTCGAGGACCTGCCCGCCGGCGATCGGTACATCGCGGTGGCCGCGCAGCTCGACGAGACGGCGGAGGAGGTCGCATTCGACGATCTCCATCACATCGGCGCGATGGTGCGCATCCAGCACATGCTCAAGCTGCCTGACGGAACGGTGCAGCTGGCGGTGCTCGGCGTGCGCCGCATCAAGCTGAGCGCCGCCGTCTCTGAAGAGCCTTACCTGACGGCGAGCATCGAGGTTCACCCCGAGGTTGTCGACGAGCAGCCTGCGATCGAGAGAGAGGCATTGCTTCGTCGCGTGATCGCATCGTTCCAGCAGCTCGTGGCGCTCGCGCCGCAGCTGCCGGCCGAGCTGGCGAGCGCGGCAGGTGCGATCGACGAACCGGTGCACCTCGCGTACTACGTCGCCAACCACATCCGGCTCACCACCGACGAGCGCCAGCACCTCCTCGAGATGGATTCGCCGCGGGAGAAGCTGGAGAAGCTCCTCGGCCACATGGCGCACGAGCTCGAGGTGCTCGAGCTCGGCCGCAAGATCCAGTCGCAGGCCGAGGAATCGATGGGCAAGGCCCAGCGCGAGTACTTCCTGCGCGAGCAGCTGAAGGCCATCCAGCGCGAGCTGGGCGAGCTCGATGGCGACCAGGCCGAGCTGGGCGAGCTTCGCGAGCGGATCAAGAAGGCAGGGCTTCCGCCCGAGGCCCAGCGCGAGGCCGACCGCGAGATCTCGCGCCTCGAGCGCATCCCGAGCGCGTCGCCCGAGTCGTCGGTCATCCGCACCTACCTCGACCTGATGGTCTCGCTGCCGTGGAACACGTCCACCGGCGGCGAGGTCAACGTGGCCAAGGCGCGCGCGATCCTCGACGACGACCATTACGACCTCGACAAGGTCAAGCAGCGCATCGTCGAGCACCTCGCGGTGCGGCAGCTGCGCCAGGACCGCGGCGCCACCGAGCGCGGACGCGAGCCCATCCTCTGCTTCGTCGGCCCTCCCGGCGTGGGCAAGACGTCTCTCGGACATTCCATCGCCCGCGCGATGGGCCGCAAGTTCGCGCGCGCATCGCTCGGCGGCGTGCACGATGAGGCCGAGATCCGCGGCCACCGCCGCACATATATCGGCGCGATGCCAGGCCGCATCATCCAGGCGATCCGCCGCGCCGAGTCCAACGACCCGGTGTTCATGCTCGACGAGGTCGACAAGATCGGCGCCGACTGGCGTGGCGATCCGTCATCTGCGCTGCTCGAGGTCCTCGACCCAGAGCAGAACAAGGACTTTCGCGACAACTACCTCGATGTGCCGTTCGATCTCTCGAAGGTGATGTTCATCACCACCGCCAACACGCTCGACACCATCCCGCCCGCGCTGCGCGACCGCATGGAGGTGCTGAACCTCTCGGGCTACACGGAAGCCGAGAAGGTGCACATCGCGCGGCGCTTCCTCATCCCCAAGCAGCTCGCCGCGCACGGACTGCGACCGGACGAGGTGACGATGGCCGACGACGCGATCCGCCTCATCGTGCGCGAGTACACACGCGAGGCAGGCGTGCGCAACCTCGAGCGCGAGATCGCTTCGGTGATGCGCCGTGCCGTGGCCGACATCGCGGTCGGGAAGAAGATCCGCAAGGCGGTCAACATTCGGCGCGTGCGTGCGGCGCTGGGCAAGCGCCGCCACTTCGACGACGTCGCCGAGCGCATCGACCGGCCCGGCGTCGCCACCGGCCTGGTGTGGACGCCGACCGGCGGCGAGATCATCTTCGTCGAGGCCGCGCTGACGCCTGGCCGGGGCGAGCTCAAGCTCACAGGTCAGCTCGGCGATGTGATGAAGGAGTCCGCGGCGGCGGCGCTGTCGT
>VBIA01000083.1 GCA_005879985.1 Chloroflexota bacterium | reverse complement strand
CGAACGCCACGATCCTGCCGACATCCGCGCGGGCGAG
This sequence comes from Chloroflexota bacterium, assembly GCA_005879985.1. Taxonomy (GTDB): domain Bacteria; phylum Chloroflexota; class Dormibacteria; order Dormibacterales; family Dormibacteraceae; genus CF-118. Next base: position 7,019 of record VBIA01000083.1, on the reverse strand, counting down.
GATCAGGTGCGCAACGGCGGCCTCGACGCGCTCATCAGCGGAGACCCCGCCTCGCCGCAGGTGGAGGTGAAGGACGACCTGAACCCGACGCTCGCCGTGACCCTGAACGCGATCGTCAAACAGGTGGCACTCAACCGAGCCCTCACGGTGGCGGGCGCTGACCCAACGGCGGTGGAATCAGCTGTCTCCAGGGCGTCGATCCAGCTCGTATACCTCGACCCCAACGCGGCCCTGAAGACGCAGCAGAACGTGGTCGGCATCTTTGTGGCCGCCCTGCTCTACACGGCGCTGGTCGTGTACGGCCAGATCGTGGCTGCGAGCGTCGTCGAGGAGAAGGCGAACCGCATCATCGAGATCCTGCTGGCCACAGTGCGGCCGCGGCAGCTGCTGCTGGGCAAGGTGATCGGCATCGGTCTTGTCGGCTTTCTCCAGCTCACGCTGTTGGGAGCGACCGCGCTTGTGGCGGTCAGCCGCACGCACGTGATCAGCGTTCCCAACGTCGGCGTCACCGCCATCGCGGGCGGGCTCTTGTGGTTCGTGCTCGGCTTCATTCTGTACGCGCTGGTCTACGCAGCGGCAGGCTCTCTGGTCTCCAGGCAGGAGGACCTCGCATCGGTGACCAGCCCTCTGACGATGCTCGTCGTGGGCACGTACCTGGCCTTTTTCTGGGTCGAGGCGAATCCGACCAACCCCATCGGCGTAGCGCTCTCGATCATTCCGCCGCTCGCGCCGATCCTGATGCCGGCGCGCATGGCGACCGGTGAAGCGCAGGCGTGGCAGGTCATCCTGGCGGTGATCCTGACGATCGGCGAGATTGCGCTCTTGAACGCGCTTGCCGCCCGCATCTACGCCAATTCGGTCATGCGCATCGGCACGCGCGTGAAGCTGAGCCAGGCGTGGAGGGGAACCGACTGACCCAACCTTCCTGGCGTTGTGACGTCGGAATTCCGTGCCCGTTCGAGCCGTTGAGTGTTGTGATGGCGAGCTCCGTTTACGACATCGAGATGCCGCGCCTCAGCGGCAAGCCGGAAAGCCTTTCGACCTACTCAGGCAAGGTCGTGCTTGCCGTAAACGTGGCGTCACGTTGCGGCTTCACGCCTCAGTACGCGGGGCTCGAGGCGCTGTACGAGCGCTACTCAGATCGTGGCTTCACGGTTCTCGGCTTTCCCTGCAACCAGTTCGGGCACCAGGAGCCGGGCGACGCGGATCAGATCGAGCAGTTCTGCAAGATCAACTACGGTGTCACGTTTCCGCTTTTCGCCAAGCTCGACGTTAAAGGCTCGGACCAGCACCCGCTGTTTGCGCTGCTCAGCGAAACTCCCGATGACGGCGGCAAGGCGGGCAGCGTCGGGTGGAACTTCGAGAAGTTCCTGGTGGATCGCGACGGCAAGGTGACCAGGCGATTTCGATCGAGGGTCAAGCCCGAGGACGCGCGCGTGGTCGAGGCGATCGAGTCGCTTCTCTAGCCTAAGCGCTCCAGTCTCGCCGCTTCTCCCAGATTTTGTCCGCGGCCCGAAGCGCGACCGCCTGGATGGTGTGGGTCGGGTTGACCGCGGCGCTTGTCGGCATGCTGCTGCCGTCGACCACGAAGAGGTTCGGCACGTCATGCGCCTGGTTCGAGCCGTCGACGACCGAGGTCCGCGGGTCGGTGCCCATGCGCGCGGTGCCGAGCAGGTGCCAGCCCCAGATGGGCGACAGCCCAAAGTCGCGCACCGACGACGCACCCGCGGCATCGAGCACCTGGTGTCCGTGCGCGATCATGTCCATCCCCAAGCGCCGGCTGTTGTCGCCGAGTGCGTAGTGCGTGCGCACGCCCGGCAATCCGAATCGGTCCTGGTGCTCCCAGTCGAGCTCGACGCGGTTGGCTTCCTCCGGCAGGTCCTCGCCGCACAGGTACATGACGATCTCGTGGTTGATGCGCGCGTCCAGCGCGTCGTGATGACCCGAGCCCCACGGCGCCACCTGCAGCGCCAGGTTCAGCGGCGACCAGCCGCGGCAGCCGCTCATGATGAAGCCGCGCACGTAATCGCGCGACGGATCGGTTTCGTAGAACTGCCGCGTCGACACGGTGCCGCCCCACGTGCCCTGCCAGCCCTCGACCGCCTCGTCGAACTGACCGACGGCGAAGCTCTGCACGTGCGTCATCAGGTTCTTGCCGACAACTCCGCTGGAGTTGGCGAGGCCGTCGGGATGCGACGCCGACGCCGACATGAGCAGCAGCCTCGGCGTTCCCAGTCCGCCGCATGCGACCACGACGACCTTCGCTCGCGCCTCGCGGACCGCGCCGTCGCCGTCGTAGTAGAGGGCGCCGGCCGCCTTGCCGGTCGCGTCGAGCAGCACCTCGCGCACGCGGGCGCCGGTGCGCAGCTCGACGCCTTTCTCGAGAGCGGGCGGCCAGTACGTGACGTCAACGGTCGACAGCGACTTCTGCGGGCAGCCGAACGTGCACCAGCCGCGGTTGTCGCATGCCGGACGGCCGTTGTAAGCGGCCGTCGTGATCGACTGCTCGGTCGGCCACCAGTACCAGCCCAGCTTCTCGTACGCGCCCGCAAGCAGCTCGCCCGGCCGGCCGATGGGTGCGGGCGGAACCGGCAGCGGATCGCGCGTCGGCCCGCAGGGGTCGTCGGCGAGCCCGGCCACGCCGATGACCTGCTCGTTGATCGTGTAGTAGGGCGCAAGCTCCTCGTAGGTCAGCGGCCAGTCGGCGCCGACGCCATCCAGCGTGTGCACCTTGAAGTCGGACGGAGCCATGCGCCAGTAGTTGCCGGCGAACCCGATCGTGCTGCCGCCCACAGCGTTGTACATGTAGATGTCGACCGGGTTCTCGCCCTCGCTGCCCACCGGGTAGTCGGCCGGCCAGCGGCGGACGTTCGGGTTGGCCGCCCAGAAGCGGCGCCCACGCACCTCCCAATCGACGTGATTCTTGGGCAGTCGCTCGCGATCGACCCAGTCGCCCTGCTCGAGGCAGATGACGCTCGCGCCAAGGCCGGCCAGGCGCCAGCTGACAGCCGCGCCTGATGCCCCCGAACCGATCACGAGCACATCGGCCGCCGCCGGCTGGGTCATCCTTCTATGCCTTGCGCCAGCGAGGCGGCAGCTTACTCACGCGCTCCAGGCGCGACACGTCGAACGGCTTCATCGCGCTGCCCCGTGTCGGTGATGCGCTGCTCCAGCCCGTCTCCTTCTCGAGCGCGGCCAGCACGCGGGGATGGCCGTAATACGCCTCGTACGTGAAGTCGCGGACCATGTTGAATGCGTCGCTTGCGTCGACCGCCTCGAACTCGCGCAGCAAGCCCTCGCGGTCCTCGGCGCTGCATTCACTGAAAGCTTTATGCCGCTGGTCGGTCGCTGAACGCTCCAGACGGTCGATGGCCTGGATGAGCGCGGGCCTCAGCGCGGGCACGAGAAACACCGTTGCGTCCACGTACTCCGCGGCGCCGACGTCCGCAGCGTCCGGGCGGTCGCCACGCGCCGGTATCAGCGTCCTGACCCACGCCCGCAGCGTCGTCGCGCGCCGCGCATCGAGCACCGAGAAACCGCGCGGCTCACCGACAGGCACCTCAGCCCGGCCGATCTCCAGCCGATAGTCAGGGCGGTTGGCCTGAGCGACGATGTGTCCGCCCTGTTTTCTGTCGTAAGCCAAGCTGCAGAAATGTACAACGCTTTGATCAACCTCGAACTTGACAGGTGCCCTGGCCGCCCATACCCTACGGACCACGTTGGGGAGGGCAACGAGGAGGCACGCCCGTGGCTAAAAAGTACGGAGTAGCGATTCTCGGCGCCGGTTGGGTCGCAGGCGAGTACGTCAAGGCGTTCCGCGACCATCCGCTGACCGAGGTCGTCGGCGTCTACAACAGGACGCCTGGCAAGGCCGAGAAGCTGATGAAGCAGCACGGCGTTGACGCGCGCGAGTACAAGAGCGAGGACGAGCTCTTCAACGACGACCGCGTCAAGATCGTCGCGTCATGCACGCCGCCTGACGTCCGGCCTGCGCAGCTCGAGCGCGCGGCTAAGACCGGGCGCCACGTGGTGATCGAAAAGCCGATCGCACTCGACTACGCGGGCGTGCGGCGCATCCACCGGGCCGTCAGCGAAGCCAAGGTGAAGAGCGTCACGTCCTTCGTGCTGCGTTGGAACCCTCAGTTCATCACCGTCAAGAAGCTGCAGGCCGACGGCGTGATCGGCAAGATGATCTACGCCGAGGCCGACTACTGGCACCCGCTCAAGAAGGAGTACCCGAGCTATCCGTGGGCGGTGGCCATGCCGCTGGGCGGAAGCGCCTTCATCGCCGCCGGCTGCCACGCCGCGGACGCGATCCGCTACTTCGCGGGTGAGATCACCGAGGTGGCCGCGTTCTCCGCCGGCCCCAAGCTCGACATGAACTACCAGTACGACCCGGTGATGGTGGCGTCGCTGAAGTTCGAGAACGGCGCCGTCGGCAAGCTGTCCACGGTGCTCGACGCTGACACGCCGTACATCTTCAACGTCCGGCTCTTCGGCACCGAGGGCACGGTCCAGAACAACCGGGTCTACTCCAAGAAGCACTACCCGGGCTCGCTCGGCTACTGGACCTTCCCGACGGTCGAGCCTGACTCCGGCGACGTGTCGCACCACCCGTTCGTGCCGGAGATTGCGCACTTCCTCGACTGCATCGAGAACAACGTCGAGTCACATGCGTCGATCCACGACTCCTACAAGTCGATGGCCGTGTGCTTCGCGATCGACGAGTCAGCGGCGAAGAACGGCACCCCGGTCAAGGTCGATTACCAGGTCGAGGCGGCCCCCGCACGAGCCTGAAAGCTCCATTGCAACCACAAGAGGAGGTTTGAAGTGGCTGGCGATTCGATCACTCAGCGTGAGGTAACCCGTAGGCAGCTCATCGCCGGCGGCGTGGGCGCAGTGGGCGGACTCGTCGTAGGCGGTCTTGCGGGCGGCGCGCTCGCTCCCAAGGCCACCGGCACGAGCGGTGGGTCGCGGGGCAGCATCAAGGTCGTGGGCATCTTCCCCATCGGCGGCGTCATCGCCTCCGACGGCAAAGAGATGCAGAACGGCGTCAAGATGGCCGTCGACGAGATCAACGCGAGCGGCGGACTCATCGGCTACCACCTCGACTACGTGGTCATCGACGACAAGGACTCGTCGACCGACCAGATCACGACGGCGTTCAACCGTGCGGTGAGCGTCGAGAAGGCCGATGTCATCTTCTCCGGCTACCACCTCGCCTCCGGCCCGGAGTTCGACATCGTGGCGAACGCGGGCGCGCTGTACTACAACGTCAACACCCAGATCGCCTGGGTCAATCGCTACAAGGGAGCGCCGGCCAAGTACTGGGGCATTTTCCAGACCGATCCCACCGAGTCGTGGTACGGGCAGGGCTTCGCGTACTGGGTCGACCAGGCACTCAGGGCCGGCCAGCTGAACGTATCCGCGAAGACGTACTCGATCATCAGCGGCAAGAGCACGTACGGCACGGTCATCGCGAACGGCTTTGACAGTGTTATGAAGCAGCTCGGCTGGAACCAGCTCACCAACGACGGAGTAAGCGAAGGCGCCGTGCCCGACTGGGGCCCAGTTCTGTCGAAGGTCAAGCAGGCTGCGCCCAGCGTGCTGTTCACCAGCGACTTTTCGCCGGCAGACGACGCGGCCATGGCGAAGTCTTGGGCAGCCAGCCCGACCAAGACGCTCGTCTATCAGCAGTACGGACCGTCGGTGCCCGAATACCTGAACCTCGCCGGCTCCGCCGCCAACGGCATTGTCTGGGCTACGGTCCTCGGACTGCTGCCGGACAAGATCGGCAACGACTTCCGCTCCCGCTACCAGGCAAAGTTCGGGCAGCAGCCCGGCTGGGCCAACGCGGGAGGCTGCTACGACTCGGTCAACGTCTGGGCGGCGGGGGTGGCCAAGGCTGGAGACCCCAAGAACTACAAGGCGGTGGCCAAGGCGACCGAGTCGGTCATCTGGCGGGGCACCACCGGTTCGATCTCGTTCGTGGATCACACAGGCGTGCAGTTTCCGGCGGGCACCGCGGACGCCTCGCTCGGGCAGCCGCACATCATCGTCCAGATCCAGGACGGCGTGCAGAAGGTGGTGTCGCCGGCGCCGTTCACCAGCGGCACGTTCGTGCTGCCCAGCTGGATGAGATAGACCGCCGAGACAGACCAAACTAAGACCGTGGCCATCCTGGAGTGCCAGAAGGTCAGCAAGGCCTATGGAGGGCTGCTCGCGGTCAACAACCTGACGTTTGCCGTTGAGCCCGGCGAGGTGTTCGCCATCGTCGGGCCCAACGGCGCCGGCAAGACGTCCCTCTTCGACTGCATCTCGGGTGTCAGCCCCGCGACCAGCGGCGTCATCCGCTTCCGGGAGCGCGAGATCCAGGCCCTGCGCCCTCACCGGATCTGCCAGTCGGGCCTGGCCCGCACCTTCCAGACCACGGTCGCGTTCGACAGCCAGACAGTGCTCACCAACGTGCTCGTCGGGAGCGCGTTCGGCCGCGAAGGGGAGAACCCGTTCCTCTCCTTCGGCGAGGAGGCCCAGACCGCCGCCCTGGACGCGCTGGCGCTCTGCGGGCTGGCGGGACGCCAGCGGGCGATCGCCGGTCAGCTGCCGGTCCTCGCCCGCAAGCGCCTGATGCTGGCGACGGCGCTCGCCACGCGTCCAGGCCTGCTGATGCTCGACGAGCCCTTCGGCGGCCTCAACCCGGGCGAGCGGGGCGAGATGATCGCGCTGATCCGGGACGTCGCCCGGACGGGGGTGACGATCCTGATGATCGAGCACGTGATGAAGGCGGTCCAGGCGCTCGCGGACAGGATCCTGGTCATGGACCACGGCCTGGAGATCGCCCAGGGACCGCCCTCCAGGGTGCTCCGCGATCCCCGCGTCATCGCCGTGTACCTGGGCACCCTGCGGCCGATGGGAGAGGACTCGGAGCCCGCCCATGCTTGAGGTCAAGGGCCTCCACGCGGGCTACGCGGGCAGCGAGGTGCTTCACGGCGTCGACCTCAGGGTCCAGGATGGCGAGG
>VBIA01000235.1 GCA_005879985.1 Chloroflexota bacterium | reverse complement strand
GGGACTTGTACCGCGTGGCGATCAGAGGGCGGGGACCGTTTCGATACTTCCTTCCGTACGGAGCCACGAACGGCTCGTACAAGCTCCCGGTCGTCAAGGTCCCTCTGGACTACCTCTTCTCCCACCAGGAGGATCCCGACTTCTGGACGAAGCGCCTCGCGCCCCTCCTCGATCTCCCCGAGGGGATCGCGGTGATCGCCGCTGCCCGAGAGGGGGCGCTCGACGCCGACGAGGCCTACATCATCTTGACCCACGGCACGGAGCCCGCCACCTACAAGGCCGTCCTCGCCTGGCGCGACCGCTACTATGATCAGGAAGCGCCGGGCAGGCGCTTTCTCAGGATCAAGGTGCGCTGACGAGCTCTGCGGGCTCGCGGAGCCGCCCGCGCCTTCGACGTCTGAAGGGGAGACAGGGAATGAAGACTCGTCATTGGTGGCTCGCAGTCGCCCCTCTGGTGTGCAGTGTCGGAGTCGTGATCGCTGACAACGGCTCGGCACAGGTCGATCCGGAGAGGCTCGCTGCCCTCAGGGCAATGACGGGACAGGCAAGAGCCCTCGCCGAACGGATGCCCGAACCCGCGAGGAGAGCGCTGTCCTCGGGCGCGATGAACTTGATGAATCTGGCCGAAAGGTGGCCGCACCTCGAGCAGTCGCTGACGCTCCGGCGGCCCGCAGGGTCGCGGGCGGCGCCCGCTCTACCCAGAGAGGAAAAGGCATCCGGTCCTCCAGCGATCCCGTCGCCGGGCACTCAGGTGAACGATCCCGGTACGGACGGGGACTTCTCGAGACTCTCGGGGTTCACACAGAGCGAGACCTCGACCGCCTGGTGCGACAAGAACGTCGTCGTCGGCTGGAACGACAGTGGGAGCCTCTTTGAATCGGGCGGCGTGAGCTTCAACGGCTACGGCCGCTCGACGAACAGCGGCCGCATCTTCCAAGACCTCGGATTTTTGCCGACGAGCTCGGGCGTTCTGGCCGGAGATCCGGTTATCGGATGCGCGGACACGAACACCTTCTTCTACGCGTCTTTGTTCGAGACAGTCACGACCTCCGACATCTCGGTCTCCAAGTCGACCAACGGGGGCTTTTCGTGGGGCAATCCAGTCTCCGCGGTCAGCAAGAGCGGGTCCACCCACTTCCTCGACAAGCCCTGGATGGCCGTTGACCCGACGAACACGACGCGAATCTTCGTGACCTACACCGATGTCGATGATTCGGGGACTGTGTGCGGTGCTGGCAACGCCAGGATGGCGATCGAGGAAGTCAACTCTCCCGATGGGGGTGCGACCTGGTCGTCGCCCGTCGTGGTCAGGGAGGTTTGCATCGACCGAACGACGGGCAACGGCGCGATCGTTCAGGGCTCTCAGGTGGCGTGATCAACAGCAGCAAATCGACGGATCACGGAGCGAGCTGGTCTTCCCCCGTGACGGTCGCGTTCGTGAGCAATCCGGTGGGGGCGTTCGGGCCGTTCGGCCTCTTCCAGGGTGGGTTCCGTAACCAGGAGTTCCCGACGCTGGCGGTGGACCGCTCGGGCGGCACGACACACGGCAACGTGTACGTCGCCTGGAACGATGGGAAGCTCTGTGTTCCGGATTTCGTCTCACGTGGCGGGTATTGCTATTCCGACATCATGGTGAGTCGCTCGACCGATGGGGGTCTCACCTATTCCACACCCAAGCGGGTGAACAAGAATAGAGAGCCCCTCGAATCCGGCCTTGGCACCGACCAGTTCATGCCAGGGATCGCCGTGAACAAGAACGGAAAGGTGGCGATCTGTTTTTATGACCGACGGAACGACCCACGGAACTTCGCGATCGGCAGGACCTGCGCCGTCTCGACCAACGCCGGGTCAAGATGGTCGGAAACTCCGGTCGCAACGGACGGTTGGCCGTCAGTGGTCGGTCAGGATCTCCTGATCGACCCCACCTACATGGGAGACTACGACTCGCTCGCCTCCGATTTCCTCAACAAGAGCGGAGGGTTCATTGGTGCCTTTGGAGAAAACTCGCAGGGCGAGCCCAACGTGAGGGCCAAGAAATTCTAGCTGAGGGCGGGAGGATCAGAAAGAGATGATTCGGCTGCTCGTGATCCTGGGCATCCTGGGGTTGCTCGTCACCGGCGAGCCGGTTTCGGCACCCGTCGGTGCGATACCAACTCAAGGTCTCGTCGTGAGCCTGCGGGACGGACAGACCGTCACCATCGCCGGGACGGGTCTGACGATCACCGCCTCGAAGGTGACAGATTTTTCCTCGACCGGCTGTCTTGGTGGACCGATCGGGTGTCGAGATCAGGTAGAGCTCGAGGTCACTCGAGGTGCGGAGATCCGGCGGATCACGTTGTATCGTCTCCACGCCCCACCGGAGAAGCTCGCGGAGAGTGGTGTCCAGCCACTCCAGGAGAGGCTCGGGGGTCGTCAAGCACTGCTGTTCGGGTACACGATCACGCTGACTGCACTTCAAGCCAAGCAGGTCACCGTGCGAGTCGAGAAGGCCACGGAGTGACCCGCGCAGACGGTCCTCGCGCCTAGCGCGCGGCGCCGCGCATCGACGCCGGCTGGCCGGGGAGCTTGAATCGCTTGCCCGTGTCGCTGACCGTGGTTCCATCCACCCTCAGGATGGACACGTCACGATCCGTGTAGTTGCCGACGTAAAGGTATTTGCCGTCGGGGCTGAACACCACGCCCTCGGGCAGGCCGCCCACCTCGACCTCGCCGACCTTTGTGACCTTCTTGCCGTCGATCTTGAGTACGACGACCTTGCCCGCGCGGTTCGCGAACCAGGCGTTCTTCGGTACACCTGCGCTGCCGTTGAGGAGGATCGCAACCGCGATCTCGCCCGTCGGGCTGATCGCGAAGCCTTCGGGCGCGTCGCCGACGACGACGCGGTCGATGACGCGCGGCGGAGTCGTCTCGAGGTCGATAACGCTCACGGTGTCCACGTGGCCGTCGGAGGCGCCTGCGTTACCGTTGTCGGCCGTGAGCGCGATCTTGCCGTTCGGCGTGATGTCGATGTTGTACGGCCAGAGCCCCGCGGGCATGTCGTACTTGGTGTAGGTGACCTTCTGACCGTTGATCTCCAGCATGGCGACTTTGTGGCCCGGGAACTTGAC
>VBIA01000234.1 GCA_005879985.1 Chloroflexota bacterium | reverse complement strand
TTGGTGGATCCCGCTCGGCCCGTGGATGATCGTGACCTACGCGATTCTCATCGGCGGCGGGCTCCTGATCGCCTGGGAGCTGAAGCTGCTGGGCCTCGAGCTCGGCTACATGGCGGCTTTTGCGGTGTTCGTCGCGCTCGCGCTCGCGCCGGTGCCCGACCACTGCATGATCGCGAGCTGGCACGCGACGCCGATATGCGGCTCGGAGCTGTGGACGATCCTCGTCACGTCACCCGAGGTCCTGATCTTCGCGTTCTTCATGATCCCCGACCCTCGCACTGTGCCCGACGGCCAGGCGTCGAGGTTTGTCTTCGGCGTGATCGTGGCCCTGCTGTCGGTGCTGCTCCTCGGTCCGACCACGCTCGAGTTCTGGACCAAGACAGCGCTTCTGGCCAGCCTCGTCATCGCGTGCGCGGGCCGCTTCGCCCTCGTGCGTTTCATGGCGCCGTTCGACGAGGGATTCCGCTTCACGAGCGCGGTACGACAGATGAGCTGGCGGGCGCCTGCGGCGTTCTTCGTCGCGGCCATCTGCGTGGGCTGCATCCCCGTCTCCTCAGACATCGCGACCCACAATCCGGTGCCGGCCGCCGAGCTGGCCGACGGCACACTCCCAACCGTGACCCTGAAGGTCGGCTCCGGCACCGACCCGGGCGTGTGGGCCTTTTCCCTAGGCGCCGTCTTGCTGCCCACCAACACGGGCCTGGGCCCACAGTCCGCCTCCTCCCGCGTGTGGATCCTGCCCAACATCCCAACGGTGCAGATTCCCGACAACATCAGCAGCTTCGACCCGACCATCAACCAGCAGGTGGCCAACAAGATGGCCCGCGACGCCGTGGTCGACCTGATGATCGAGTCCGAGGCGCGCCGCGCCCACGATTTGAACCTGGCGACCGAGGGCGCCGTGCCGGATGCGCTTAGCGAGTTCACTGACGTGATCAAGTCCGACGGCAGCAGGGTGGTAGGAGTCACGCTGGTTGGAACCACGACCCTGGCCACCCTGGACAGCAGCGGCCATGTGGTATCGCAGGTCACACAGTCCTACAAGAAGAGCTGGGGCCTTGGCGGCGGGGCGCTGGATGGCACCACAAACGACCGGATCGCCCAGGACTACACCGACCTGGCTAGGGCTTAGTCACAGCCTTCGGGATCCCGTCTGGTTCATACACGGCAGGAGGCTCGATGCCGAAGGTATCCGCGAGCCGCACGAAGAGGTTGAAGAGCGCAGCGTCATAAGCCGCCTCGGCGATCTGCTCGTCTTTCCACCCGACGTCCCGCAACCCCTGCACCTGCTCATCCGTCACCCGGTACGCCCCCGTCGTGATCGTGCCCACGAAATCGAGCAGCATCCGCTCGGGCCGCTCCAACCGCGCCGCGTCGATGTCGCCGTCGCGAAGGGCGTCAGCGACCGGCCGGAACCTCTCGTCCTGCAACTGCAGGAACCACGCATGGGAGCTGAGTCAATAACGGCAGCGATTCAGCGCCGAGACGTACGACGCGATCATCTCGTGCTGGGCGCGCGTCAGCGCGCCGTCGGAAAAGTGCAAACGCGACGCCGCATCGATCGCCGTCAGGAAATCCGGCCGCAGGCTCATCGTCCGCAGGATCTCGGGCACGACCTTCGCCACGCTCCGGGCCTTCGAGGTCGCGTAGATCTCGGCGAGCGGCCCGGTGGCCTCAGCTTCCGTGACCATCTTGATGCGAGCCATCAGCGCGATAACGCCTTCTTGGGTTTGGCGGTTACGAGTCCGCTCCAGCTCCACTTCGGCAGCGGCAGGCCATCCGGGACTTTCGCGCCGGGCGGGGCGTAGGAGTCGACGATGCGCGTCGCCCACTCCATGTACGGACGCAGCGCCGTTCGGAGCTTCTTGTCAGCGGGCAAGCCCGCGTCGTCGACTCCCTGCATGAAGCACGCGGTGAATCGCTGCGGGAAGTCCGGCGCGCTTCCATGGCCGGCGTGGACCGTGAGCATCGCCGTCTGGCCCCCGAGAGACTCGCTGTAGCGCGCGGGCCCGCCGAACACCTCCGCCCAGTAAGCCGCCAGGTGCTCGAGGTGGTTTGGATCCGATGTCTCTGAGAACGGGTGGTTGAGCTCGGGATCCTGAAGGCAGCGCTCGTGCGTCGCCGCCGCCAGCGCCAGGAACGCCTCCTG
>VBIA01000163.1:20395-48124 GCA_005879985.1 Chloroflexota bacterium | reverse complement strand
GGCGGTGGCGCAGTGGGTAATGTCTATTTCTTCTCCGGGCTGCGCACGAGCCCGCCGGCGCTCTCATTTGCGTCGCCGTCACCTTCAACGTCTGCATCGCCCACAAGCACCTCCACGTCAGGCTTCGCCGGTGTGTGGCAGGTCGCCTCGGGATCGCTGGCGGGATATCGCGTCAAGGAACAGTTCGCCGGCCAGACGTCGACCCATGACGCAGTGGCGCGCACCAACTCAGTGACCGGGCAGCTGACCATCACTCAGTCGGGAAGCTCGTTTCAGCTTTCCGGCGGCACGGTCACCGTCCAGCTCAGCGGGCTCGCGAGCGTCGATTCGGTGGCGGGCTACAACGTGACGAATCGCGACCGCATCGTGCAGCAGTCCCTCGACGTCAACCAGTTCCCGAGCGCCGTGCTCAAGCTCCAGCCGGTCGCGATCCCGAGCGGCGCGGACAGCGGCCAGACGGTCACGTTCCCGGTCACCGGCGATCTGACCATCCACGGCGTGACCAGGACGGTGACGGCGACCGTGCAGCTGCGCGTCGTCAACGGCACGCCGCAGCTCGTCGCCACCATCCAGACCAACATGACCGACTTCGGCGTGCAGCCGCCGTCGATCGGCTTCACCACCGTCCAGCCGGCCGTGACAGTCGAGGCCCAGCTCAGCTTCTCCAGGTAGACAGCAGCCGGTAACCTCAAACCGTGGGGTGGGTCACATTCGAGGTGCGCACCAGCCGCCGCGCGCAGCTCGTCGACGTGACGGAGAAGGTCGCGCAAGCGGTCAAGCAGTCTGGTGTGACCGACGGCACGTGTCACGTGTTCGTGCCGCACACGACCGCGGGAGTGACCATCAACGAAGGCGCCGACCCTGACGTCGGGCGTGACATCGAGGCGCAGCTCGCGCGAATGGTGCCGAAGGACGCCGGCTACGAGCACAGCGAGGGCAACTCCGACTCCCACATCAAGACCGCGCTGGTGGGGCCGGCATGCACCGCCCCCGTGAGAGGTGGCCGCCTCGCACTCGGTCAGTGGCAAGCGATCTTTCTTTGCGAGTGGGACGGCCCGCGCACGCGCCACCTGGACGTGGCGGTGTCGGCGCTCTAGAGCTTAGCCCGCGTACGCGCGCAGGCCTTCGGCCTGGCCCGCGCGGCGGAGCTTGTCGAGCGCCATCCGCTCCATCTTGCGGACCTGCTCGCGGTTGACGCCCAGGCGGCGCGCGATTTCGTCAAGCGAGCGCTGGTGGCCGTCGAGCAGGCCGAAGCGCAGCTGCACGACCCTCCGCTCGCGCGGGTCGAGAGTCCGCAGCACCTCATCCAGCTGCCGGCGCATGTCTGCGGCGGTGGCGGCTTCGACCGGCGACTCGGCGGTCTCGTCCTCGAGCAGGTGCCCGAGCTCGGTGTCGCTCTCGTCGCTGATCGGCGTCTCCAGCGAGACGGCATCCCGCGCCAGCTTGCGCAGCTCCTCCACCTCGAGCTTGGTCGAGGCCAGCTCCTCGCCCAGCTCCTCGTCGGTCGGCACGCGGCCGAGACCCTCGGTCAGGCGCTGGGTTACGCGCATGAGCTTGTTCAGCCGGTCGCCCATGTGCAGCGGCAGCCTGATCGTGCGCGCCTGGTCGCCGATGGAGCGCAGCACCGCCTGGCGGATCCACCAGGTAGCGTAGGTGGAGAACTTGTAGCCGCGGCGGTAGTCGAACTTCTCGACCGCCCGCATCAGGCCGAGGTTGCCCTCCTGGATGAGGTCGAGCAGCGGCATGCCGCGGTTCTGGTACTTCTTGGCGATCGAGACCACCAGGCGGAGGTTGGCCTCGGTCATCCGGCGGCGCGCCTCCCGCGAGCCCTTGGCGATCTGCTTCGCCAGCACGACCTCCTCCTCCTTGGTCAGCAGCCGCTCGCGGCTGATCTCCTTCAGGTAGGAGCCGAGGGGGTCCTCGAGGTCGGTCTGGGCCGGCGGCTCGATCGGGGCCGGGCGCGCGACGACCTCGTCCGACTGACGGTCATGCCAAAGCAAAGCCTGGGAAACAGCGTGCACGACGTTGTTTTACCCGCCCGGAGGGGCGATCTAAACGGCGATCGCCCGCCCCGCCTCCCACCGCGCTTCGGCCTCGCCGATGGGAGTCGAAGGGGGTCCGTTTTTGAAAGGCCAGATCTCCTCGGCGATGCGCCGCCAGTTCGCGGTCGCGTTCATGCTGCCGAGCACCGCGTAGAGGCCCAGGTTGATGCGCTGCATGACTACGTAGGCGCGCGGCACGTCGCTGTACGGCGCCAGCGGGCTGCGGGCGTCGAAGAACCGGCGCACGATCGCCGACGAGTACTCGGGGGTGATGGTCATCGGGCGGTCCTTCAGGACCGTGCCGTAGAAATGACCGAAGCGGTCCACCACCCGTTGTGTCGCGACGGGCGCGCCCGCCTTCAGGAAGCCCGCCCGCTCCAGCGCGTCGCGGAAGCCGTCGGCGTCGTTGTCGAAGACCAGAAGCCGGACAGCGTCCACCAGCGGCGCCAGGTCGTGGTCGCTGAAGGTCTTTGTCAGCCCGAAGTCCAGGAAGCTCACGCGGCCGCCGCCATGGAAGACGTAGTTGCCCGGGTGCGGGTCGCCGTTGAAGGCGTGGATCCGGTAGAGGCTGCGGAACACAAACCGGTAGATCGTCTCCGCGGCCAGGTCGCGCTCGTGCTGGCTCCAGGCCTGCATCTCCTCGAAGCGCGAGCCCGACACGAGTTCCGACGTGAGCACGCGCGCGGTGCTCAGCTCCGGCACGACATGCGGCACGTGGATGTACGGATGGCCCTCGTAGTAGCTCGCGAACAGCTCCTGGCTGCGACCCTCGAGGCCGTAGTCGATCTCCTCCTCGAGTCGCTCCGCGAGCTCCTCCACCAGCGCGCGCGTGTCGAGGCCTGGAAACGCGCTGCCGACGATGCGCCGCAGAAGCGACACGTTGCGCAGGTCCGACGTGATGCTCCGCGCGATCCCCGGGTATTGGACCTTGACCGCCACCGCGCGGCCGTCGCGGGTGATGGCGCGGTGCACCTGACCGATCGAGGCGGCCGCAAATGCGAGCGGATCCCACTTCGCGAAGACCTCTTCCGGCGGCGCGCTGAGCTCTTCGGTGATCACGCCGGCCGCCATTTCCGCGCTCATCGGCGGTGCGGTCTGCTGCAGCCGGCCCATCGTCGTGCGCACCGTCTCCGGCAGGTCCTCGTAGATGTAGCTCGCCATCTGGCCGAGCTTCATGAGCACACCACGCATGGCGCCCAGCTCCTCGGCCACGTCGTCCGCCGAGCGCAGGGCAAGGTCGTGTCGCAGCTCGCGCCGGCGCTCGACGGACGCGAAGACCAGCCGGGGCGAGCGCGCGACGTAGCGCCCGCCGATGCGCAGCGCGAGGCGCGCGAGCGCCGCGCCGCGACCGGCGCGCGACTGGACCATCGCAGCTTCCGACTTCCTCACGATCGAGCGCGCAGCTCGATGCGCCTTCGCGCCTCCATCACGCCGTCGAGCGACTCGAAGGCCAGGTCGAGCGTGCCGAGCAGCTGGCGCACGTACTCCCTCTCGAGCGCCTGTGGCGGCGGCAGAGCGAAGCCATACGCGTCGCGCGCCCAATCGGGCAACGTTCCTGTGGCGACCTGGGAGAGATCGTGCCAGAGCTCTCGCGTGTCGTCGTCGAGGCCCGGCGGGTCGAGCACGACCGCGATCGCGTCACGCGCGGCCTCGGTGACCCGCACCAGCTCGACCGACCGCAGGTATTCCTTCAGCGCATCGGCGGACCGCGGAACCATGCCGCTTGGCACGCCGACGATCTCGGCGAACGGGACCATCTCGGCCACGTAGCGATCCGCCTCTGCAGGGTCGAGGCCGCGGCCGTAGCGCTGGACGATGGTCATGATCGACTCGACCAGGGCGGCGTGGATCCAGAGCAGGAGGTCCGGGTCCTCCGCCGCGTAGGGCAGGCCGGTCTCGGGGTCGGTCCCGCGCACGTGCTTGTGCACGGCACGCACTCGCGCGGCGGCCTCATTCGCCGACGCGCGGTCGCCATACGTGACGGTGAGCAGGTATCCGCTCGTCGCCGCCAGGCGGCCGAACGGGTCGCGGCGCCAGTCGCTGTGCTGAGCGACACCCGCCATCGCCAGCGGGTGCAGGGCCTGGACCATCAGCGCCCGCATTCCCGCGAGCGGGAAGCTTCGGTCGCGGTGCACGCGCCAGACGATGCTGCCGGGGCCGAAGAGCCCGGCGTCGGCGGGCTCGGCCGGAACCGATCGCTCATACACGCGGGCCAGCGGCTCGAGCATCGTCAGCCGGCCTGGGGCGCTCACGCCGCCACGATACGGATCTTTGGCCGAGTGCCGGCGCTCGCGGTGCAAAAAGCGCTCGAGCGGAGCCCGGCGCCGGCACTCGACAGTCCCGGCGTGCTAGGTTCCCCGGCATCGACGCAAAGTGGATGGCTGTCGCGCGTGGCGACGAGCCGGCCGACCTGGTGCTCGCCGGCGGCCACGTGCTGTCGGTGTTCACCAAGGAATGGCTCGACGTGGACGTCGCCGTGGTCGACGGCTTCGTTGTCGGGCTTGGGCGCTATCAGGGCCGCGAGCGGCTCGACGTCTCGGGCAAGTACGTGGTGCCGGGCTTCATCGACGCCCACATGCACATCGAGTCGTCCAAGCTCATGCTCGACGAGTTCTCGCGCGCGGTGCTGGCTCACGGCACGACTGCTGTGGTCGCCGACCCGCACGAGGTCGCCAACGTGCTGGGCACGGATGGAATCCACTGGCTGCTCGACTGCTGCGACAACGTGCCGCTGGACGTCTTCGTCATGGCCTCGTCGTGCGTGCCCGCTTCGTCATTCGAGTCGCCGCGGCGGCCGTTCACGCCGGGCGACATCGAGAGCCTGCTCCGCCGTCACCGCACCATCGGCGTCGCCGAGATGATGAACTTCCCAGGCGTCATCGCCGGGGCCGAGATCGAGCTCGCAAAGCTCGGGACGCGGCTCACCGATCACGTCGACGGGCATGCACCCGGCGTGCGCGGCGCACGTCTCAACGCCTACCTCGCTGCCGGCATCCGCTCCGACCACGAGTCGACGACTTTCGAGGAGGCGCTCGAGAAGCGGCGTCTCGGGATGTGGGTCATGCTGCGCGAGGCCACAGGCGCGCGCAATCTGAAAGATCTGCTGCCGCTCGTGAAGCAGTACGGCAGCAACCAGTGCATGTTCTGCACCGACGACCGCGAACCGGACTTCATCGTCGAGGAGGGGCACATCAACCAGATGGTCCGCGTAGCAGTCGAGGAGGGCGTGAGCCCTGAGGACGCCTTGGTCATGGCAACCCTAAACCCGGCCATGTATCACCGGCTGTGGCGGCTTGGCGCAGTCGCACCGGGCTACCAGGCCGACATCCTCGTGCTCGACGACCTGAAGTCGTTCCGTCCGCGCCACGTGCTGAAGCGCGGAGCGCCCCCGCGGTTCACCAAGCTCGACGTCCCGGAGTGGGTGCGCCAGACGGTCAACCTCGGACCTGTCGATGAGACGTCGTTCCGCATCCCCTCCGGTCCGAAGAGGATCCGCGTGATCCGTGTCATCCCAGGGCAGCTGCTTACAGGCATGGACACCGTGGAGCCGTCCGTTCGCAACGGACAGCTGGTCGCCGACCCGTCACGCGACCTGGTCAAGATCGCCGTGCTGGAACGCCACCACGCCACCGGGCGCGTGGGCCTGGGCTTCGCCAGCAACGTCGGGTTGAAGCGCGGCGCGTTTGCATCCACCGTTGCCCACGACGCGCACAACCTCGTGGTGCTGGGCGCCGACGATGGCGACATGGCCGCGTGCGCGGCGCGACTTGCGGAGATCGGCGGCGGCATCGTCATCGCCGAGGGCGGCAAGGCGGTGGAGGAGCTGCCGCTGCCCATCGCGGGGCTGATGAGCGACCGGCCGCTCGCCGAGGTGCACGAGCGCCTGCGGTCGATGGAGCGCCGGCTCGCCACGATGGGATCCACGATGGCCTCGCCTTTCATGACGCTGAGCTTTCTCGCGCTCTCGGTGATCCCCGAGCTGAAGATCACGGACCGCGGGCTGGTCGACGTCGGCCGCTTCGAGCTGGTGCCCCTGGGCGTTGAGTAACGATCTCGAGGTGCGGCTTTACAGCTGCCTTGCCAGCCGGAGGTGGGCGCACTCGGTCGCGACGGGCGAGCCGGCAGAGCGTGCCATGGACCAGCTGACCGACGACGAGTGGCGCGAGGCGATGAAGGCGCACCCTCGAATCGGCGAGCGCGGAGGTGACGTGCCAACGAGCTCGGAGCGGGAGCAGAGCCGGGCCATGCGGGCCTCCGGCGCGACGCTGGCCACGCTCGCGGCCGAGAATCGTCGGTATGAGGAGCGCTTCGGCCACGTGTTCCTGATCTTCGCGAGCGGTCGCAGCGGCGAGGAGATCCTGTCCGAGCTGCGCCGGCGGATGAAAAATGACCCCGCGGCCGAGCTGGAGGAGGCGAAGCGCGAGCTGCGCAAGATCGCCCTCATGCGGCTCCGCGGCCTCGTGACCGCGTGAGCCTGTCCACTCACGTCCTCGACACGATGCACGGGTCGCCTGGCGCGGGCGTGGAGGTGAAGCTGAGCCGGCGCGCCTCCGACGACTGGAAGGACGTCTGGGCCGGCATCACCGATGGCGACGGTCGGATTCGCGAGCTCGGGCCGGCGCGCCTGGAGCCGGGCGAGTACAAGCTCGAGTTCGCCGCCGCCCCCTACTTCGAGCGGTTCGGCGTCAAGGCCTTCTTCCCGGTCGTGATGGTCTCGTTCCAGCTCGACGAAGCCGTGGACCACGTCCATGTGCCGGTGCTGCTGAGCCCTTATGGCTACACCACATATAAAGGTGTGTAGGCGTGGGAGGCATCGTTCTCGGCGACAACCAGTACGGGAAGGCGGAAACGCATGTGGTGCGGGTCACCCGGTCAGGCGCCCAGGACGACATCAAGGACCTGACCGTCAGCGTCGCCCTGGCGGGCGATTTCGCCGCGACGCACCTGACCGGCGACAACAGCAAGGTCCTCCCCACCGACACGCAGAAGAACACCGTGTTCGCGTTCGCGCGCGACGGCATCGGTGAGATCGAGGACTTCGGGCTGCGCCTTGCGCGGCATTTCGTGGGCGAGCTCGATGCAGTGGAGCGCGCGCGGGTGGCGATCGAGGAACATCCGTGGGACCGCATCGACGGCCACGCATTCGTCCGCGCCGGTTCCGAGAAGCGCCTCGCGACGGTAACTTGCGCGAAGGACCGCGAATGGGTCGTCGGCGGGCTCACCGACCTCGTGGTTCTGAAGTCGGCCGGCTCGGAGTTCTGGGGGTACCCGCGCGATCGTTACACGACGCTGCCGGAGACGAAGGACCGCATCCTCGCGACGGCGGTCACGGCACGGTGGCGTTACGGCGGCACGGAGAGCGACTGGGGCCGGTCGTTCAGCGAGACGCGCCGGCTGCTGCTGGAGGCCTTTGCGCAGAAGCACAGCCTGTCGCTGCAGCAGACGCTGTACGCGATGGGCGAGGCTGTGCTGAAGGCGACTCCGGAGATCGTCGAGATCCGGATGTCGATGCCGAACAAGCACCACTTCGTGGTCGACCTGTCGCCCTTCGGATTGACCAACGAGAACGAGGTCTTCTACGCGTCCGACCGCCCGTACGGGCTCATCGAGGGCACCCTCATGCGTGAGGGAGCACCCGCCGCCGAGCTCGCCTGGGGATGAACTTCCTCCAGCCGTCCACGTGGGCGGAGGCCCTGGCGATGAAGGCCGCGCACCCCGAGGCGCTGCCGATCGCGGGCGGCACCGACGTGCTGGTCGAGATCAACCTGGACCACAACCGGCCGGATACCGTGATGGACTTGACCCGCGTCGCCGACCTGGCCGAATGGGCGACCGAGGACGGCCTGGTCCGGGTCGGCGCAGGCGTGACGTACACGCGGATCATCGACGAGCTCGGCGATCGCATGCCGGGGTTGGCCATGGCGTCGCGCACGGTAGGCTCGCCGCAGATCCGCAATCGCGGCACCGTCGGCGGCAACCTCGGCACGGCATCGCCGGCGGGCGACGCGCATCCGCCCCTGCTCGCGTCGGACGCGCTGGTGGAGCTGGCATCGGCGTCGGGCACGCGACGGGTTCCCGTGCGCGATTTCTTCACCGGCCCGAAGCGCAACGCGGCGCGCAAGGACGAGCTCATCGCCGCGTTCCTGATCGAGCCTGCAACAGGACCGCAGACGTTCTCGAAGGTCGGCACGCGCAACGCGATGGTCATCGCTGTCTGCTCGTTCGCTCTCGCGCTCGACGCAGGCAGGCGGCGGGTGCGCACCGGCATCGGCTCGGCCGGACCGACCCCGCTGCCGGCGCCCGAGGCCGAGCAGTTCATCGAGGGCGAGCTGGACTGGGACGGCAGGCAGCCGCCGAGCGACGCCGCTGTCGCTCGCTTCGGCGAGCTCGCGGCGGCTGCCGCGAAGCCCATCGACGACGTGCGCGGCACAGCCGCGTACCGGCGACACGCGCTGTCGGTGATGGCGCGGCGCAGCCTCGGCTGGGCCTGGCAGGACTACCGGGTGGGCTGGGCATGAAGGTCGCATGCACCGTGAACGGCGCGGCACGCGAGGCCGACGGCGTGTGGGAGGGCGAGAGCCTGCTCTACGTGCTGCGCGAGCGCTTCGGTCTGTATGGATCGAAGAACGCGTGCGAGCAGGGCGAGTGCGGCTCGTGCTCGGTGTTCCTCGACGGCGTGCTGGTGTGCGCGTGCCTGGTGCTGGGCGGCCAGGCCAACGGCCGGACGATCGTCACGGTGGAAGGCCTGACTGACGCGAGCGGGCTGCATCCGGTGCAGCAGGCATTCGTCGAGGCGGGCGCCGTGCAGTGCGGCTTCTGCACGCCCGGCCTGGTGGTGGCGACGCACGACCTGCTGCAGCGGGTGCGCAAGCCGACAGAGGCGCAGATCCGCGAAGCGCTCGCCGGCAACATCTGCCGGTGCACCGGCTACGCGAAGATCATCGATGCGGTGAACCTTGCCGCGGGCAGGACGTGAGGGTCGGCGAGAGCGTTCGCAGGCCCGACGGCGCAGCCAAGGTGCGCGGCCGCTTCGAGTATTCGTCGGACCTGCACGCCCCCGACATGCTCTGGGGCGCCACTGTGCGCAGCCCGCACCCGTACGCGCGCATCAAGGCAATCGACATCTCGGCGGCCCGTGCGATGCCTGGTGTGCACGTCGTGCTGACCCACAAGGACGTCACCGGCCGCAACCTGTACGGCCTGGAGATCAAGGATCAGCCCGTGCTGGCGCACGACTTTGTGCGCTACTGGGGCGAGGCGGTCGCACTGGTGGCCGCCGATCATCCCGAGCAGGCGCGACGCGCGGCGCAGGCGCTGAAGGTCGACTACGAGGTACTGAAACCGATCACTGACGCCGAGGCGGCGCTGGCGCCCGACGCGGCGAAGCTCCATCCCAACGGGAACATCACGCGCCAGGTGAAGATCCGACATGGCGACCAGTCCGCGCGTGCGGACATCGTCGTCACCGGCGAGTACGAGATCGGCATGCAGGACCAGGCTCCGCTCGGACCGGAGTCGGGCCTCGCCGTGCCCGAGCAAGACGGGAGCGTCGAGCTCCACATCGCGACGCAGTGGCTGCACGTCGATCAGGAGCAGCTGGCGGCCGTGCTGGGCCTGCCGCCGGAGAAGGTGCGCCTGACGATGGCCGGCATCGGCGGAGCGTTTGGCGCGCGCGAGGACCTGTCGATGCAGGCGCATGCCTGCCTGCTGGCGCTGGAGGCCGGTCGGCCGGTGAAGATGTCGTACTCGCGGACCGAGTCGTTCGTCGGGCACGTGCACCGCCATCCTGGGAGGCTGTGGTACGAGCACGGGGCGGACCGCGACGGGCGGCTCGTCTACGTGAAGGCGCGCATCCTGCTCGACGGAGGCGCGTACGCGTCGAGCTCGACGGCCGTGATCGCCAACGCGTCGTGCTTCTCGTGCGGTCCCTACCGCGTGCCGAGCGCGACCATCGACGGCATCGTCGCGTACACGAACAACCCGCCGTGCGGGGCCATGCGTGGCTTCGGGTCGGTGCAGAACTGCTACGCGCACGAGGCGCAGATGGACAAGCTCGCCGCCGAGCTGAAGATGGACCCAGTCGAGCTGCGGATGCGCAACGCCCTACAAACCGGCGACAAGCTGATCACGGGCCAAACAATTGACGGCCCAGTGCCGGTAGCAGAACTACTCAAAAGCATTGCTGCCATGCCCCTCCCCGCAAGCGGGGAGGGCAAGGGAGGGGATGTTGACCTAACAAAACTGCCAGGCGGAGTTTCCAACACCACGCATGGCGAAGGCGTGAAGCGCGGCGTCGGCTACGCCATCGGGTTCAAGAACATCGGCTACTCCGAAGGCTTCAAGGACTACTCGACCGCAAAGGTCCGCTTGTTCACGAAGGATGGAAAGGCGCGCGTAGAGGTGCACACCGCCGCGGCCGAGGTCGGCCAGGGCCTGGTCACCGTGCAGGCCCAGATCGCGGGCACCGAGCTTGGCGTGAACGACGTCGTCGTGCTCGACGCCGATACAAATGTCGGCTCGGCCGGCTCGTCGTCCGCGTCGCGCCAGACGTACATCACGGGCGGCGCGGTGAAGACCGCCAGCGAGGCGGTGCGCGACCGCGTGATCGCCATGGCGCGCGCCGAGCTGCGGGCTCCTAGCGGCTTGCACATCGAGAACGACAACGTCGTGACCGGCACAGGCAAGCTGGTGGTGCCGCTCGCGACGCTCCTCGGCGACGAGGTCATCGAGGAGACACGCGAGTTCCACCCGCGCCAGACGTTTCCTCTCGATGCTGAGACCGGCCAGGCCGACGCTCACATGCAGTACGCGTTCGCGGCGCACCGCGCTGTCGTCGACGTCGACGCAGAGCTCGGCCTGCTGAAGGTCGTGGAGCTCGCGACCGCGCAGGACGTCGGCAAGGCGATCAACCCGCAGGCGGTCGAAGGCCAGATCGAGGGAGGCTCGGCGCAGGGGCTCGGGCTTGCCGTGATGGAGGAGATCCAGCTGAAGGACGGAGTGATCCGCAACGCGTCGTTCACCGACTACCTGCTTCCGACCATCCTCGACATGCCGCCGGTGCGCATGGACGTGCTCGAGCTCGGCGACCCGAACTCTCCCTATGGCCTGAAGGGCGTCGGCGAGCCCCCGACGATCTCGTCGGGCCCGGCCATCGCGGCCGCGGTGCGAGCGGCCACCGGGCGGCCGATCACGCGAGTCCCGATCCGGCCCCACGACCTGACGCTTTGACGGGTCAATGCGATCCCTCCCCGCCGGAGCGGGGAGGCTAGGAGGGGGCGTCGATGACCCTTCTCGTAAAAGCAGGACTGCTCGTCACCGGAAACGGAGAGGAGATCGAGAACGGCTGGCTGCTGGCGCGCGACGGCATGATCGAGCAGGTCGGCTCAGGACCGGCGCCCGACGCCGACGAGGTCGTCGACGAGGCGAACTGCGTCGCCATGCCCGGGCTCGTCAACGCCCACGACCACATGTACCAGTGGGCCACCCGCGCATACGTTCCGGACGGAACGCTCTTCGAGTGGCTGGCGGCGCTTTACCCGGTGTGGGCGCAAATCGACGCCGACATCGTGCGGGTGGCGGCGCGGGCCGCGATGGCCAGGCTGCTGCTCAGCGGCTGCACGCTCTCGACCGATCACCACTACGTCTTCCCGCCGGGGCGGCCCGGCATCTTCGAGGCCCTGGTTGAAACCGCGCGGGAGATGGGCCTGCGGTTCCATCCGTGCCGCGGCTCCATGTCGCTGGGCAAGTCGAAGGGTGGGCTCCCGCCGGACGGCGTGGTCGAGGAGCACGACGAGATCCTCGCCCACACCGAGGCGGTGGCGAGCCACTACCACGATGCCGCGCCCGGCTCCATGTGCCGCGTGGTCGTGGCGCCCTGCTCGCCGTTCTCGGTGACGCCCGCGCTGATGGAGGAATCCGCCGAGCTGGCGCGGCGCCTCGGCCTGCGCCTGCACACGCACCTCGCCGAGACGCTGGACGAGGAGCTCTTCTGCATCGAAAAGTTCGGGCGCCGGCCGCTGGAGCATATGGACGACCTCGGATGGACCGGCGACGACGTGTGGTACGCGCACGGAATCCATTTCAACGACGCCGAGGTGGATCGGGTCGCCGAGTCGGGCTCGGGCGTCGCGCACTGTCCTTCGAGCAACATGCGGCTTGGGGCCGGCATGTGCCGCGTAGCGGATCTGGTCCGAGCGGGAGCACGCGTGGGCCTTGGCGTGGATGGGGCTGCCAGCAACGAGGATTCGAATCTTGCGTTCGAGGTGCACCAGGCGTTGCTGCTGGCACGCGCGCGTGAGACATCGCCACAGGCTCTCGACGCGCGAAGCGCATGGCGCCTCGCCACGCAGGGCGGCGCGCAGTGCCTGGGACGCGACGACTGCGGCACGCTCGAGGCAGGCAAGTGCGCCGACATCGCTTGCTTCCGCATCGACGACCTCGCTCATGCGGGCTCGGCTGACGCCGTGGCGGCGCTGGCGCTGGCGCCACCGGGGCGCGCTCAGGCCGTGATCGTCGACGGGCGTGTGGTGGTGCGCGAGGGCAGGCTGCTGAGCGCCGACGAGGAAACGATCGCCCGCGAGCTGGGGGCTACGAGCGCTCGCCTGCGGGGCGCATGAAGCGCCCGCCCGACTCAACCACGACCTTGCCGCCGGCGAACACCGTCTCGCCTCGCCGGATCGTACGCACAGTGCGGCCGCGAACCGGCTGGCCCTCGTGCGCGCTGAACTGGTTCTTGTAGAGAAGCTCTTCGCGCCGCAAGACGTCGGTGTGCGTGAGGTCGACGAGCCACATGTCGGCGTCGTATCCGGGCGCAATCTCGCCCTTGCCGGCCAGCGCGAATCGTCGCGCCACGTTGGTTGAGGTGGCCGCGGCCAGCCGCCGCGCATCCAGCGAGTGAGCGAGCAGAAGCCTGCGCGTGGACTGGCAGCCGGACAGTCCGCCCCAGATCTTGAAGAAGTCATCGCCCTGCTTGAGCTCAAGCGTGCTCGGCGAATGATCCGACACGACAATCGGCAGCACGCCGGTTGCGAGCAGGCGCCACAGACCGTCTCTGTCGGCCGCGGTCCGGAACGGCGGAAAGCACTTCCCCACGCCCCCCAGACGCTGCAGGTCGTCCTCGACGTAGAGCAGGTAATGAGGACACGTCTCGCCGCTGACGTCGACGCCGCGGCCTTGCGCCGCGCGGATCATCTGCATGCCCGCGAGCGTGCTCACGTGCACCACATGCAGGCGGCAGCCGGTTTGAGCCGCGATCTCGATGGCGTACGCGATCGCGGCCAGCTCCGCATCGGGCGGCCGTGAGCGCATGAAATCGCCGGCGGTCGTGCCGCCGAACGCGTTGACATTCTGGCCGAGGACCACTGGGTCCTCGGCATGCACCAGCAATATCGAGCCGCGGCGCGCGATCCGCGCCATGCCCTCGCGGAGCGTGATCGTGTCGCACGCGGGAAACTCGTCGATGCCGCTCGGGCACATGAAGGCTTTGAACCCGAGCACGCCGCGATCCATCAGCGCGTCGAGCTCGTCGACATTGCCGGGCACCAGGCCGCCCCAGATGGCGAAATCCACGATCGCCGATTTCTCCGCCGCGGCGAGCTTGAGGTCGAACGCGCCAGTGTCGATCGTCACGGGCAGGCTGTTCAACGGCATGTCGACGTAGCTCGTATAGCCGCCGGCGGCCAGCGCGGCCGAACCGCATGCGATGGTCTCCCAGTCGGTGCGGCCCGGCTCGTTGAAGTGCACATGAGCGTCGATTCCGCCGGGAAAGACGTGAAGGCCGGACGCGTCGATCTCCTCGCCGGCATCGACGTCAAGCCCCGGCCCGATCTCTGTGATGCGACCCTCGGCCACGGCCACGTCCGCCACGACCACTCCCGACGCGGTGACCACGCGGCCGGCGCGGACGACGGCGTCGACCGTCTGGGTCAAGCTGCGGCCAGACGTTCGAGGAAGTGGTCGAGGACGTCGATCGCGACCGCCACGTCCTCGACGGTCACCGACTCCGCCGGGCTGTGGCTCACGCCGCCCTTGCAGCGCACGAACAGCATCCCGATCTCGGTCAGCGATGTGATTGAAACGCCGTCGTGGCCCGCGCCGCTGGGCAGGTGCAGCACCTCAACTCCAGCATCCTCGACAGCTCGTGACAGCAGCTCCGACAGTCGCTGCGAACACGGCACCGCGGCGTTCTCGCTGACGGGTTTGACCGTCACGGTCACGTTTCGCTGCGCCCCGACGTCCTGCGCGCGCTCCAGGATGTGCGCGCACGTCTCGATGCGCGTGGCGTCCTCCGAATGCCGGACGTCGAGGCTCAGGTCGACCTGGCCGGGGATGACGTTGGTCGCGCCCGGAAACACGTCGAGCTTGCCGACGGTCGCCACGAGGCCCGGACGGGCGAGCGCCTCGGCCTCGACGGCGAGCACGATCTCGGCGGCCGCGGCGAGCGCGTCACGCCGGCCGTTCATCGGCACCGTGCCCGCGTGTCCCGCCTCACCCTTGAGCGTGAGCGCGTAACGATTCTGGCCGGCGATCGCGGTCACGACCCCGACGGGCAGCCGGCGCGCCTCCAGCACCGGGCCCTGCTCGATGTGGGTCTCGATGTAGCCGAGCAAGTCGCCGCCGCCCCAGCGATCCTCCGCGATGCGCGAAGGGTCGCCGCCGAACTCGCTGATGGCCTGCGCCAGGCTGATGCCGCGAGCGTCGACCAGGTTCAGGTCCGCCGGCGAAAAGATACCCGCCAGTGCACGGCTGCCGAGGTACGTGGACCCGAACCGCAGCCCCTCCTCATCGGCGAATGCGACCACGTCAATGCTGAACGGCAGCCTGTGACCGACGTCGTGCAGCGCCTGCACCGCCGCGATCGCCACGAGGACGCCGAGCATGCCGTCATACCTGCCCGCGCCGCGCACCGTGTCCAGGTGAGAGCCCATCAGCAGCGTCGGGCCGCCCGGGGCGGCGGCCTCGTAACGGCCGCGCACGTTGCCGATGTGGTCGCGGCTCGCGTTCATGCCCGCCTGGAGGATCCAGCGCCCGACCAGCTCCTGCGCAGTCTTCATCGCCGGCGATGCGAACGGCCGGGTGATGCGCTCGGCCTCCTCGCTGCACGCGGCGAGCTCGTCGCACCTCGCCATGACCGTCTCGGCGCTGGTCACCTCAGCTGGCAAGCTGCGTGAAGGAGATCTCCTGGGCGCCCTTCCAGAGCACGAGATGGCCGAGCTCGCCAAGGTGCTCCGCGCCCTCGTGGATGGTCGCGAAATGGTTGCCGGCCAGCTGGCCCATCTTGCTGCCGAAGACGCAGGACCCGTAGGGAAACAGGATCTCAGTCTCGCTGATCCCGCCGGGATACAGAAGAAGATGGCCGGGCGCCGGGTAGCTGGTGTGGTTCTCGTAGCCGAGGTCGAGCTCCATCTCCCCGAACGGGATCCATGCCGCCTCGCCGCTCCAGCGAGCCTGGATGACCTGCGTCTCGAGCGGCAGCATGGAGACGAACTTCGAGCACGTCTTCGGCGCGAGATGGGTCTCGAGGCGCGCCACGAAGCGCAACCTCGAGACCCTGATTTCGATCTCTATGCGCGTGACCCGATCGGGGCCGCCGCCGACTGGCTTCGTGTGACCGTCTGGAAGACGTAGTAGAGGACGGCGGTCAGCGCGAACCCGACGAAGAATGTGATGTCGCCGATGCCCGGGTTGCCGGTCGGGATCGGTCCCACCCAGACGCCGTACACGTTGCCGAACAGGTACACCGAGACGGCGAGGCCGATCAGCATCGCCGCGAAACCCTGCCAGCGTTGGTAGTGCGTGTTGTAGAAGATCGACTCATCGCCGTAGTCGCCCTTTCTCATCCAGTAGTCGACCAGGACGACCGCGAGCCAGCAGCCGATCCAGTAGCTGATCAGGAGCAGGAAGTACTCGTACTTGCTGCCGGGGCCTACGTTGGCCTGGCCGATGATGCCGATCAGGTAACCCAGCACGCCGGCCGCCACGGCGAGCACCGCGCGGCGCTGCTTCAGGGTCATGCCCATCTCGCGGATGCCGACCGCCACCAGCGACATCGTGCCGCTGTAGATGTTGATCGCGTTGGCGCACACGGCGCCGATCGCGATGCAGAGCAGCGTGAGGTAGTACACCCAGCTCGGCATTGCCACCGAGAGCTGCACGGTGGGGATGTCGGTCGGCCCCCACTTGGTGCCTGAAACCGTCGCCAGCGCCGCGCCCGCGAGCTCAATGACGACGCACGAAACGAAGACTCCCATCGCCGCCCAGAAGCCGACCGCATTGCGGTTGACGGTGGGAGGCAGGTACCGCGTGTAGTCGGCCGCGTACGGGTTCCATCCGGCCGCGTATCCGAACGTCGCGGTGAGCAGGAGCGTGAAGGATGCGAAGTGGTTGACGCCAGGGGCCGCCCCGGCGCCGATGTTGGCGTGCGAAAAGATGAAGACGGTCGCGACGATGAACACAATGCCAAGCAGCGGCAAAGCGAATCGCTCGAACAGGTGGATGAAGTTGTGGCCGTAGGTCGCGACGAGCACCTGCGCCACCACGATTACGAGGAAGCCGAGCCAGAACCATGTCGGGCCAAGGTTGACAAGCGCGAGCAGCGCGAATGCGCCGCTGACGCTGTTGACGATAAACCAGCCGATGGAACCGGTGAAGGCGTTGAGGCCGGCGGGGAGGATGTTGCCGAGGAAGCCGAACGCGCCGCGGCTCTCCACCATCATGGGCACGCCGAACTTGGGACCCCACGACGACAGAACCCAGTGGGTCAGCGACCCGAGCGCGCTTCCGATGAGGATGGCGAGCGCTGTCTCCCAGAAGCTGAGCCCGAACACGGCCACGCCGAGCACCCCGACGAAGACCGTGGCGAACTCGAGGTTTGGCGACAGCCACGTCCAGAAGAGGTCGATCGGTTTTCCGTGCCTCTCCTTCAGGGCGATGTATTCGACGCCGCCTGGCTCGACAGTGGCGACCCTCTCCCCGTAGTCGCCCTCCCTGATGGGTACGTGCTGCTCTACGTCCTGGGCTGTGGCCATACGCTTCCCCCTTGAGTAAGCCGGCGGTTCGGACGGTCGAAGTTTAAGCGTGGATTAGGATTCCGTCGATGTTGGATTTGCTGCTCCGCGGAGCGAGGCTGCCCGGGGAGTCGACCAACACGGAGATCGGTATCCGGGACGGTCGGATCGCTCCTGCCGAGCCCGAGGCCAGGCAGGTCGTCGACCTCGGCGGCGCGCTGGTCACGCCCGCGCTGGTGGAGCCGCACATCCACCTCGACGCCGTGCTCACGGTGGGCGAGCCACGGCACAACCAGACGGGCTCCCTTTTCGAAGGCATCGCCATCTGGGCGGAGCGCGTGAAGACGCTGAGCGTCGACGACGTCAAGCGCCGAGTGCGCACCGTGCTGCGCTGGCAGCTCGCCAACGGCGTGCAGTTCGTGCGCAGCCACGTCGACGTGTGCGACCCCGAGCTGCGGGCGGTGCGCGCGCTGCTGGAGCTGCGCGAGGAGATCGGCGACCAGATGACCCTGCAGCTTGTGGCCTTCCCACAACAGGGGATCCTCTCTTTCGAAGGCGGCGAGGATCTGATGCGCAAGGCGGTCGACATGGGCGTCGACGTGGTCGGCGCCATCCCTCACTTCGAGCTCACCCGCGAGTACGGCGAGCGGTCCGTCAAGTTCGCGATGGCGCTCGCCGCGGACAAGGGCTTGCGCGTGGACATCCACTGCGACGAGACCGACGACGACCACTCGCGGTTCGTCGAGGTCATGGCGGCGGAGACGATCCGGCTGGGCATGGGCGGCCGCGTGACCGCAAGCCACACCACCGCCATGCACTCGTACAACAACGCCTACGCATACCGGCTGATCAACAACCTCAAGCGCGCGGGCATGCACATGGTCACGAACCCGCTCGACAACGCGACCCTCCAGGGCCGGTTCGACAGCTACCCCATCCGCCGCGGGCACACGCGCGTCAAAGAGCTGCTGGCGGCGGGCGTCAACGTCTGCGTCGGGCACGACTCGGTGATGGATCCGTGGTATCCGCTGGGCTACGGGGATCCGATGCAGGCCGCGTTCGTGCTCGCGCACTACGGCCAGATGTCCGGCCACGGCGAGCTGCAAACGTTGATCGACATGATCACACGCAACCCGGCGGAGGCCCTTGGCCTCGAGGGCTACGGGTTGGACGTGGGCTGCCGGGCCGACCTGTGCGCGTTCGCGGCGCCGACGGAGATGGACGCGATCCGCCTGGTCGCGCCGCGCAAGCTCGTTGTGCGCGCGGGCAACATCGTGGCGCGCACGGAGCCGGCCCAAACCACGGTCGTGTGGGACGGGCGCGAGGAGCGGGTCGACTTCCTCAAGCCCTGACGCTCAGAGGTGGCGCTTGAGCGAGACAGCGCCGAATTCGAGCTGGCATTCAAGGCCGAGAATCTCCGCCACGCGTTCCGCCTGCGCCTCGACGGCTCGCCGCTGGTTTCGGTTCAGGGGCACGTGCGCAGCCACCCGGATCTGAAGCTTCTTGCCCTTCGGCTTCCGCTCCCACACGCCGCCTATGCGGCCGCCAACCAGCAGCACGGCGAACGGCGCGGCCGTGCCGAGGCGCATCGCGGCGAGAGGGGACTCGCGCGGGATCAGCTGGTCGCGCGGATGGGATCCCACGACGTACACGTCGAAGTGCGGCAGCAGGTGCACGGCGTTTGGGTGGGATGACGCGGCCTCGTTCGCGTCGCCAGCCACCATCCACCGCTTGCCGCCTTCCACCTCGACCTCGACCAGGCCTGGCGAACCGGCGAACAGGCGCCGCGCGAAGGGCTGCTCGAGCGCGAACCACCGGGCGAACTCGGCGACCGTTGACGGCCCGTATGCACGCAAGAACTTCTTGAGCGCGAATTGGCCGGCCTCGCGCGGATCCTCCTCGCGCCAGCCGGACCAATCCGCCAGGCTCACAAAAGTCGCCCTGCCGCTCTCGCCGGGCCCGTAGCACACGCGGCCGAGCGCGGCCGCCCAGCCAAGCGCCAGCGGCCAGTTCGGATAGTTGCCGGCCCACGCCTGGTTGCGTTTCGTCGCCCACTTCCCGACGCGCGACTCGAGCTCGCGCTCCAGCGAGGATCGGTCGATCGGTTCCGGGCCGACGACCTCGGATATCGCATCGACGAGGCGGTCGAGGTTCGGGACGTCCATGCCGGCCTTGACGTAGCGCCGCCGGTCGGCATCGAACCGCAGTCGGTTCGCGGCCATCCACATCGGGACTTCCTTGGCGGGCAGGAGATGCAGGGTCCCGCGCAGGCCGACCGTCTTGACCAGCGTCCGCCGGCGCCACAGGGCGTGGCGGACGTCCTCGCGCGTGATGCCGCGGACCCGCAGCCCGAGCATCAGCTCGGCGCTCGCGGCCACCTGCGCATGCACGCCGCAGATGTCGGACACGACCTGGACCATTCGGTTTGCCGGCGCGGGCTCGAGCAGATGATGCCGCCGAAGGCGGCGGGTGATCACCTGGGCCCAGGTGAGCTCCTTCAGCGCGGCTCCACGAGAAGGCTCTGCAGGCTGCGCCCGATTCGCCCGCGGCGGTCGTAGAGCGCCCCCTCCGCCACGCCGACACCGTTTGGCTCGAGCCACGTCCGCCCGTCGACCATCACCCACTCGTCGACGGGATGCCGGTGCAGGTAGAGCGTGACGTCCGGGTTGACAAAGCTGATCTGGCGCGGGTCGACGACCCGGCTGATGCCATTGGGGAAATCGGCTGCGGCGCACACGCGAATCAACCCGGTCGGCTCCTCCCCCGGGATCAGCGGAACCCGAAGGCGAAACCATGAGAAGTGCGGCCCCGGCTCCTCGAAGTCTGCGGGCGAGCGGTTCTCCACGCCGATCAGGTGATATGCCTCTGCGCCCGGACGCCAGCCGCCGGCCCAGGTTTGCAACGATTCCGGCGGGTCGTGCGGGTGGTCTTCCGGCTCTTCCGGCACTGACACGTCCGACGTGCGCATGCGCAGCGCCGTGGCCCGGGCCACCTCCTGCTCGCCGTTCCACAAAGAAGCCTCGACGATCTGCACCTTGCGGCCGGGACGCACGATGCGCGACCTCACCTCCACGGGGACGCGACCGAACGCGCGCAGCAGTTCGACGGTCATGCGGGTGACGAACATCGCCTGCTCGGCGGGAACGCTCTCGACCTCACGGGCCAGAAGCATTGCCACCGGTGACCCGTGGAGGGACTCGTCGGACCACGGGCTCAGCGCTGCGCCGGTCGCCACAAATCGACCGTCGCCCGTGGGCTCGAATATGGACGCGGCCACCAACAGAGAAGTTTGTTCGAACCGCTCGTATGGTGGGAGATGCAGGAGGTGGGACATGAGGATCGCGTGTGTTCTCGCTGCCGATTTCGAAGACTCGGAGTTCCATGACCCGTACGAGGCGTTTCTGCAGGCCGGCCATGAGGTCACCGTCATCGGACTGAAGGCGAACGAGCCGCTCAAGGGCAAGAAAGGCCAGGTCACCGTCCTCACGGAGAAGTCCTTCGGTGACGTGAGCCCCACAGATTTCGACGCGCTGCTGATCCCTGGCGGCTACAGCCCCGACAAGCTGCGCGCGCACGACGAGCCGGTTGTCTTCGTGAAATCGATGATGGCCGCCAACAAGCCCGTGCTCGCCATCTGCCACGGGCCACAGCTGCTGCTGACCGCCGAAGAGTACAAGCGCCACCGCATGACCGCGTGGAAGACGATCCAGGGCGACCTGAAGAAGGCCGGTGCGGACGTGGTCGACAGGGAAGTGGTCGTCGACCGCAACCTCGTGACATCGAGGATGCCACAGGACATCCCGGCGTTCATCCGCGAATCGCTCAAAGTCCTCGAGGCGGTGCCGGCACGCAGATGACGACACGCAGAGGCAGGCGCTGGTCGCTCGACGTGACGACGAAGAGCAACGCGCTCGACCTCGAGGCGAACGTCTTCACGCGCGACGACCCGAAGACCGTCGCGCGCTCCCTCAAGCAGTCGGCCGAGCGCAGCCATCGCCGCAAGAGCGATCCGTATCGCTCGGCGATGTCGATGCTGACCTTCTACATCAATCGCGCCGGCAAGAACCTGCCGGAACAGAGGCGCGCGAAGCTCGAGGCCGCCAAGGACGAGCTCCGCGCGCTGTACGGAAAGAAAGGAAGCTGAGTCTCAGCTGAATGCCCGGCGCGAATCGACCTGTTTGGCGCCAAACCCGCGCCTGATCTAGACCCCAAGAGCCTGTTTGGCGCCAAACGTGGGCTTAACCTGAACCCAGGATGAACGCAGCCTCCTACGCGGCTTTCCTGGCCGTCTCCCTGCTCGTGATCTGCACGCCCGGCCAGGACACCGCGCTGACGATCCGCAACACGTTGCTGGGCGGACGGCGGTCCGGTGTGGCGACTGCGTCCGGGGTCTCGAGCGGCCAGGCGATCTGGACGCTCGCCACCAGCGCCGGGCTCGCTGTGATCCTTGTCGCGTCGGGGCCGCTGTTCCTCGCTGTCAGGCTGGCAGGCGCCGCCTACCTGATCTACCTGGGGGTGCGCTCACTGATCAAAGCCGCCGCGAGATCGGCTTCGGATGACGCCGCCGCGCATGGCGCAGCCGGACGCCTCCCGCCTCGAGCCGCCTACTGGCAGGGCCTGCTCAGCAACCTTTCCAACGCGAAGATGGTCGCCTTCTTCATCAGCCTGCTGCCGCAGTTCGCGGGGCCGCGCCCGGGATTCGTGATGCTCGCCCTGCTCGGCCTGAACTTCTGCCTGCTGACGCTGGCGTGGCTGATCGGATACGCGTTCGCAATCGATCGCATGAAGGCGTTGCTTATGCGCGGGCGCGTGCGGCGCGCGATGGACGCGCTGCTCGGCGCCGTGCTGGTGGGGCTTGGTCTGCGAATGACGCGGGAGGCGCTCGCGGCGCGCGTCTAGCTGCCGGCGCGGTGGCAGAAAGGCGACGGCGACGCCTGCGGCTGCAGGTGCGCCTGCATGAACTCGTTCGGATTCACGAAGCGATTCGGAAACGCCGGGAATCCGTCGCAGGCCGCCGGCGGCAGCGCGCCTCGCCACGACGTCGCTGTGAAGTTGCCGATGTACACGGCGAAATGGAAATGGGTGCGCGAGCCCATGTCCGCGATATCGGCGAACACCTGGCCGCGCTTGACCACAGCGCCGGCTCCGAATCCGCGCCTTGGCCACACATGCCAGTACTGCGTGAGCACGACGCCCTGGGCGGTGTTATGGCGGATCAGCACCCCGCCTTTGAACGTCGGATCGACGATGTAGCCGGCGATCACGCCGTTGGCCGCGGCAGCCACCGCCTGGATGCCGGTCGTGATGTCGACGCCGGTGTGCAGCCAGATCGCGCCAGTGGCCGAGCAGCGCCGCAGCACGGTGCCGTCGCACAGCCGCCACTGGCTGCCGAACCCGAGGCAGTGCGGCTGCCATGCAGGCAGCGGATACGAGAAGTAGTCGGCCGGCGCGGCGTCGGCGCGAAGCGGCGCCGATGCGGTCGCTACCGCGGCCGCCGGCGGCATGAACGCCCACGACATGCACACGAGCGCGGCCGCGATCAAGGGCACTCTCAATCTCAGCTCGCCCACGACTACATGATGATCGTCGCGCTCATGGCATCTATGGCCGCACCCTTGCGGCCTCGGCCGGGTCGTGCGAACATCTGTTTGTGGGTGCGCGGGCCCCGTCGCGGGAGGCCATCGAGCTCGGCCTCAACCTGGCTGAGCCGGCGACGCTCGTCATCGACCTGAACTGCGCGTTCGCGTCGATCGAGCAGCAGCACGACCCCTCGCTGCGCGGACGGCCGATCGCGATCGGCGCCTATGGGGTCGATGCGGCCACCATCGTCTCGTCGTCGCGAGAGGCGCGCGACCTCGGCATCAAGACCGGCATGAAGGTGTTCGAGGCGAAGGCGATCTACCCGGCGATCATCATCCGCGAGCCCAATCCTCCCATCTACCGCGCCGCGTCGGACCAGCTCATCGAGATCATGGACCGGCACAGCCCGGACGTCCTGCGCATGTCCATCGACGAGGCATCCATGAACCTGGCCGGCACTCCGGACTTGAAGAAGCTCGGATCGGAGGGCGTAGGCCTCGCGGTGAAGCGAGCGATCCGCTCGGAGATCGGTGAATGCGTCACCGCCTCGGTTGGCGTCTCGACGTCGATCTGGATGGCCAAGCAGGCCTCGAACCTCGACAAGCACGATGGCCTTCGCCGCATCGACCACACGAACCTCATCTCCGTGTTCGAGCGGCTGGGCCTCACCGATCTGTCGGGCATCGCCGAGGCCAGCGCGCGCCGGCTGGCGAAGGCGGGCATCCACACGCCGATGGACTTCCTTCGCGCGACCAATTCGCGGCTCCGCAACGCCGGCATGCACGAGGAGGTTGCCGGCGGTTGGGCCAGGCGGCTGCGGGGATTCGAGGTGGGCGCCTTCGAGCACGCGGCGCGCAAGAGCTACAGCCACTCGCATGTGATGGCGCGCGCGACGACATCGCAGCTAGAGCTCGAGGAGCTGCTCATGCGACTCTCGGACATGGTCGGACGGAGGCTGCGCGCCGCGGGCCGGCGCGGCCGTGTGGTGTCGATCGGCGTCGTGTACCGGCCGGACGTGGGCCACTTCTCGCGCCAGATGACCCTTTCCGAGCCCATCGCCACCGGCGACGAGATCTACCAGTCCGCTCGCAAGCTGCTGGCGGCTCGCGATCCACGTTTGCTGGTGGGCACGCTGGGAGTCGGGCTATCAGGGCTCATCGAGGGTGACGAGGGCCAGCTGGATCTGTTCAGACCGGCGGCCGCGCCGCTGCGCAACGAGAAGCTCGAGGCGGCGGTCGACGCGATCCGCGACCGGTTCGGCGAGGACGCGATGCAGCGCTCGCGGCTGCTGGGTCGCGCGCCCGTCGTGCGCGACCGCATCGCCTTCGGCAACACGGGACACCCGGACGAGAAGAAGAGCCGAAGCTAGCTCGCGGCCTTCTCCTGGGTCTGGTGCATCAACAGCCATTCCTGGCCGCAGCTCTGGGCGAGTTGAGGTGTCTCGTGCGCGTGGGGGCACGACCATGCGGGTTGCTGCAGTGGGTCGTCAGCGACGATCGCCTCGGCGCGGTACGCCCACGCCGACAGCGGGCTGCCCCGGAGCGGCCGATGCGTTCCGAGGACGCGGATCTTGTAGCCCAACAAGCTGAACTTAGGTGAACGATCTCGCAAAATCGTCCTTCATTTGAGGTAATCCTGCTTTGGTTCCATACTCGCAGCCAGGCATGATCGACGACCCGGTTCTGATCGAGGACTGGCACCCGGTCGCTCGGGTCGAGGACCTCGCAAGTGGAGGTCCGGTCGCAGCCCGGCTGCTCGGCGAGGACCTGGTCCTGTGGAGGTCAGGCGACGAGTACCTCGCATGGCGCGACCTTTGCGTGCATCGCGGAACCCGCCTCTCTCTCGGGCACGTTGTCAACGGCGACCGTCTCGAGTGCGCTTATCACGGATGGACGTACGGCGACGAGGGAAAGTGCGTGCACATCCCGGCGCATCCCGAGCAGAGCCCGCCCGCCAAGGCGCGCGTCACCGTGTATCGCGCCGCGACCGCGCACGGGGTGGTTTGGGCCACCCTCGGCAGCGGGTCGTCGGCGATCCCCAGCTTCGAGCTGCTCGACGACCCCGCGCACAATGTGTTGATGTCGGGCCCCTACCCGGTGAAGGCCAGCGGGCCACGAGTCGTCGAGAACTTCCTCGACGTCGGCCATTTTCCATTCGTCCATGAGGGGATACTCGGCGACCGCAGGCGCCCGGAGATCGCCGACTACGAAACCTCGACGGGACCGGATGGCGTGCTCGCCCAGGGCGTCAAGGTCTTCCAGCCCGACCCATACGGCACCGGCGAGGGTGCGGCGGTGACCTACACGTATCGCGTGCACCGCCCGCTCGCCGCATCCTTCGTCAAGCACGGGGACCATTCATTCGGGATGCTGCTCGCGGTCACGCCGCACGACGCTGTCACCAGCTCGGCGTGGATGTGGCAGGCGATGAACTACGAGCCTTCGCGCGACATGATCGAGTTCCAGGATCGGATCTTCGCCCAGGACCGGCCCATCCTCGAATCGCAGCGGCCGGAGCTTCTGCCGCTCGACCTGCAGGCGGAGCTGCACCTTCGCAGCGATCGCACAGCCATCGCTTACCGGCGCTGGCTGCGAGAGCTCGGCGTGCGCACGGGAGCCGCATGAGCTCGGCGGAAGAGACGTACCGCCGGACCACGCCGCGCTCCCAGGAGCTGCACGAGCGCGCCGTCGCGGTCATGCCCGGCGGCACCACGCGCACGACCACCTACTTCCCGCCGTATCCGCTCTACATCGAGCGCGGCGACGGCTGCCGCATCTGGGACGCCGACGGCACCGAGCGCATCGACATGCTCGGCAACTACACCGCGATGATCCTCGGGCACGCGCATCCGATGGTCGTCGAGGCGATCCGGAACCAGGCCGCTCGCGGCACGGGCTTTGCGGCCGCCAACCCGGTCGAGGTCGAGCTGGCCACGCTTCTATGTGAGCGCGTGCCGAGCCTCGACGCGGTGCGCTTCTGCAACTCCGGCACCGAGGCAACCATGTTCGCGATGCGCCTGGCACGCGCGTTCACAGGCAGGCCGAAGATCGCGCGCATCGAGGGCGGCTACCACGGGACCCACGACTACGCAGAGGTGAGCACACACCCGGTCGTGGACGAGGCGGGGCCGCCCGACGCGCCGATCGCCGTGCCCGACTCGATCGGCACGCCCGAGTGGGCGCTCGAGAACATAGTCGTGCTGCCCTTCAACGACGCGGACGCCGCGGAGGCGATTCTGCGGCGCGAGGCCGCGTCGCTGGCCGCGGTCATCCTCGAGCCCATCATCGGCGCCGGCGGCGTGATCGCAGCGCGCCCAGAGTTCCTGCAGCGCCTTCGCGACGTGACAAGCGAGCTCGGGATCCTTCTCATCTTCGACGAGGTCATCTCGTTTCGCGTTGGGCCCGGGGGCGCGCAGGAGATGTACGGCGTCACACCGGACCTGACGACGCTGGGCAAGATCATCGGCGGCGGCCTGCCGGTCGCCGCGTTCGGCGGCCGCGCGGACGTGATGGAGATGCTTGACCCGCGACGCGAGCCGAATCTCGCTCAGGGCGGGACCTACAACGGGAACCCGCTCGGGATGGCCGCGGGCCTGGCCTGCATGCGGGAGCTGACGCCTGATGTTTTCGCAGAGCTCAACCGCAAGGGCGAGCGCGTGGCCGAGCAGCTTTCCGAGGTGTTCGCGTCGCACGGCGTGCCGGCGCAGATCAACGGCGTGGGCTCGCTGCTCGCGATCCATTTCTCGGACAAGCCGGTCGTCGACTACCGCGCGGTCGCCGCTTCGGACAAGAAGCGAATGCGCGACTTCTTCCTCGGGCTGGTCAACCACGGTGTGCTGATGGCGCCGCGTGGCATGGGCGCCATCTCGACGCCGATGGACGAGGACGTGCTGCAGCGGTTCGTCGACGCGGTAGACGAGGTCGTGGGCGAGCTTAAGCCTTCGTGGGGATCAGGCTAGCCAGGTCGTTGCGGCCCATCTCGGTCGCAAGCGTGCGCGCGTCGCGGCCTTTGTAGTCCGGCAGCGACGGGTCCGCCCCGCTCTCGATCAGGAATCGCACCATCTCGCGACTTCCGCCCATCACCGCTCCGTGGATCGGGGCGGCGGCCTCGGCTTTCGCATTGACCTCGGCACCGGCCGAGATGAGCAGGTCCGCGGCGGCCACACTGCCACCTATCGCGGCGAAATAAAGCACCGGCAGGTCGTGCACGCCGCGCGCCTGCGCGAGCTCGGGCCTGGCTCGCAGCTCGCTGCTGACCCTGTCCATCTGGGCCAGCGCAAGCGCGGTGAAGAAGTCGACTGGAGCGCCGCGCGATACGAGGTATTCGATGATCGCGCGGTTGCCCATCTGCGTCGCTGCCTCGACCGGCGTCTCCTTCCACACTGCCGGGACATTGATGAGCTGCGGATGCGCCTCGAGGATCTCCTTGACCCTGGCCAGATCTCCGTGTGAGTTGCCTACCAGCTCATCGACAATCGCCTGGTCCGTCATTTGCTGGACATCATGACGATGCACCAGCGCCGAGCGAGATCTCGCAGCTCCGCTGCTTGCGCATTGGCCTCCTTGAGATCGGCAAAGCGCATGAAGCGGGCGTTGGGACCGGTGCCCTCCAGGTGCGGATGCTTTGCCTTGTCCTGGATCAATTGGCCCCGGTTGAACATCAGAGTCACATGTTTGTTGGCCACCTGCACGAAGCTCGCCATGTTGTCCTTGCAGGCGAACGTGATCGTGCCGTACTGCACCCGCTCGGTCATGCGGTCGTCAGCGCCAAGGATGATCTCGCGCACGCGCCGCATCGCCGGCCCGCTCTTGGGCTTCTTGTCGGCAAACCAGCGGTCGACCTCAGGCTTCTTCAGCTGCGCTACTCGCGAACGGAGGTCTCCGGTGGGACTGGTTCTGCACGGGCCTGGAGGACGTGGATCCCGGCGCCGATCGCCGCCCCCAGCAGAGGTCCGGCGAGGTAGATCCAGAGGTCCGACCAGCTTCCGTGCTGGAACAGCGCGGCGCCCGCCGTGGCACCGAAAGCCACAGCTGGGTTGAAGGCTCCGCCCGAAATCGGGCCGACCGAGAAGGCGCCGGCCGCGACCGTGAAGCCGATCGCCA
>VBIA01000163.1:0-20389 GCA_005879985.1 Chloroflexota bacterium | reverse complement strand
ACGAGCTCCGCGGCCACCGCGGTGTACCAGTAGACGCCAGGGCCTGGGTGGATGCCGCCGCTGTGGCCGGTCAGCAGGAAGGCGAACCAGAACGCCAGCATCCCGGCGGCCAGCTGGGTCACCCAGTAGAGGCCCATCGTGGGCGGCGTGATCACGCCGCGCAAGAAAAGCCCGAAGGTGACGGCCGGGTTGTAGTGCGCACCGGAGACGTGGCCGCCCATGTAGACCATCGCGGCCAGCGCAAGCCCGATGACGAGCGGCGCGAAGACACCGGCTGGACCCGAAAGGGCGATGACGCTCAGGAACACGAACGTGCCCACGAACTCGGTCAGCAGCCGGGCACGCATCGAAACCATCTCAGACGGGCCGCGCCGCCCTGGCTTTCTCTTCGAACACTTCGCGCATCGCACCCTCGCCCGCGAGCACCGTGGCGCTCATCATCTGGCGCAGGCCTTCCGCGACCTCAGCATCCGCCGGCTCGTCCCAGACGAACGAGCGCATGATGCTTGTCCGGCCGCCGCCCTCGTCGGTGATGCGAGTGGTGATGTACATGTCGGTGGGCTGGTCCGAGTACAGGGTCAGCTCCCTGCCGGGCTCGCATGAGACCAGGCGGAGCGAGACGACGCTGCCGCCGTGGTGGCAGTGGAACTCCTCGCCGAGGTCCTCGCCGCGAGCGCCTGGGATGACCACGACGTCGTCGGCGAAGAGGTATCGCTGCATCACGTCGCGCTCGAGCATCAGTGAGTCGACGAGCGCGAGGGGCGCTTCGACCGTGACCTCGGAGTTGACCATTGCCTCCTCGGGCGTCACGCGCTGCCGCTCCTTTGCCCGCGCCTCCTCCCACAGGTGCGCGATCTCCTCGTAGCCGCCTGAGATCGCGCCGAGATCGAACGATTCCGAGTGCGGCGTGAACCGCTCGCGCCGCTCGGCAGGCAGCCGCTCGAGCACCGCGTCGGTCACGAGCAGGTACTCCTTCGACGGGACGCTGTTCTTCAGCAGCCGGTGGGCGACGATCACGTCGGTGCCGTGCAGCTGCTCGACGCTGCCAAGACGCTGGCGGGAGAACTTTCCGTGGTGGACGACGAACTTCAGCTTGAGAATGCCGATGTTCGCGCACGCGCTGCACGGGCAGGTCGTGACCGCCTGCATGTCGCGCAGGCGGCGGTGAAACGCGACGAACGTGCCCTCGGCTGCAGCGATGACATCCGGTGTGGACAGCCCGCTGATGAAAAGGATGGCGTCGCCCTCGACCTGCGACACGTCCATGCGCCCCGACAGGCTGCGCACCATGGTGTCGAGCAGCTCGTGCAGGATCGACCAGCTGTGGTCG
Source organism: Chloroflexota bacterium (assembly GCA_005879985.1). Lineage (GTDB taxonomy): Bacteria > Chloroflexota > Dormibacteria > Dormibacterales > Dormibacteraceae > CF-118. The sequence goes on along the minus strand of VBIA01000163.1, from coordinate 19,059 downwards.
ACCTCGGTCTGGGCGATGAACTTCGAGTAGCCCGATATGTCGGCGAGCACGAGCGCGCCTTCCTGCAGGCCAGAGAACGAGGCGGCGTTGGCCGAGCTCATCCGCGCAGCTTCTTCGATACAGCGTCGATCGACGTGTGCAGCGTTTCGACAATGCGATCGATCTGCCGCTCGGTGATCACGAACGGCGGCGAGATCGCGAGCACGTCGCCGGTGAGCGGGCGGACGATGACGCCCTCCTGAAGCGTGGCCAGCCACACGTTGCGGGCAGCGCCGGCCGTCACGTCGAACAGCTCCTTCGTCTTCTTGTCCTTCACGAGCTCGACCGCGCCAAGGAGGCCAATCCCGCGCACGTCGCCGACGATCTCGTGCGAACGCAGCTCTTCCAGCTTCTTCTGCAGGTGCTCGCCTTTCTTCGCGACCTGGTCAACCAGGCCTTCCTCTTCGATGATCTGGAGGTTGCGCAGGCCAACGGCGCACGAGGTCGGGTGGCCGCTGTACGTGAAGCCGTGCATGAAGGTTCCCTTCACGGACTTCAGGACGTCGTGCACCGAGCGCGTGAGCATCACGCCGGAGAGGGGCAGGTAGCCGCTGGTGACGCCTTTGGCGAAGATCATCATGTCGGCCTGCACGCCCCAGTGCTCCATGGCGAACCACTTGCCCGTGCGGCCAAACCCGGTTATCACCTCATCCGCGATGAGCAGCACGCCGTGCTTGTCACACACCTTGCGCAGCAGCGGGAAGTAATCGGGCGGCGGCACGATCACGCCCCCGGCGCCCTGCACCGGCTCCGCCACCACCGCGGCGATCGTCTGCGGGCCGGCGTCGACGATGACCTTTTCCAGCGCTTCCACGTAGGCAGCGCCGGGTGAACCCTCACCCGCGAAGCGGTACGGGTCCGGCGACGGCGCGTAAAGGAACCCCGGCGCCAGCGGCTCGAAGCCCTTCCAGAAGCCTGCGAGACCTGTCGCGCTCGTCGCGCCCCAGGTGAGCCCGTGGTAGTCGCGGATGCGCGAGACGATGTTCACGCGGTCGGGCTCGCCGCGGAGCTTGTGGTACAGCTTCGCGATCTTGTAGGCGGTGTCGTTCGCCTCGGCGCCACCTGACGCAAAGAACGTCACCTCGAGCTCGCCGGGGGCGATCTCGGCGAGCTTCGCAGCCAGCTTGATGGCCGGCGCCGTGCTGAAGCCTCCGTACGCCGAACTGAACGCGAGCTCCTTCATCTGATCGGCGGCTGCCTCGGCCAGCACCGACCGGCCGTGGCCCACATTCACGTTCCACAGCGAGGCGAGGCCGTCGATGTACTCGCGCCCGGCGACGTCGGTGATGGTGGCCCCGCGGCCGCTCGCCATGATCAGGCGCGGGATTGTGCCCTCGGGTGCAGCCAGGTCGCCCTGCGGATGCAGGAAATGCGTGCTGTCGAGCTCCAGAAGCCGGCTTGCCTCGTCGGAGGAGATCTTTGGAGCTGTCACGAGCACAGGATAGTGACGTCGCTGGGGCGGCCGGATTTAGTCCGGCCGCGACTTTGTCTTTGTTGGCGCCAACGTGGCCAGGCGAGGAGGGAGAGCAGGAGCGCGCCAGCGCTCCGATGAGAGGGAACCTGGGGTTCCCTCTCATAAACCTTATGCGGCCGTGTACCCGCCGTCGATCGCGAGCGAGATGCCGGTGATGTGCTTCGACTCGTCGCCGGCCAGGAACAGGATGGCGCTCGCCACCTCTTCCGGCTCGGCCATCCGGCCCTGCGGGATGGTCGACACGACCTGCTTCTCGAACGCGGCGGGGTCCGGCTGGCCCTCGATCCAGGTGCGCACGAGCTGCGTGCGCGTCAGCCCCGGCGCGACGGCGTTGACGCGGACCCCCTGCCGCGCCCACTCGATCGCCGCCGTTCTCGTCAGCGCGAGCAGCGCGCCCTTGGCCGCGGCGTAAAGGCCCATCGTCGGCACGCCCACCGATGCGGTGCGCGAGGTGACGTTGACGATCGATCCGCGACCGCGCTCGAGCATCTTCGCTCCGGCGGCCTGCTGCATCAGCAGGCAGCCCAGGAAGTTGGTGTCGAGCACGCGGCGGACGTCGTCCTCCGAGGTGTCCAGCACGGAGCTCGTCCAGTCCATGGCGGCGTTGTTTACGAGCACGTCCACGCCTCCCCACTCCTCGGCCGCTGCAACCGCTGCCCGGGCCGTGCGCTTGTCCGCGACGTCGCCTGCCACGAATCTCGTGCCGCCGTCGCTGCGGCCGCTCGCGTGGCGGGCGACGATCACGACGCGCGCACCTTCTTCAACGAAAAGCCGCACTGTCGCCTCGCCGATGCCGGCCGTGCCGCCGGTGACGATGGCGACCTTGCCTCCGAGGCGGCCGCTCAAGCTCTTGCGCGCGCCAGCAAAGCGAGGAACTCGAACACTATGTTGGCCGCGGTGAACGAGGTGTTCTCGGCCACGTCGTAGGCGGGGATGACCTCGACCACGTCGAAGCCTACGTAGTTCAGCCCGCTCAATCCGCGCAGCAAGGACTGCGATTCCCACGTCGTGAAGCCGCCGATCTCCGGCGTGCCCGTCGCGGGCGCGTAAGCGGGGTCGATGAAGTCGATGTCAAAAGACAGGAACACCCTGGCGTCGCCGGCGCGTTCGACGATGCGCTTCGCGACCTCCGCCATCCCCAGCTCGTGCGCCTCGACCCCGGTGATCACCTGCATGCCCATCTCGCGCGGCACCTCATGGTCGCGGGCCGAGTACATGCCTCCCCTCAGCCCGACCTGGCTGGAATGCGCCGTGTCGATGAGGCCTTCCTTCACCGCGTGGTAGAAGGGCGTGCCGTGCGTGTGCGGCATGCCGAAGTAGGAGTCGATCGTGTCGCTGTGCGAGTCGAGCTGGACTAGCGCCACCGCGCCGTGAACCTCGTGCAGCGCGCGCAGCTCGGGCAGCGCGATCGAGTGGTCGCCGCCCAGGTCGATCGGGATGACGCCGGCCTTCAGCACCTCGAGCAGGCCCGCCTCGATTCGCTTGTAAGACTCCTCGATGTAGCCCGGCACCACGGGCACGTCGCCGTAATCCACGACAGAAAGGGTTTCGAAGACGGCGACCCCGCTTCCGGTGTGGTACGGGCGGATCAGCGCCGACGCGGCGCGAATGGCCTGCGGCCCGAACCGCGCCCCCACCCGATACGTCCCGCCGGTGTCGAACGGGACGCCGACGATCGCGACGTCGACGCCGGCTAGATCGGTGACGTTCGGAAGCCGGGCGTACGTGCGAATGCCTGAGAACCGGGGCGAAGCCAGCGAATCGGCGGGACCGTGGCGCGGGTGCTTCTTATCCATCTAAGCTGCTGATTCTGAACTCGCCAGACGCTGTAGTGATCGGGGGCGGCGTGATCGGCTGCTCCATCGCGTACCACCTCGCCCGTCGCGGCGCGAGCGTCGCGCTCGTCGAGCGGGAGACGCTGGGCTCGCAGTCGACCGGCCGCTGCGCCGGAGGCGTGCGGCGGCAGTTCTCGTCTGGGCCGAACGTCGCGATGCAGCAGCTGTCGGTGCGGCTGCTGGCGGGCCTCGAGGCGGAAACAGGCGTGGACCCGGAGTTCAGGCACATCGGGTACCTGTTCGTGCTGACCGACGAACGCGACGCCGAGGACTTCAAGCGCTTGATACCCATGTGGCACGAGCACGACCTGAACGACGCCCGCTGGGTTGACCCGGCCGAGGTGCGCGAGCTCGCGCCGCTCGTGACCGGCGACGACATCCTCGGCGCCACGTTCTGCCCGAGCGATGGCATCGCGAGCCCGCACGCGGTCACGTTGGCATACGCGGGCGCGGGCCGGCGGCTGGGCGTGAAGTTCATGGAACGGGTCGCGGCCACAGCCATCGTCAGGGATGGCGCGCGCATAGCGGGCGTCAAGACGACTGATGGCGACTTCGCGACCCAGCACGTCTTCAACTGCGCCGGCGCGTGGGCCCGCGAGATCGGCTCCATGGCCGGCGTCGACGTGCCGGTTGACCCATACCCGCGCGACATATTCGTCACGGACCCGATGGGCTCCATGCGTCAGCACCCGATGACCATCGACTTCGCCACGTCCTTCTACTTCCACCCCGAAGGCGACGGGATGCTCTTCGGCATGGGTAAGAAAGGCGAGACGCCAAGCTTCAGCACTGAGGTCGACTGGACCGTTCTCGACTCGATGGCCGAGGTGATCGAGCGCCGCGCTCCGCGCCTGGGCACCATCGGGATCCAGACCGCGTGGGCCGGACTGTACGAGGTCACGCCCGACCACCAGCCGATCCTCGGTCCGGTCGACGAGGTCGAGGGTTTCTGGTGCGCCTGCGGGTTCTCGGGTCACGGCTTCCAGCAGGCGCCCGCGGTCGGGCATCTCCTCTCGCAGTGGTACGCGGGCGAGACCCCAGAGGTGCCGCTGGACATCTTCGCGCAGCGCCGCTTCACGACCGGTATCGTCGAGCCGGAACGAAACGTGGTTTGACGGAGGAGATCAGTAGATGAGCACCAAGACGGCCACCGGCAGATCGGCCCAGGTTGAAGAGATCCTGGGCGCGTTCGGCATGCGGGCCGGGGGCACGGTCAGCGGCGTGGCCTACGGCGGCCGGTTCAAGGAGGACGCCGGCGGCGCGCCTCTCGAGACGCACGACCCGACCACCGGCGAGGTGCTGGCTCACGTCCGCACGGCGACCGCGGACGATGTGAAGCGCGCAGTCAGCGCAGCGCACGAAGCGTTCGCGCAGTGGCGACTGGTTCCCGCGCCTCAGCGCGGCGAGATCGTGCGGCGACTTGGCGACGGCTTCCGCAAGCGCAAGGAGGACCTGGCGCGACTCATCAGCCTGGAGAACGGCAAGATCCTGACCGAGGCTCGCGGCGAGGTGCAGGAGGTCATCGACATCTGCGACCTCGCGGTGGGGCAGTCGCGCCAGCTGTTCGGGCGCGAGATCGCGTCCGAGCGCCGCGACCACAGGCTGGTCGAGCAGTGGCATCCGCTCGGCGTCGTCGGCATCATCTCCGCGTTCAACTTTCCCGTCGCGGTGCCGGGCTGGGGTTGGGCCCTCGCGCTCGTTTGCGGCGACACGATCGTGTGGAAGCCGTCGAGCCTCACGCCGCTCATATCGATCGCGGCGCAGCAGATCTTCCACGAGGTGACCAGGGGCACGGACGCCGAGCACGTCTTCAGCCTGATCATCGGCGGCGGCAGCACGGTCGGGGAGGCGCTGGTGGCGGACCCGAGGGTGCCGCTCATCCAGGCCACGGGCTCATGCGCGCTGGGCGAGCGCGTGGCCATCGGCGTGGCCAGGCGGTCGGGCAAGGCGATCCTCGAGCTCGGCGGCAACAACGCAGTGATCGTCATGGCGGACGCGGACCTGAAGCTGGCTTTGCGCGCGGTAGTGTTCGGCAGCGTCGGCACGGCGGGCCAGCGCTGCACCAGCACGCGGCGACTCATCCTGCAGCGGCCGATCGCGCAGAAGTTCCTCGACCAGCTCGTGCACGCGTACCGGACCATCGGCATCGGAGACCCCCTCGACGAGAAGACGCTCATGGGCCCGCTCATCTCCGAGTCGGCCGTGAAGGATTACAGCGAGGGGCTCGCCGAGATGCAGAAGCAGGGCGGAAAGGTCGTGTACGGCGGTAAGGTCCTGGCGGACCGCACGGGCTACTTCGTCGAGCCCGCGATCGTGAAGTCGACCGTCGACATGCCGATCGTCAAAGAGGAGGTCTTCGCGCCCATCCTGCACGTCTTCGAGGTCGACAGCCTCGAGGATGCGGTCGCGATGAACAACTCGGTCCCGCAGGGGCTGAGCAGCGGCCTGTTCACGACCGACCTCGCGTCGGCCGAGCGCTGGCTCTCCGCGTCGGGCTCCGACTGCGGCATCTCCAACGTCAACGCGGGCACGTCAGGCGCCGAGATCGGCGGCGCGTTCGGCGGCGAGAAGGCGACCGGCGGCGGCCGCCAGGCGGGCTCGGACGCGTGGAAGGGCTACATGCGCCGGCAGACGAACACGATCAACTACGGGACGCAGCTGCCGCTGGCGCAAGGAGTCGAGTTCCCGGTCGACTAAGAGAGGGAGGGTGATTCAGCGTCCCCTCCCGTCCTCCCCGCTCCGGCGGGGAGGTGAATCGGTCCCTCCCCACCGCAGTGGGGAGGTTAGGTGGGGGTGTTAGTTCGGGCGTCGGTCCCTCCCCACCGCAGTGGGGAGGTTAGGTGGGGGTGTTGACAAGGGCACCTGCGCTAGCGCCCTCTGAATTCAGGTTTCCTCTTCGCCGCGAAGGCCTTCTTGGCTTCCTGGTGGTCCTCGGTGTTCGTGAGCCGGAAGCTCATCTGCGTCTCGAAATCCTGCACGGCCTCCAGAGGCATCCCGAGGGCGTCGTCGAACAGCTGCTTCTGAGCCGCCAGCGCGAGCGGCGCGCCTTTGAGCGCTTCGTCGGCAAGGTGCAGCGCGGACGCCTCGTGCCGGCCCTCGGACGTGACCTCGACGACAAGTCCGATGCGCAGGGCCTCGGTGGCGTCGATGGTCTGGCCGAGCAGCGCCAGCCGGCGGGCCTGGCCCAGTCCCACCAGCAGCGGCAGCAACTTCGCCGTGCCGGACGTCATGTTGAAACCGACCCGCGTCTCGGCGAAGTAGAACCGCGCGCTGTCCGCGCAGACGATCAGGTCGCTGGCGATGCAGAGCTCCAGGCCCTGCCCTGCCGCGTAGCCGTGAACGGCGGCGATGAACAGCTTGTCGGGCCGGCGCAAAGTTCGAATCACCTCCAGCCACGTGTGGCGGCCGGCCCGCCCCGAGAGCGGATGGTGCTCGGCGTCGGTCAGGTCGGTCTCGCCCAGATCCCACCCACCGGAGAACGCGCGTCCGGCGCCGGCAAAGATCACGACTCGCACCTCTTCGTCGTCGCCCGCACGCCGGATCCCGGACAGCAGGTCGCGCTCGAGCGGGATCGAGAACGCGTTCATCTTCTCGGGGCGGTTCAGCCGGATGAGCGCAACCTGCGGCCTCGGCTGCTCGTACTGGATCAGCATGTCCCTCCCTGCGGCGAAGCCGCGTGGCGCCGAAGCGAGCCGCGGTCGACCTTGCCGGACGGCGTCAGCGGCAGCGAATCGACGAACTCGATGAGACGCGGGTACTGGTAGGCGGCCAGGTGCTGCTTCACATGCGTCCTCAGGCCGGCCTCGAGGTCGGGTGATGGCTGGAAACCCGGCCGCAACTGCACGTACGCCTTCACCACCTGCCCGCGCACGCTGTCAGGGGCCCCGACCACCGCTGTGTTGGCGACCGACGGATGCCGCAGCAGGCTCTCCTCGATCTCGTCCGGCCCGATGCGGTAGCCGGCGGATTTGATCACGTCATCCAGTCTCGCTTCGAACCAGAAGTAGCCGTCCTCGTCTTCGCGCGCAAGATCGCCGGTGCGCAGCCACGGGCCTGCGAACTTGTCGCGCGTCGCCTCGGGCCGGTGCCAGTACTCGAGCATTGCCGTCGGGTCAGGCACGCGCACCATCACCTCGCCCACCTCGCCCGGCACTGCGCGATCGCCTTCCGGTGTCCTCACCTGCACGTCGTGACCCGGGTAGGGCAGGCCCATCGATCCCGGCCGCACCGGCCATCGCGACTGGCACTGTCCGATCGTGAAATCGGCCTCGGTCTGTCCATACGACTCATTGAACGTGATGCCGAACTTCGCGCGGCATTCGTCCAGCAGCCCCACCTCCACCGGCTCGCCGCCTGTGACCATCGAGCGCAGCCGCAGCCCTTTCGGAATCTCGCACTGCAGCATCATGCGGAGCGCTGTCGTGGGCAGGAAGGTGGTGCGCACGCCGAATTTCGCGAGCAGCGCGAGCGCCCACTCAGGATCGTAGCCTCGCCGCGGCGCCGCGATCATGGGCACCCCGTGCAGCCATGCCAGCAGCAGCGTGTTGACCAGGCCGCCTATCCACGCCCAGTCGGCCGGCGTCCACATGAGGTCGCCGCGCTGCGGCGGAAACTCGTGGCACATGCGGAAGCCGCTTGCCTGGCCGATGAGCACGCGGTGTCCGTGGAGCACGCCCTTCGGCGGGCCGGTGGTGCCGGACGTGTAGATGATCATGCACGGCACGTCGGCGGTGCGTCTGTGCTCGGGCGGCCGCGGCGATGCGTCCTCGAGAAGCCGCGGCAGGTCTCTCTCCGTGGCCACGATCCACTTCAGGTCAGGCACGCCATCCAGCGCGGCGATCCGCTCCGCGCCTTCCGCGTCGGTGACGACCAGCCGCGCGCCGCTGTCGGCGAGGCGGTAGCGCAGCGCGTCCGCGCCGAATAGCGAGGACAGCGGAACCGAGATGAGTCCGGCCTTGTACGCGCCGACGTGCGCGACTGCGGTCGCGGTGATCTGCGGGAGCACGACCGCGATGCGATCGCCAGGCTCGAGACCGAGCCCCATGAACACGTTGGCCATGCGGTTGGTGAGCTCGCTGAGCTCGCCGAATGTGTAGCGCCGCTCGCCGTCCGAGACGTCGATCAGCGCCAGCCGGTCCGGCGGCAGCGCGTCCGTGCATGCGGTGCCGATGTTGAAATGCTCTGGCACGCGCCAGCGAAAGCCCTGATAGATCTCCTTGTATGTCGCGCCAGCCAGCGGGAAAGGCCGGAAGCGAGCGGCGGCGGGCATCAGCCGAGCAGCGCGCGCACGGTTCCGGCCGCGTGGTACCCGCTGCCGACCGCACCGGGCGTGCCTGGCTGCGCGGTGTAGTCGCCGCAGAAGTGGATGCGGCCGAACGGCTCGCGCAGGACCTTCTGGCGGCCGAGCCAGCCCTTGCCGAACCTCGGCAGCCCGCGCCAGCGCTCGACGCGAGTGGTCGCGCGCTCGAGCACATCGCGCTCGGACGGAAACATCTTCAGAAGGTCCGCTCTGACGCGCGCGACGATTGCCTCGTCGGTCAGCGCCAGCAGCGCCTCGGCGCGAGGTCCGGTGGCCAAGGTCACGAGGCTGCCGCCCTTGCGCCGCGTCGTACTGTCCCGGCGCACGAAGAAGGCGTTGTTGCTGAGCAGCTCGAACGAAAGGCCGATGGCGGGCACGGCCAGCAGCTGGTCCCAAGGCATCGTTCCGGGCTCGTCGGTGAGCCACGCCACCGTGACCACCGGCGCGTACGGCAGCACGTTCTGGAGGGCCTCGCGTTTGGCCTCTGGCAGATCGGGCATCGCCTCGAGCACCGCATCTGCCGTCATGGCGCTGATGCAGATTGAGGCTTCGACCTCCTCCTGCTCGCGTTCGCCGCGCCGGTAGCGCACCTTCACGCCGCCCCCCGACGCGGTCACCGACTCGACCTTGCACTCCAGCATCAGGCGCTCGGGGTCGATCGCCTCGGCGATCGCTTTCGAGATCTGCTGCGTCCCGCCGCGCACCGCCTTCAGCGTCGAATTGACGTCACCGCCGAACAGGTGGATCGCATAGCCGAGGCCGATCGCGCCAGACACCTCTTGCGTAGAGAGGCCCGTGCCGGACGTGGTCGCCATCTCCAGGATGTCGCGCGTGATGTCCGAGGTCGGACCGATCACCTCCGCGAGCGACTTCGCGTCCAGATCCGCGTCGAGACCGTGCATGCGCGACGCGATGCGGCGCAGGCGCGTGATGGTCAGCCCGAATCGAGCCTTCTCGACCCACGGCACCGGCATCTTCATGAAGAGCCTGTTGGGATCGGGCGCGATCGCCAGCTTGCCGTTGACGAAAACCGCGGACAGGGCGCCTGCGCCGCCCAGCACGTCCAGCCCCAGCTCGCTGCACAGCGCCACCGTCCGCGCGTCCCACACGAACTGCGCGCCCGAGTTGTACCAGTAGCCGTCGTGCTCGCCGGAAAGCGTCCGGCCTCCCACGCGATCGCGAGACTCGATGACCACGACGTCGCGATCTCGCAGGTGATACGCCGCGGTCATGCCCGCCAGTCCCGCGCCGAGGATGACGACCTCGGGGTGAGAGGCCATCAGCGGTTCTTGAATTCCGGCTTCCGCTTCTCAGCGAAAGCGCGCGTGCCCTCCTCCAGGTCGTCGGAGAGCTCGACCAGCCGGTTCAGCGCCTGGTAGAGGCGGATGCCGTCGGGGATGCTGAGGTCGCGGCTGCGCAGCGCCAGCTCCTTGGTGATGCGGATGGCCATCGGCCCGTTGCCGCAGATGATCGTCGCCAGCTCGTACACGCGACTCATCAGGCGATCCGGCGCCACGACCTCATTCACGAGGCCGATGCGCAGCGCCTCCGTGGCGTCGATGAACTGCCCCGTGAGCAGCATGTACATGGCGTTCGATGTGCCGACGATGCGCGGCAGCAGCTGCGCGCCGTAGCCGTGGAGCAAATTCCACTTGACCTCTGGGCATCCGAACTGCGCTGTCTCGGAGGCGATGCGGATGTCGCACACGAGCGCCAGCTCGAGGCCGCCCGCCAGGCAGTAGCCGTTGACCGCCGCGATCAGCGGCTTCTGCACCTCGAGGCCGAGGTCGAATCGGGTCGGCCGCGGCGAAGACCACCCGACCTCGGCCCTCTCGGCGGTCCCGTGCATGGCGACGAGGTCCGCGCCCGCGGTGAAGGCCCTTTCGCCCGCACCGGTGATCACGCCGACCCAGATGTCGTCGTTGGAGTCGATCTCACCAAGGTGCGACGAGATGGCCGCGTACATCTCGTTGTCCATCGCGTTGTGCTTCTCGGGCCGGTTGAGCGTGATGGTCGCAACGTGATCCTTGACGTCGAACCCGACCTTCACAGCAGCTCACCTCCATCGATGCGGATGATCGACCCGGTCATGTAGCGCGATTCGTCCGAGGCCAGGAAGCGCACGAGCCTGGCGATGTCCTCGGGCTCGCCATACATGTTCATCGGGTTCGGCTTGATGTTGCGAGTCTTCAGGTAATCGATGATCGAGCCTGCGAGCTGGGTATTGATGATGCCTGGCGCGATGCCGTTCACGCGGATGCCGTCGCGCGCCCACTCCTTCGCGCACACCTCGGTGAGCATCACAACGCCTGCCTTGGAGATGCCGTACACACCCAGGCCGATGTCATGGTGCAGGCCCGAGGTGGAAGACACGTTCACGATCGCGCCGCCGCCCCGCGCCTTCATGTGCGGGTGCACGAGCTTCGACAGGTACCACGGCGCGCGCAGGTTGATGTTCATGACCGTCTGCCACTCGTCGAGGTCGACGTTGTAGATCTGCCTCGCGGGCGGCATCAGGCCGGCGTTGTTGACGAGCACGTCGATGCCGCCGAGCTCGGCGACCACCTTTCCAACCAGGCGGTCGAGGTCGGAGGTGTCCGCCATGTCGGCCTTCACGACAAGCGCGTGGTTGCCGCGCAGCATCGAGCGGGCCGTCTCCTGCAGCGTCGACTCGTCGCGGCCCGCGAGCGCCAAATGAGCGCCTGCTTCGGCCAGCTCCTTCGCGATCGCGGCGCCGATGCCGCGGCTAGCACCAGTGACCAACGCGACCTTGCCCTGCAATCCCTCTTCCATGCTCGAAAGCCTATCCGTAGCTACGATTCGGGTCATGGCCACGACGGTCAAGACCGGGCGCACGGTCGGCCAGACCATCGAGGCGGCGGCGGAGCGGTGGCCCGACCGGATCGGCGTCGACCTCGGGACCGCCGCTTACACCTACCGCGACCTGTGGGCGCGCGCTCGCCGGTCCGCCGCCGCTTTCGCCGCCACGGGCGTGAAGCCTGGCGAGGCGGTGCTGGTGATGCTCGACAACACGATCGAGTTCGTCGACGCGTGGCTTGGGCTGGCGCTGATCGGAGCCATCCAGGTGCCGGTCAACACCGAGTACGTCGGGGAGATCCTGCGCCACCAGGTGAAGGACTCCGGCGCATGGCTGATGCTGATCGACCAGGCGTACGTCTCGCGAGTCGAGGCCCTCGGCGCCGACCGTGGCGCCCTGCGGCGCCTGCTTGCCGTTGGCTCGGGGTCGCGGGACTGGGAGGACATCTTCGAAAGCGCCACCGAGCTGCCCCGCGACGCGATAGTGACGGCCGCCGAGCACGACATCGTGGCGATCATGTACACGTCCGGCACCACGGGCCCCTCGAAGGGCGTGCGCGTCGCCCACGCGCAGGCGTTCACGTACGCGCAGCACGCCGGCGAGGCGATGCAGCTGGCGCAAGGCGACGTCTACTTCGCGCCGCTGCCGCTGTTCCACATCGCGGGCCAGTGGGCGCTCGTTTACGCGTGCTTCCAGGTCTGCGCCACGGCGATCGTGCGGCGCCGTTTCAGCGCCGGCGAATTCTGGTCGACCGTGCGCGAATCCGGGGCGAGGGTCTCATTCCTGCTGGGCGCCATGGCCAACTTCCTCGCCCGCCAGGAGCCGAAGGCGGACGACGTCGACAACCCGATGGAGCGGATGCTCGTGGTTCCGCTCATCAATGACGTCGACGACTTCCGTCGCCGCTTTGGCGTGCGCGTGTGCACCTGCTACGGCTCGACCGAGGTGAACGTCCCCCTGATCAGCGACTATGAGGTCACTGAGCCTGGGATCGCCGGGCGGCCTGTTGCGGGCTTCGACATCCGCATCGTCGACGAGCACGATCGCGATGTTCCGGTTGGCGCTGTCGGCGAGCTGGTCGTGCGCTCATCCGAGCCGTGGCTGCTGGCCACCGAGTACCACCGCAATCCGGAGGCCAGCCTTCGTCTGTTCCGCAACCTGTGGCTGCACACGGGGGACGCGTTCCGGAAGGACGCGCACGAGAATTACTTCTTCGTCGACAGGATCAAGGACTACATCCGCCGGCGCGGCGAGAACATCTCGTCGTTCGAGGTGGAGCGCGAGGTCAACGCGCATCCGGCGGTGCTCGAGTGCGCGGCAGTTGCGGTCAAGTCCGCGTCGACCGAGGACGACCTGAAAGTCGTGATTGTGCTCAAGTCAGGGATGACTCTGGAGCCGGAGGAGCTGCGGGAATTCCTCCGCGGCCGCGTCCCCAGGTTCATGGTGCCTGACATCGTCGAGGTGATCGCCGAGCTGCCCAAGACGCCGACGGGGAAGATCCAGAAGCACCTTCTCAGAGCTCGCTAGGGCGCTTCTTCGCCGCCTCCTCGAGCACGGCGCCGAGCGCCTTCCGTTTCCAGGCCCTGTCTTGCTCCTCGGCCGTCAGGTCCGACTCCGCCAGCTGCACCAGCACGCGGCCGCCATGCAGGGGCAGGTTGATGAACGCCTCCATCCAGTGCGGGTCGGAGTAGCTCTCGCCGAAAACGTGCTGCCCCTTACCGCGTAGACGTAGGACCTCTGCGTGCAGGTCGTCGACGACGAAAGTGACGTGGTGCAGCCCCTCTCCGTACCGGCGCCGGAACTTCACGACGAACCCGGTGGTATCCGTGCCGGGCGCCAGGATCTCGACCCTCCCACCGCCCGGAAACGCGAATTGCGCGAAAGCGAACCCGTTCCATTCCGAGTCGCCCTGCCGGTACTCGCCAGGCATCACGTCGGACCAGAACGTCGACGCCTTCGACAGGTCCCAGACCGCGAAGGCGACGTGGTCGAGCCTCAGCTCTTGGCCCGGAGCTCTTCGATCACCGGCGCGAATGCGCGAACGCCTTCCGGCCCGCCCATGGTGAGCGCCACCTGCACCTCGGCGATGCCGAGCTTCGCGTGGCCGCGGAGCGTCTCGGCCATCTGCTGCGGCGGGCCCTGCAGCGGATTCTCATCCGGCCTGGGCGTGTAGCCCGAACCCGGCATGGCGCCGCGCACCGCCGTCGTGGCCGTGAGGCTGTTGGGGTCCCGACCGTGCTCGACGCAGGCGCCGTCGATGATGCCCAGCTGCTTCTGCGCGGACTCGGGGCTCGCGTCTGTGTAGCCGAGCCATCCGTTCCAGATGTCCGCGTACTGCGCCACCAGGCGCTGCATGCGTGACTTCGGGTTGAGGGTCCCGATCATGATCGGCGGCCCATTCTTTCTATGCGCGCCAGGCAGGAGCTTCGCGCCTTGGAGCTGGTGATGCGGGCTGTCGAAATCGACCGACTCGTTCGCGAACAGCTTCTTGGTGATCTGCAGCGCCTCTTCGAAACGCCCCACGCGCTGTTCGGTCGGAAATCCGAACGTGCGGTGCTCGCCTTCCGAGTCACCTGATCCAACGCCGAGGATGAGGCGGCCGCCGCTGATGTCGTCGATGGTGACGGCCATCTTGGCCATCAAGCCGGCGTTGCGGTAACCGGTGCTCGCGACGAAAGAGCCGATTTCGAGCCTCGGGACCGCAACGGCCAGCGCGGCCATGGTGGTGAAGCACTCGAGGTAGCCCTCCAGCTCGACGTCCGGGTCGTCGGGGAAATCGACTCCCGCGCGGCGCTTGAGCTCTGCGTTGTTGCTCGGCAGCAGCAGGTGATCGCTGACCCATACCGAGTCGAACCCGACCTCCTCCGCGACGCCAGCGATCTCCACGACCTCCGACCACCGCACGTTCGTGGTGGTCCAGGTCGGGAGGATGAGGCCAAGCCGCAGGCGGTCGGGAGGAACGGGCGGTCGGTGGAAGGGGTCCCCGCGAACTCCAGGCGGAGCCTCTGAGTTCGTGGGGTTTCCGTCGGCCTTCATGCCGGCTGTAAGTATGCTTCGGCTAATGGCGCCGGCACAGATCCCGTCGGACATGATCGACTTGCTGGAGGGCGACGCCCTCGGTCATCTGGCCACCATTCGCGCCGACGGCTCGCCGCACGTGACGCCGCTGTGGATCGACCACGACGGCGACACGATACTGGTGGACGTGCGTGTCGACCGCGTCAAGGCGGCCAACATGCGCGAGCGGCCCACGGTCGCGCTGTCGATCGTCGATCCGCGCAATCCGTACCGCCACCTGGACATCACGGGCAGGGTCGTCTCGTGGTCGGAGGACGGGTGGCGCGAGCACATGAACGCGCTCGCGCGGCGGTACATGAAGGCCGATGGGTATCCATGGTTCTTCGAGGGTGAGCGCCGGCAGATCTTCAGGATCGAGCCGACAGGCGTGCATTACGAGAAGGGCGACGAATAGACCCTCACCCTGCCCTCTCCCGCAAGCGGGAGAGGGTAAGCCTAGGTTCCCCTCTCCCTATGGGAGAGGGTCAGGGTGAGGGTGAGGTGGTTAGCCCTTCTTCGACGCCACCATCCATTCCGACGCCGCGCCCGGCTTGCGCCACGGGCTCAGCGACGAGATGTCAAGGGTCGGGTCCGGCCTGCCGGCGATGATCTTCGCGAGCAGCTGCGCCACCGGCGGCGCGTGCATCACGCCGTGGCCGCCGAAGCCCGCGATCATCCAGAGCCCATCCTCGACCTCACCGACGTAAGGATGTCCGTCGCCGCCAAGGTCGACGTTCGCCACCACGTGCTTGGCGATGCGCACATCGACGATCGACGGCGCACGCACGCGCGCGAGGTCGGCGTAGTTGTCGAGCATCTGCGCGTGCCCGTAGCCGGGCGGGTTCTCCTCGAGCAGGACCGCGATCAGCAGGCCGCCGCTCTCGCGCTCGATCAAGAGCCCTGTGTCCAGGTCGATCGTCAGCGGCACCAGCTGGCCGGCAAGCGCCGGTTCCGTGATGGCCGCGTACAGCGGAACAGGGTGAATCGTCAGCTCGAGGCCGAACGCGCGGAGCAGATCGCTCGACCAGTAGCCCGTGCACAGCACCACGCGGCCGGCGTCGACCACCTCCGGGCCGGCGACACGCCACCCGGAACCTGACTTTTCGAGAGACTTCAGGTCCCAGTGCTCCCGGATGCGCACACCGCGTGCCCTGGCCGCCTTCGCGAGCGCAGACACGCCGTCCGTTGGCGTGACCTTGCCGTCGTGGGGCGTGTAGGTCGCGCCGAGAAGACCATCGGTGCCGACC
Organism: Chloroflexota bacterium; assembly: GCA_005879985.1. Classification (GTDB taxonomy): domain Bacteria; phylum Chloroflexota; class Dormibacteria; order Dormibacterales; family Dormibacteraceae; genus CF-118. The sequence goes on along the minus strand of VBIA01000163.1, from coordinate 3,290 downwards.
CACGGCGTCAGCTCTTTGATCTGCTCGACGTCCAGCACGTCCACGTCGGTCAGGCCCATCGATCGCTGCAGCTTGGCCGCCTCGGCCAGCTTGGCCACGATGTCTGCATTGCCGCTCATGAAGAGGTAGCCGTTCTGATGCCAGGGCACTGGCGAGTCGAAGACGCGCTCGGCCGTGCGCCAGAACTCGAGGCCCCGCCGCGAAAGCTCGATCTCGAGTGGAGTGCTGAACTGCTGCCGCACGCCGCCGAAGGATCCGCCCGTGGAGCCGCTGCCCAGCTCGTCGGCCTCGACCAGCAGGATGTCGGTCTCGCCTTCCTCGGCCAGGTAGTGCGCGAGCGCGCAGCCCGCGATGCCGCCGCCGACGATCAATGTGCCGACCCGCTCAGCCATCGAGCCCAAAGTTAGCAGAGCCCTACCATGGCCTCACTCAACGCAAGAGGAGGGGTCGCGCATGTTCTCGTTCGAAGGCAAGAAGGCGCTGGTCACAGGTGGCGGGCGAGGCATCGGTCGCGCGATCGCGCTCGCGTTTGCGCAGCAGGGCGCTGACGTGGCGATCGCGGCTCGCGGCCGCGAGGAGCTCGAGCATGTGGCCGGCGAGATCCGTGCCCTCGGGCGCAAGGCATCGGTGCACGTGGTCGACATGGGCGACACACCGAAGGCTGTCGAGATGGTGGACGCCGCCGCCAGGGCGCTGGGCGGCCTCGACGTCCTGGTCAACAACGCCGGCGGCATCACCGAGCTTCCCGGCTCGATCGGCCCGCTCGCCGAGACGACACTCGATGCCTTCGATGCGATGTACGCGCTCAACGTGCGGTCGCCGCTGTTCGCGGCGGTCGCGGCGAGCAAGCACATTGCGAAGCAGGGCAAGGGCGGAGCGATCCTCAACATCGTCTCCATCGACGCGGTGTTCCCCGCGCCGACGGAAGGCATCTACGGCTCGGCCAAGGCCGCGCTGGCCAATATCACCAAGGTGCTGGGGTACGAGCTGGGCAAGGACCGCATCCGTGTCAACGCCATCGCACCTGGTGTCATCGAGACACGTCTCACGGAGCCATGGCTGAAAACCGACGAGCAGAGAGCGGATCGCGCATCGTTCTATCCGCTGGGCCGCGTGGGGGTCCCCGACGACGTCGCCGCCGCCGCGGTTTACCTGTGCTCCGACGAGGCGGGCTGGGTCTCCGGCAACGTGCTGTACGTGACCGGCGGCCAGCTCGCCACCAGCGACGTGTTCAGGTGGGTGCGCAAGCACAACCCGGTTCCGGACTCGTCCAGGATCTGACACGACCTCGTTGCGCAAGGACGTTGCCACCCTCGGGCTGATCTGGCTGACCGCGTTCAACCTGCGCGTGCTCCTCTTTGCCATCCCGCCCACTCTGCCGGCGATGCGCGCCGACCTCGGCTTGAGCTACCTCGCGACCGGCTCGATCACCTCGGTGGCAGTGCTGGCGTTGGGCATCGCGTCGATCCCCGGCGCTCTGCTGGCCACGCGCTTCGGCGCGCGGCGCCTCGTGACCGTCTGCGCCGCCGGCCTCGCGATCTTTGGCGCCTCCATCGCCCTTCCGCCCGGCGCCTTTTGGGTCTTCGCCGGCAGCGCTTTGCTGACTCTGTCGATCGCCATCGCGCAGCCGCCCCTGGCGGTGCTGATCCGCCGCTGGTTCCCCACCACCATCACGCGCGCGAGCAACCTCTACGCGAACGGCCTGCTGATGGGCAACGTCCTCGGCGCATCGCTGTCGCCGTTCATCTCGGGCGTCATCGGCTGGCGCGCGATGTTCCTCGTGTGGGCCGGGGTCGCCGCCATCGGCGTTCTGCTTTGGGCCCGCTTCACGCCGCGCGACGAGGCCGCCGCGCCGCCTGTCGACCTCGGTAAGGTGCTTCGCGACCCGCGTGTGTGGCAGGTCGCGGCCCTCTTCACGTTCCAGAACCTCGTCTACTACACGGTCGCGACGTGGGTGCCGTTCCTGCTCAGCGGGCACAGCGCAGCCGACATCGCCACGACCTTTCTCTTCCTGACCTTCTTCCCCATCGTCCCGCTGTTCGCGCTGACGTTCGTGCGCTGGCAGTTCGCGCTGTCCACGTGGTTCTACGTCATGGCGGGCGGCGTGGCGGTGATCGGATCGCTGGGCCTGCTGTTCGGTCTCACAGATTTCGTACGCCCGCTGGTCTTCATGGTCGGACTGGGCACCGGCGCCGCCTTCGTCGCCTCCATCGCTCTGCCGCCGCTCATCGCAGCCAACGAGAGCGAGGCGTCGACATACTCGGCGGTCATGTATACCGCCGGCTACCTGCTCGCGTTCGTTGGGCCGTTTTCGGCGGGCATGCTCGTCGATGCGACGGGCCAGATCCCGCCGGCGTTCTGGCCGCCCCTCGCCGGTGCCGTCCTCATGGCGGTCGTTGGATCGCTCGCGCCGCGAATGCTGTCATCGAGGCTGGCGACCGTGAAATGAGCAGGACCCTGCGGCCGGGCGACGCCGGCTATGACGATGCACGCCGCGTGTTCAACGGCATGGTCGACCGTCGACCGGCCCTGATCGTCCAGTGCCTGGACGAATCCGACGTGGCGGCCGCAATCGCGCTGGCGCGTGAACAGTCGCTTCAGGTCGCGGTCCGCGGAGGCGGGCACAACGTGGCGGGCAACGCGGTGTGCGACGGCGGGCTCGTCATCGACCTGTCGCTCATGCACCGCGTGGAGGTCGACCCGGTACGTGGGCGGGCCCGCGTGCAAGGCGGAGCGACCTGGGGCGACCTCGACACGGCGACGCAGGCGCACGGCCTCGCCACGCCGGGTGGCGTCGTATCCAGCACCGGGGTCGCCGGCCTGACGCTCGGGGGAGGCATCGGCGTCCTGCGCGGGCTATACGGCCTGACCTGCGACAACCTCGTAGGCGCCGAGCTTGTCACCGCGTCTGGTGAGCGCGTGAATGCGACTGCCGGCGAGAACCCCGACCTGCTCTGGGGCCTGCGCGGCGGAGGCGGCAACTTCGGCGTGGTGACGACGTTCGAGTTCGCGTTGCACACGCTCGGGAGCGTGGTGTCGGGATTGATCGACTTCGCCTATTCCCGCGACTTCTTGAAGTTCTATGACGAATTCGCCGGCCGCGCGCCGGACGAGCTGGCCATCGACCTGGTCGTGCACCGATTGCCCACCGGCGACCCGGTGGCCTCGGTGTTCGCCTGCTTCTGCGGCCCTGATGAAGCCGCGGCTCCGGTCTTCGACCGAGTGCGGTCGCGGTTTGCGCCACTGCGCGACGGCCTGGCGACGCGTTCGTACGTGGAGTCGCAGCGCTT
>VBIA01000081.1 GCA_005879985.1 Chloroflexota bacterium | reverse complement strand
GGTGGATGGTGGTGCCCGAGCAGTGGTACGAGGACAACCGCGTAGTTCGCGTGCACGCCACAGCCACACGCGTGGACGCCGACACGCACCAGGTGCACTTGAAGGAAGGCGGACCCGTGCCTTTCGACCGGCTGCTGATCACGACGGGCGGTGTGAACAGGACCCTCGAGGTTCCCGGTGCCGATCTACCCGGCGTCCACCAGCTCCGCACCGTGGCCGAGTCCGACGCCATCAAGCAAGACGCCACGCGAGGCGCACGTGCGGTGGTGGTCGGCATGGGGTTCATCGGCTCGGAGGTGGCCGCTTCGCTGATCCAGATGGGCGTCCAGGTGACCGCGGTCCTGCCGGGAACATCGCCGCTCGAATCGGTGCTCGGCC
>VBIA01000082.1 GCA_005879985.1 Chloroflexota bacterium | reverse complement strand
TGCATCGCGTAAGAGCCTGCTGGCTGGGTAGCGCCGGCTACCGAGAGGCCTGGGACCTCCAGGCCGCAATGGTGTCCCGGATGCGTAAGGGCCGCGAGGACGACACGCTTCTGCTGCTCGAGCACCCGCACGTCTTCACGATGGGCAAGGCCGCGAGTCCGGAGCATGTTCTCTGGGATGACGACCAGCGCCGGTCGCGCGGAGTTGGTGTGATCTGGGTGGATCGCGGCGGCGAGGCCACGTATCACGGGCCCGGCCAGCTCGTCGGCTACCCAATCCTCGACCTGGCGCGATCGGGCATCACAATCCGTGACTACATCGCGCGCCTCGAGGCGTCGCTGGTTGCGTACCTCGACGAGCTGGGAGTCCGATCGGAGGCGGGGGCGTCGGGCCTCACCGGCGTGTGGTCCGACGGGTTGAAGCTCGCGGCGATAGGCATCAAGCTGAGCCGCTCGGTCGTGAGCCACGGCTTCGCGCTCAACCTGACCGCAGACCTCGATTACTTCGACGGCATCGTCCCGTGCGGTCACGCCGACCTCCGCCCGACGTCGGTCGAGGCGCTGACCGGCGCTCGCATCGACACCGAGTCCGCGGCGCGGGGCTACGCGCCGCATTTCGCTGAGGCGTTCGGTGTCGAGTTCGCGTGGGCGGCGGCGGACAGCCTGCGGCCCGTCGCCCCCGCCTCCTGACCATCTTTCTGCCTTGTCGGGAATACTTAAGGTCCCCTACCGCGTTTTCATACCGTGCGCACTTGTTTCGGCGATGATCTGGGCAGCGATCTTCCCCTGGCTCTCGCTGGGTTTGGGTGTGCTACTGATCGGGTATTTTGGATATGAGGATGGATTCAAACCGAAAGCGCGGAGGCGTCCCGTCGAAGACCAGCAGTGAGCTGGTCCGGCTCGATGCTGTCGCCCTGGACGAGGACGACGAGATCCTCCCGGACTTCGAGGCCGAGGTCGACGACGGCCGGCGCGTCTGGGTGACCGCCGTGCTGGAGCGGACCGCCGTGGTCGAGCCCGCACCCGGCGAGCCGAAGGTGCTGGTTAACCGGCACCGCCTGCTTGTGGATCCTCGCCGGCTTCGGGTTCGTCACCTGGCGAGCAAGGAGGCCGCACGACGTGGCCGCGAGGCGGCCCGGCAGCTTCGCCTCCAGGAGCACAACCCGGCGGCTTAGGCGGTCCTCTTTGGGATTTCCCAAGGGTGCGGCTCGGTCGGGATTGAATTTAAGGGTCTGGTAAGCTTCCCTACCGCCGAACCTACCCGGCGATCAATCCGCGGCCGCCACAACGCCGCCTAGCCCGAGGAAGACCGCCATTATGAATATGAACAAGACCGCCGACCTGGTGTCACTCGCCAGCATCGTCCCTCCCGCCAATCACGAGGTCAGCGGCGGCTTCAACGCCATCGTCGACGGCAAGCAGGTACGAGTGCGGGCGGTGCTGGAGCGGACGGTCGTGATCGAGCACCACGAAGGCGGCGAGCGCAGCGTCGTGCGCAAGGACGCCATCCTGGTCAAGCCTTCGGCGGTGGCGTTCGTGCCAGGCAACCCCAACAACGGAGTCGGCCCACGGCAGTGGCGCCGGCTGCCGGGCAAACCCCCGGCGACCCCGCGCCCGGCCCAGTAAGGCGGTCCCTCCCCACCGTGTGGGGAGGTCAGGTGGGGCGGTCGAACGTCTCATCTCGGCATGGCTGCCCCGATCCCCCCACCTAGCCTCCCCGCGGAGCGGGGAGGGACTCAGTCGATCAGGTTCAGCGCCGCCAGCGTCAAGAACTGAGGGAAATCCTTCGCCAGCGCGACCTGCTCGAACACCGTCCGTGCTTCGGAGAACCGACCCTTCGCCCACAGCTCCTCGCCCAAGCGCTCCCTGACCTTGGAGAGCTCTTCGTCCGCGATCTCCCGCGCCAGGTCGTCGGTGACGACCGGGCCCTCGGCGAGACGCGCCGAGTGACGGATCCACTGCCACACCTGCGATCGCGAGATCTCCGCGGTGGCGACGTCCTCCATCAGATTGTTGATCGCGGCCGCGCCCACGCCACGGAGCCACGACTCGATGTACTGGACGCCCACGCTGACGTCGAGGCGCAGCCCGTCCTCGGTGAGGGTCCCGCCCGGCACCCGCACGTCGAGCAGCTGTGACGCGCTGACCGACACGTCGGGCCGCAGCCGCTCGATCTGATTCGGACGATCGCCAAGCACTCGATCGAACGACTGAGTGGCGATCTCCACAAGGTCCGGATGCGCGACCCACGTGCCGTCGAAGCCGTCTCCGGCCTCGCGGTCCTTGTCCTCCTTCACCTTCGCCATCGCCACGCGATTCACCTCCGCGTCGCGACGCGACGGAATGAACGCCGCCATTCCACCCATCGCGTGCGCGCCGTGGTTGTGGCACGTCTTGACCAGAAGCTCGGTGTACGCGCGCATGAACGGCACGGTCATGGTCACCTGCGCGCGGTCAGGAAGCACGAAGTCCGGCCGGTTCCGGAACTTCTTGATGATGCTGAAGATGTAGTCCCAGCGTCCCGCATTCAACCCGCTCGAATGCGTGCGCAGCTCGTAAAGGATTTCCTCCATCTCGAAAGCGGCGAGGATCGTTTCGATCAGGACAGTCGCGCGGATCGTGCCGCGCGGAATCTTCAGTGCGTCCTGTGCGAAGTCGAAAACGTCGTTCCACAGGCGGGCTTCGAGGTGGCTCTCAATCTTCGCCAGGTAGAAATACGGGCCGCTTCCCTTGTCGAGCAGGCGCCGCGCGTTGCGGAAGAAGTACATCCCGAAATCGAACAGGCTGCCCGACATCGGCTTCCCGCCCACCTCGACGTGCCGCTCTTCCAGGTGCCAGCCCCGCGGCCGCACCAAAAGAGTCGCGACCCTGTCGTTGAGCCGGTACGCCTTGCCTTCCGGGCTGGTGAACTCCAGGCTCCGTTCGATCGCGTCGGTGAGGTTCGCCTGACCGTCGACCAGGTTCGCCCACGTCGGCGAGTTGGCGTCCTCGAAGTCGGCCATGAACACGCGAGCGCCCGAGTTGAGCGCGTTGATGAGCATCTTGGCGTCGGTCGGCCCGGTGATCTCCACCCGCCGGTCGCGCAGGTCATGCGGGATGGACGCAACCTTCCAGTCCGATTCGCGGACCGAACTGGTCGCGGCCAGGAAATCAGGAGACTCGCCCGCGTCGATGCGCTTCTGCCTTTCGTCCCTGGCACGAAGCAGCTCGAGGCGCCGGTCGCCGAACTCGAGCTGCAGCCGCGCGACGAAGTCGAGCGCCTCGGCGCTCAGGACCTCACGGCCGCGAACGGTGGCCGGTCCTTTGACCTCGACCTGTCGGGTGGTGGCCACTACTGAGCAATGTACAGATTCAGGGGTTGGGCTAGCTGCCGGCCAGGCGCTCCACGATCGGCGCCATCTGCTCGGCGACCTCGCCGGGCACGATGACATATGAGATGCCGTAGCGCTCGCGGCGCGCCCGCAGGTCGTCCACGATCTGATCGACCGTACCGATGAGGAAGTGCGGAATGGCGAGGACCTCGTTTCGCTCCATGTCCAGCCCGGATCCCATCGCCTCCGCGATGCTGTCGCGATCGTCGGTCACTGTGGCCACGAAGATCGTCACGCTGAGCTCCAGCGCGTCGAAACGATCGCCCGCAGCCTCCTTGATCCAGGCCAGCTTCTCCTCGGTCGCCGAGGCCGTGCCGGTGCGCACCATCTTGCGGTTGATGCGGCCCTCCTGCAGGTTGTAGTTGATGTTGACGATGTCGGCCTCGCGCGCCGCGATGCCCAGCATCCTGCGTCCCCCACCCCCCAGCAGGATCGGAGGGTGCGGCTTCTGCACCGGCTTCGGCGTGCCGTCGAGGTCTTTGACCTGGTAGTGCTTGCCCGAGAACGAGAAGCTGCCCTCGGCCATCAGGCCTTTGATGATCTGCAGACCCTCGTGCATGCGCTCGATGCGCGTCCCCGCGCTGTCGAGAGGGATGCCGCTCTTGTCGTAGTCGGAGGTCATCCAGCCGGCGCCCAGTCCGAGGTCGAACCTCCCTTCGGACAGCAGGTCGATCGTTGCTGCTTCTTTGGCGAGCACGACTGGATGGCGATAGTCGTTGTCGAAGACCAGCGAGCCGACGCGCAGCGTGGTCGTCGCGTCTGCCGCGGCCATCAGCGCCGCGACCGGGCCGGGGAGATCAGAGAAGTGGTCCGGCACGTAAAGCGTGGAGTAGCCCATCGACTCTGCGCCTTTTGCCGTCTCGCGCCACTCGCGTGCGCTGCCTGCATGGTGCGCCTGCATGGCGAATCGAAACGGCCGAGGTTGCGCCATCAGGCGACAAGTATGGTTTGGCTCGGCTGGCGGCCCCCGAGCCCTGCTCAGGAACGCTCATCTCCCTCATGGCCGGGGAGTGTCGCGTAGGTACCGAAGTAGCTGTAGCGAATCAGCCGAAGTAGTGACAAACATCAGCCGAAGGCGTTTTGTCGCCCATCAGCCGAACTTGCACAGGGATGATGGTGCCGAGGGCCGGATTTGAACCGGCGACACCTTGATTTTCAGTCAAGTGCTCTACCAAGCTGAGCTACCTCGGCACGGCGGGTAATTTTATCCGCGGCCGGATTGGGTCATAATCCGCCCTCGACAGACCGCGGCTACACCTAGTAGGAGGGTGCTTCGTGTTGAGACGCGTCTTCGTCCTTCCGCTCGCTGCAGCCTTTTCGATCATATCGTTCGCCCTGTCCGGCGCCGTCGGCTCCGCAGCGACCACAGACAACCGCAGCGACCTCAAGAACTTCCAGCACGTCTGGGTGATCATGATGGAGAACACCGGATACAGCCATCTGATCGGGAACTCGAACGCGCCGTGGATCAATTCCGCCGCCGCTCAGTTCGGGCTCGCCACGAGCTACACAGGCGTAAGCCATCCCAGCCAGCCCAACTACATAGCGGCCACGTCAGGCAGCACAAACGGCGTGACCAATGACGACGACATCACCATCAACGTTGCCAACGTCGTCGACCAGATCGAACCCAGCGGCAGAAGCTGGAAGGCGTACATGCAATCGATGTCCCTGTGCGCCACCAAGCTCGACCACGCCTGTGGCAACCAGCTCTACGAGCGTAAGCACAATCCGTTCGTTTCCTACCTGGACGTGCAGACCAGCGCGTCGCGAATGGCGAACATCGTCGACTTCAGCCAGCTCGATTCCGATCTTGCGTCCGGCTCCGTGGCGAATTACGTCTGGATCAGCCCGGACCAGTGCAATGACATGCACGGCCGCGGCGGCACCGACCCCGCCACGGACAGATGTAACTTCGCCAATGAGAACGATCTCATCCAGGACGGCGACGCATTTCTGTCTTCAACAGTCGGCAAGATCATGGCCTCGCCCGCGTGGGGCGGGAACTCGGCCATCTTCATCACGTGGGACGAGAGCGACTTCCCGTTCAACGACGTCAGCGGCTGCTGTGACGCGGTCCCGGGTGGCGGTCACGTCGTAACCCTGGTCATCTCTCACTCCGACCACGCCGCACGCACATCGTCGGTCGCCTACAACCACTACTCGATGCTCGCGACGATCGAGCAGGGATGGCAGATCGGCTGCCTCGCCTTCACCTGCGACTCCGCGAACGTAACCCCCATGAGCGACCTGGTCGGCCCGCAAGGCTAATCAAACGGCGATGGGCGCCGGAGCGGATCCGGCGCCCATCGTGAAATCGCAAGTA
>VBIA01000080.1 GCA_005879985.1 Chloroflexota bacterium | reverse complement strand
GCACCTTCTGACCGTCGCGCCGGTCGAGCTCGGGCCGGATGCGGACCTGGTGCGGAATCGCGTACTCGCGTACCTCTTCGTCGAGGGTGCGCACCGAAATCTCCTTGGTGGTCACGTGGGCCTTGCCCGCGTGCCGCGTGCGGGTCGCGTTGCCCTTGGCGTCGCGCGCGATCTCCTGGCCTTCCATGACGTCGTCGCCGTTCTTGACGGCGGCCTGCATCTTGGTGTCCAGCGGGTACGAGACCTCGAACTCCTCCTTGGAGGTCACGCGCACCTTGCGCGAGCCTTCCTGGCGGATGATCTCGAGCTCGCCGTCGATCTCGGCGATGATGGCCTTGCCCTTCGGGATGCGAGCCTCGAACAGCTCCTCCACGCGGGGCAGGCCCTGGGTGATGTCCACCCCGGCGACACCGCCGGTGTGGAACGTGCGCATCGTCAGCTGTGTGCCCGGCTCGCCGATGGACTGCGCGGCGATGACACCCACCGCCTCGCCGATCTCGACGATCTTGCCGGTGGCCAGGTTGCGTCCGTAGCAGGTGCGGCAGACGCCCTCCCTGGCCTCGCAGACCAGGATCGAGCGCACCTTGACCGGCACGCCGGCCGCGATGATCTGCCGCGCGTTGTCGTCCGTGATCGAAGTTCCGGTCGCGACCAGCACCTTGCCGCCGATGGTGATGTCCTCCGCCGCCACGCGCCCGGCGATCTTCTCGAAGATCGGCTCGTTGCGCGCGCGCTCGGGGCTGATGTCACGGACCCAGATTCCGTTGGTGGTGCCGCAGTCCTCCTCGCGCACGATCACGTCCTGCGCCACGTCGACGAGACGCCGCGTCAGGTAGCCGGAGTCGGCGGTTCGGAGGGCGGTGTCGGCCAGTCCCTTGCGCGTGCCGTGCGTCGAGATGAAGTACTCGAGCACGGTCAGGCCCTCGGTGAAGTTGGCCTGGATGGGCAGGTCGATGATCCGGCCGGTGGGATCGGCCATCAGGCCGCGCATGCCCGCCAGCTGGCGGATCTGCTGGATGTTGCCGCGGGCGCCCGAGCCCATCATCATCCAGATCGGGCTGAACTTGTCGAAGGCCAGCTCGGTGGCGTTGCCCACCTCTTCGTAGGCGCGCTGCCACAGCTCGATGACCTTGCGGTATCGCTCGTCGTCGGTCATGACGCCGCGGCGGTACATCCGCTCGACGTCGGCGACCTCCTTCTCGGTGCTGCGGATGATCTGCCACTTCGACTCCGGGTGCGGGATGTCCATCGCGGAGACGGTGATCCCGGCCTGGGTCGCGTAGCGGAATCCGATCCGCTTGATGTCGTTGACGACGCTGGACGTGACCTCGCTGCCGTACAGCCGGTACAGCTCGGACACCAGCGTGCGCAGGCCCTTGCGGTCGAAGTGCGCGTTCTGGAACGGAAGCGGGTCCATGTGCGAGCTTCTCTGACCGCCGTCGCCCTGCGGCTTCTTGCCGACCGGCAGTGGCTCGTTGAACACCACGCGTCCAGGCGTGGTCACCAGGAGGGCTCCGGCTTCACCGTCGCCGTCGCCGATGTGCAGGCGGACCCAGTCCTGGAGCTTGACGACCTTGCTCTCGAGCGCGAGCAGGACCTCGTTCTGCGAGCTGAACACGCGCAGCTTCCGGATTGCCTCGCCCTTCGGCTCGTCGCCTCGGGTCGCGGTCAGCCAGTAGCAGCCCAGCACGACGTCCTGGGTCGGCGCCACCACGGGGTGGCCGTCGGCCGCGGACAGGATGTTCTGCGACGACATCATGAGGTTCTTGGCCTCGGCGATGGCGCCGCTGAAGAGCGGGACGTGCACGGCCATCTGGTCGCCGTCGAAGTCGGCGTTGAACGCCGCGCAGACGAGCGGGTGGATCTGGATCGCAGACCCCTCGACCAGGACCGGCATGAACGCCTGGATGCCCAGGCGGTGCAGGGTCGGGGCGCGGTTGAGCAGCACCGGGTGGTCGCGGATGACCTCGTCGAGGACGTCCCAGACCTCGGTCCTGCTGCGCTCCACCATGCGCTTGGCCGACTTGATGTTGGTCGTGTAGCCCTTGTTCACGAGCTCGCGCATGACGAACGGCTTGAAGAGCTCGAGCGCCATCTTCTTGGGCAGGCCGCACTCGTGGAGCTTGAGCTCGGGGCCGACCACGATGACCGAGCGGCCCGAGTAGTCCACGCGCTTACCTAGCAGGTTCTGGCGGAACCGGCCCTGCTTGCCCTTCAGCATGTCTGACAGCGACTTCAGCTTGCGGTTGCCCGTGCCCGTTATGGCGCGGCCGCGGCGGCCGTTGTCGATCAGCGCGTCAACCGCCTCCTGGAGCATCCGCTTCTCGTTGCGCACGATGATCTCGGGCGCGCCGAGCTCGAGCAGCCTCTTCAGGCGGTTGTTGCGGTTGATCACGCGGCGGTACAGGTCGTTCAGGTCGGAGGTGGCGAACCGGCCGCCGTCCAGCTGGACCATTGGCCGCAGCTCGGGTGGAATGACCGGCAGCACCTCGAGCACCATCCATGTGGGGCTGGAGTTCGACTTGCGGAAGTCCTCGGTGACCTTGAGGCGCTTGATCGCCTTCTGCTTGCGCTGGCCGCTCGAAGACTTCGACTCCTCGCGCAGCCGGTACATCTCCTGCTGCAGATCGATGCGCGACAGAAGGTCGCGCACGGCCTCGGCGCCGATGCCGGCGCGGAAGCAGCGCCCGAAGCGCTCGTGGAAGTCCCGGTACTGGGTGTCGGTCAGGATCTGCTTCGGGTGCAGGCCCTCGAGGTCCGAGCGCGACGCCTCGATCTCCTGCTGAAGAGCCTCGAGCTCGCCCTGGATGGCGTCTCGCTGCGTCTTGGTCGCAGCCTCGATCTGAGCCTCGAGCGCCTTCTTGTCCGCGTCAACGCGCTCCTTGGTCCGCTTCTGGGCGGCCTTGGTGTTGGCCTCGAGCTTCTCGATCTTCTCCTGGACCTTGGCGAGCACGCCACGCGACATCTCGCGCGACAGCACGTCGCCCTTGTCGATCACGACCTCTGCGTCGCCGTTGAGGCCGATCGCCATGGTGCGGCGCGACTTGGTGCCGATGCCGGCCTTGATGTGCTCGGTGGCCTTCTTGCCCTGGGTCGTCAGCTCGTCGACCGCCTCCTGGAGCTCTCCCTCCAGGCGCTCGACCTCGGCCTCGACCTCGCTCTTGAGCTTCTTGGTCTTGCCCTCGTGCTCCTGGCGCAGCTCACGCGACTTGGCCTCGATGTCCGCGCGCAGGCGGACGGCCCGCTCGTCCTTGTCCATGTTCAGGACGGAGAGCATGTCCTTGCGCGCTTCCTCGTACACGTCGGTGACGATGTAGTTGGCGAAGTAGAGGATCTTCTCGAGGTTGCGAGGCGACATGTCCAGCAGCAGTCCCATGCGGCTGGGGATGCCCTTGAAGTACCAGACGTGGCTGACCGGCGACGCGAGCTTGATGTGGCCCATGCGCTCGCGGCGCACCTTGGACCGAGTCACCTCGACGCCGCACTTGTCGCAGATGATGCCCTTGTAGCGGTAGCGCTTGTACTTTCCGCAGTGGCATTCCCAGTCCCGGGTGGGACCGAAGATGCGCTCGCAGAAAAGTCCGTCGCGCTCCGGGCGGAGCGTGCGGTAGTTGATCGTCTCCGGCTTTGTGACCTCGCCGTGCGACCACGACATGATCGTCTCCGGCGACGCCAGCGAAAGCTTCAGTGCGTCAAAGTTCTCTAGCTTCAACATCTACTCGGCAGAGTCCTCCCCAAGTTCCTCTCGCTCCAGCGAGATTCCAAGGTCGAGCGGAATCTCTGGAATATCCTCTTCGCTCAAAACAATCTGGCGTTCGTCCTCACTCAGGATCTCCACCCCGAGCGCGAGGCCCTCCAGCTCCTTGACCAGCACGCGGAACGACTCCGGGATGCCGGCCTCGAGCGTGTTGTCGCCCTTGACGATCGCCTCGTAAGCCTTCACGCGGCCCACGATGTCGTCGGACTTCACGGTCAGGATCTCCTGCAGGACGTGCGCGGCGCCGTAAGCCTCGAGCGCCCAAACCTCCATCTCTCCGAACCGCTGCCCTCCGAACTGGGCCTTGCCGCCCAGCGGCTGCTGGGTGACCAGACTGTACGGACCGGTCGACCTGGCGTGGATCTTGTCCTCGACCAGGTGGGCCAGCTTGAGCATGTAGATCATGCCCACCGTTACCGGCTCGTCGAACTGCTCGCCGGTGCGGCCGTCGCGCAGCTTGACCTTACCGTCGGCCGGCAGGCCCGCCTTCTCCAGCTCGGCCACGATGGTGGCCATCGGCGCGCCGTCGAACACCGGCGTGGCGATCTTGATTCCCAGCGCGTGCGCGACCCAGCCCAGGTGCGTCTCGAGCACCTGGCCGAGGTTCATGCGGCTCGGCACGCCGAGCGGGTTCAGCACGATGTCCACCGGGGTGCCATCTGGCAGGTAGGGCATGTCCTCCGAGGGAAGGATTCGCGCCACCACGCCCTTGTTGCCGTGCCGGCCGGCCATCTTGTCGCCGGCTGAAATCTTTCGCTTCTGGGCGAGATAGACCCGAACCATCTCGTTGATGCCGGGACCCAGCTCGTCCTTGTTCTCGCGCGAGAACACCTTGACGTCGACCACGATGCCGCGCTCGCCGTGCGGCACACGCAGGCTCGAGTCGCGAACCTCACGCGCCTTCTCACCGAAGATGGCGCGCAGCAGGCGCTCCTCAGCCGACAGCTCGGTCTCGCCCTTCGGTGTGATCTTGCCCACCAGGATGTCGCCCTGCTGGACCTCGGCGCCGATGTAGACGATGCCGCGCTCATCCAGGTTGCGCAGCGCGTCGTCCGCGACGTTCGGGATGTCGCGGGTGATCTCCTCGGGACCCAGCTTCGTCTCGCGCGCTTCGGACTCGTGCTCCTCGATATGGATCGAGGTGTACATGTCCTCCTTGACCACGCGCTCCGAGAGCAGGATCGCGTCCTCGAAGTTGTAGCCCTCCCACGGCATGAAGGCGACGAGCACGTTGCGCCCGAGCGCCATTTCGCCGTTGTCGATGGCAGGACCGTCGGCCAGGATGTCCCCGGCATCGACGTGCTGGCCCGGCCGCACGAGCGCGCGGTGGTTCAGGCAGGTGCCCTGGTTCGAGCGCGCAAACTTCTGCAGCGGATAGTGCCGGTCGGGACCGCCCGCATCCGGCTTGACCACGATCTCGAAGACCGGCGTGGCGTGCACCGCCTTCATGTCCTTGGGGTGCGCGACGTCGACCACGGTGCCGGCGACGTCGGCGACGATCATCTCGCCCGAGTCTTTGGCGGCGTAGTACTCGACACCGGTGCCCACCAGCGGCGCGTCGGTGACCAGAAGCGGCACCGCCTGGCGCTGCATGTTGGCGCCCATAAGGGCGCGGCCGGCGTCGTCGTGCTCGAGGAACGGGATCAGGGCCGTGGCCACCGAGACGATCTGCTTCGGCGACACGTCCATGTACTGGATGTTGCCCACGTCCTCGAGGCCGTAGTGGCTCCGCGTCCGCGCGGGCACCCGGGCGTCCACGAAGTGTCCTTCCGGGGTCAGGGCGGCATTGGCCTGGGCGATGCCGAACATGTCCTCTTCATCGGCGGACAGGTACTCGACCTCAGTCGATACCCACGGCACGATGTCGACCGAGGGCACGCGCCCCTTCGTCAGCTTGGGCAGGTCCTTGACGTCGACCACGTGGTTGGCCGGCAGGACCTCGTTGCCCTTGACGTCCAGCGCCGCGCGCCGCAGCGTCCGGCCCGCGAGCTTGTCAGCCTCGCCATCAGCGACCGACATCCGGTTGTACACGCGGCGGAACGGGCTCTCCACGAAACCGAACTCGTTGACCTTGGCGTACGTGGCAAGGTTGCCGATAAGGCCGATGTTCGGACCTTCCGGCGTCTCGATCGGACAGATCCGGCCGTAGTGGCTGTGGTGCACGTCGCGCACGTCGAAGCCGGCGCGCTCGCGCGACAGGCCGCCCGGGCCCAGCGCGGAGAGCCGGCGCTTGTGCGTCAGCTCGGACAGCGGGTTGTGCTGGTCCATGAACTGCGACAGCTGGCTGGAGCCGAAGAACTCCTTGATGGCCGCGACGACGGGGCGCGCGTTGATGAGCGACGCCGACGTGACCGTGTGCGGGTCACTGATCGTCATGCGCTCCTTGATGATTCGCTCCATCCGGATGAGACCCATGCGGAACTGGTTCTGCAGGAGCTCGCCCACCGCGCGCACGCGGCGGTTGCCGAGGTGGTCGATGTCGTCAGGGATCTGCTTCTCGCGCGGCGCGTTGTTCAGCTCGATGAGCTTGCGCAGGATGGCGATGAAGTCGCCCTTCTCGAGGATGCGCAGCTCGCGCTTCTTGACGCGGTCGAGGATGTCCTCCTCGTCGCGGCCCAGGCGCTTATCGACCTTGTAGCGGCCGACGCGGCCGAGGTCGAAGCGGCGCGGGTTGAAGAACAGCGACTGGAGCAGGTTGCGGGCGTTGTCCACCGACGGCGGGTCGCCCGGCCGGACGCGGCGGTACAGCTCGAGGAGCGCGTCCTCGGTCTTGGTCGTCGTGTCCTTTTCCAGGGTCGCGTCCATATATTTGTGCTCGGCGTTGTCGTCCACGTCGCCGAACAGCTCCTGCATGGCGCGGCGCTGCGCCTCGCGGTCGTTCTCGGTGCCCTTCAGCTGCGGCAGCTCGAGAGCCTTCAGCAGTACGGTCACAGGAACCTTGCGCTTGCGGTCGATCTTGACCGTCAGCAGGTCCTTGGCCGAGGTCTCGATCTCGAGCCACGCCCCGCGGTTGGGGATGAGCTTGGCGCCAAACAGCTTGCGACCCGTGTTCGGGTCCTCGGCGGCCGTGAAATACACACCGGGCGAGCGCACGAGCTGCGACACCACCACGCGCTCGGTGCCGTTGACGATGAAGGTGCCTTCCTCGGTCATCATGGCGAAGTCGCCCATGTAGACCTCGGACTCCTTGATCTCCCCCGTCTCCTTGATGGTCAGGCGGGTCTTG
>VBIA01000079.1 GCA_005879985.1 Chloroflexota bacterium | reverse complement strand
CACCGCACGCGCATAGCGCCTGGCAGAGCGGCTCGTGCCCGTCACCGGAGCTTCGCCCCCCATGCAGCCCATCTCCGTCGTCGCCTTCTGCGCTCCTCGTTTGCGCATACCACGATGCGCGCGCTGCGGTGCTCGGCGGCTCCTCGGATCTGGACCGCCTGGATGGCCGAATCTCTCGGTGCCGTCACGAGCCACTCCGCCCGCCGCGGCCGTCGCCACTCGCCACCTCAGCCCACCCCACGAAATCTGCGATTTCGCGGGGACCCCGGGTTAGTGCTGCCCGGCACATCAGCCGGTACCTCCGTCTCTACCCACTTGATCGATCGCCTTGTCGATGAGCTGCTTGTGCTTGTTCGCGTCGAGCGTCTCGCCGATCACCTTCTCGGTCGCGGTCACAACCAGGTTGGCGACCTCGCCACGCACTGACTGGATCGCGCGGTCGCGCTCTGCCTCGATTTCCTTTCTCGACGCCTCGGTGATCCGCCTCGCCTCTTCCTCGGCCTTCTGCCGCATCTCCTGGCGCAGCTGCTCGGCAGACTTGCCTGCGGCGTCGATCACGCCCTGCGCCGTCTTGCGCGCGTCCTCGAGCTTCGCTTGCGCTTCCTTGAGGTGCGCATCGGCTTCGGCGCGAGCTTTTTCCGCCGCGGCTAGCTGCTCAGCGATGGTGCGTTGTCGCGCCTCGGCCTGCTTGACGATCTCCGGGTACACGTAGCGAGCGAGGAGGCCGAACATCACCAGGAACGTCAGCAGCTCGACGATCACAGTCCCGTTGATGTCGATGACGCCCGCCTCGCCGGCAAGGAAAAGCATCTGCGTGTTCTAGTGCACCTGGCCCAGGAACACGAACCCGAACGCCAGGTTGATGAAGTACATCGCCTCCACCAGGCCGACGATGGTGAACAGCCAGGGGATCATCCGGCCCTGGGCTTCGGGCTGGCGAGCTACGCCGCTGATGAACGCGTTGCCGGCGAGGCCGTCACCGACGGCGGCGCCGATGGCTCCGAGGCCCATCAGCAGGCCGAAGCCGATCAGGGCTCCCGCAAGCTCGATTCCGTGGTCTGTCATTTCCCCTCCTTAGTGGGCATGTTCATGTTCGAGGCCTTCGCGGCCCATGCCGAAGTAGATGACGGTCAGCAGCATGAAGATGAACGCCTGGATGAAACCAATGAAGAGCACGTCGAACGCTTTCCAGATCGCAAGAAGCACCGACCCGACGATGATCGTCGGCACGTTCTGCACCGCCGGCAGATAGAAGAGACCGATGCTTGCGATCAGGGTGATCATCACCGCGCCGGCGAAGATGTTGCCGAACAGCCGGAGCGAGAGAGTGATCGGTTTCACGAGCTCCTCGAGGATGTTGAGAGGGATGTATCCGATTCGCGCGGCCAGCGGCAGCTCGAAAGGCTTGGTGAATCGTCGCAGGTAGCCGCGGAAGCCCAGCACGCTGATGCTGTACCACTGCACCACGACGATCACGAGCAGCCCCATCGCCAGCGTCTGGTTGAGGTCGGCGTTGGCTCCGTGAACGATGTCGTTGGGGAAGATCGCCAGCGGCAGCAGCTCGATGTAGTTGGCGATGAGGATGTACAGGAAAAGTGTCATCGCCAGCGGCACTATGAAGAGGGCATCCTCAGACACGTTCTCCTTGACCAGCCCGCGAAGCAGGTCATAGCCCCACTCGAACACCGCCTGCACCTTGCCGGGTGCACCTGTTCGCAGCCGCGACCGGATCCAGAAGGCGATGCCCAGGGTTGCCAGCACGGCGATGCCGGTGGAGATGAGCGTGTCGTAGTTGAACGTGCAGAGCGTGCCGCAGCCGAGGCTCACAGTCGGGTGGGTGCCGAACGAGGCTTCGGCGTGGATCATGCGCGCAAGCCCCGGCGGATCGAGGCAGCCACCAGCATGCCTTGCGCCGCCGCGACGCCGAGCAGCACCGCCCACACGTCGCCTCGCAGAAGAATCGCGACGGCGATGGCGACCGCACTGAATGCCGCCAGTCGGACGACGGTCGAAGCGACGAACGGGGTCCCACGCGCCATGAGGGCGGCGAGCGCATGTCCGTTCAGCGAGCCGATCAGCAATCCAGCGGCAAGTCCGGCGCCGGTAGACAGGTGCCCGAGGACCGCGCCGGCAAGGATGGCGACGGCGGCGGCTGCCGACGACGCGGCGACCGTCTCCTTCAGGATTCCGCCGAACCTCACCGCATGAACTCCCTCACCTTCACCCAGATGGCCGCACCGCCCGCCACCAGGCCCACCACTAGGCCGATGAGCACGAAGACCGGAGAACTGTGGAACCAACTGTCGAGCGCGACTCCGCCCAGGATCGGGAGCAAGGCTGCGGCTGCGAAATAGATTCCGACGCCTGCCATGTCGGCCCCGGTCGGACCCTGACTCGTCGGGCGCATGCCCGCGGCTAATGCTAGCGGGAACCGGGTTCGGGCAACAGCCGCCGCAGGTACGGATGCTCGAGCCGCCACGCCGACTTTTGTAGGCGGTCGGCGAGGAAGGTCGAGACCAGCACCAGCCAGGCCACCAGCACCACCGCGACGATGCGTTTGTGGCCGAACAGCATCAGGCCGACGGCGCCCAGCAGCCCGCTGGCGCTGTAGAAGACAAAGCACGTCTGGCGGGCGTCCAGCCCGAAGTCCAGCAGCCGGTGGTGGATGTGCCTGAGGTCCGGCCGGGCCACCGAGGCCTTCATCCGCCCGCGGCGCACGATCGCCCACGCGGTGTCGGCGATGGGCAGAGCGAGCGCGAGGACCGGCACGGCCAGGGCAAACGCAACCGCCACTTTGGCCACGCCGGCGATGGATATGACCGCGAGCGCCGTGCCAAGGAAATGCGAACCCGAGTCGCCCATGAAGATCCGCGCGGGTGCGAAATTGAAGAGAAGGAAGCCGCCGCACACACCTGCGAGGCCCGCGGCGAGCTGCACGACATCGGTCTGGTGCGTGCCCGCAGCCGCGAAGACGAGCGTGACGGCGACGATGAGCACGACGCCCGCCGCGAGCCCGTCGACCCCGTCCAGCAGGTTGACCGTGTTCTGCATGCCGAGGATCCAGAAGAGGCTTATCGGCACGGCGAGCCAGCCGAGCTGCACCACGCCCGCCCACGGCAGGCTTACGAAGGTGATCTGGAACTCCTTGTCGAACGCGAACACGGCGATCAGGGCGATGAGGAACTGCAGCCCGAACTTGGTCAGGGGCGGCAGCGACCAGCGGTCGTCGGCAATCAGAAGGATGGCGGCCAGCGCCGACACGATCAGCACGCCGACGACCTCGAAGCGGTCCTTGAGGGCGACGTCGGGCAGGGTCAAAGCGATGGCCACGGCAAAGCCGATGAACATCGCCATGCCTCCGAGCAGCGGCTTGGGCGTGGAGTGCAGGTGGCGCTCGCTCGGGTGCGCCATCACGCCGAGGCGGCGCGAGAGCCAGATCATGAAGGGCACCAGCGCGGCCGTGGTCGCGAACGCGAGCAGCATCGGCCACAGGCCGGGCAGAAGGTGGTCGCGGATCGCCAGCAGCGAGTTGATGCTGAAGAAATCGGATTCCGACGACGACGTCGAGGCGGCTAGGACGTAGGCAGCAACCAAAGCTCTTTCAGTCGAACGCGTACGGTAGCGGAAAGCGCCGGCACAGGTCCAACGAGCGCTCGTGCACCGAATCGAGGGTGGCCGGGTCGTCGATGCGCTCGATGAGATCGGCGAGGCAGTCAGCGATGACCACCATCTCCGGCTCCCTCATGCCTCGAGTCGTGACGAGCGGCGTGCCCACGCGCACCCCGCTGGGATTGAACTTCGAAGCCTCGTCGTAGGGGATCGAGTTTCGGTTCAATGTGATGCCGACGGTGTCGGCGATGTCCTGCACCTGCTTGCCTGTGCGTTTCTGCGGCCGCAGGTCGATGAGCATCAGGTGGTTGTCGGTGCCGCCGCTGACGAGACGCAGGCCACGCCTCAGCAACTGGTTCGACAGCGCCTTCGCGTTGGCGACGACCTGCTTCGCGTAGACCTTGAACTCAGGCTTCAGCGCCTCGTGGAAGCACACGGCCTTCGCGGCGATCGCATGCATGAGGGGCCCGCCCTGGATGCCCGGGAACACCGCGGAGTCGATCGCCTTCTGGCGCTCGGCCCTGCACAAGATGATGGCGCCCCATGCACCGCGCAGCGTCTTCTGCGTCGTGGTGGAGACGATGTCCGCGTGCGGGATCGGTGACGGATACACGCCGCCGGCGACGAGTCCCGCGACGTGCGCCATGTCGACGAAGAACGTGGCCTCCACCGAGTCGGCGATCTGGCGCATGCGCGCCCAATCGACGACGCGCGAGTAGGCCGAGAATCCGCCGATGATCATCTTCGGCCTGACCTCTTTCGCCAGCTTCTCCATCGCGTCGTAATCGATGGTCTCGGTCTCGCGACTGACGCCGTACGAGTGGATCTCGTAGAGCTTGCCGCTGAAGTTCGCGGGGCTGCCGTGCGTCAGGTGGCCCCCGGCGGACAGGTCCATGCCCATCACCCGATCGCCCGGCTGGCACACCGCCATGTACACCGCGGCGTTGGCCTGCGACCCGGAGTGTGGCTGCACGTTCACGTAGTCCGCGCCGAAGAGCTTCTGCGCGCGCTCGACCGCGAGCGACTCGATCTTGTCGATGACCTCGCCGGTGCCGCCGTAGTAGCGGCGGCCGGGGTAGCCCTCGGCGTACTTGTTGGTGAGCAGCGTCCCCAGCGCCTCGAGGATCGCGGGGCTGGTGAGGTTCTCAGAGGCGATCAGCTCGAGAGTCTCGGACTGCCGCCGGTACTCGTTGCGGATGAGGTTCGCGATGTCCGGATCGACGCTGTCGAGCGCCCGGAAGGACATGGTGACGATCGGTGCAGCCACGCCTGAATCCTACCCGCGGCCAGACGGCCCAATTTGCCGCGCTTGTATACAAAAGGGCGTAATCCGGCGGAAATATCGCGCGTTTGTATACAAACGCCGCGGTCAGCCGGCTCTTGGCGGCGGCGGGCCGAGGAGGTCTGTCGCCGAGATCGCGCCCTCGCGGAGGATATGAGGGTCGGGTCCGGTGAGGTCGAGCACTGTGGACGCCGTGCCGCCGGGTGCACGCCCGCCGTCGATAACGGCGGCCAGGCCGCCCAGCTCGGAAGCCTCATCGGCCGTCATCGCGGGCTCCTTGCTGTGGAGGTTGGCGCTGGTGGTCATGAGCGGACCCGCCGCTCGCAGCAGCTCGAGCGCAACCTCGTTCTGCGGAATGCGCACGCCCATCGTGCGGCCGCCAGTGGCGTGAAGGATGACCGTCAGCGGGCCGGGCCACCACCGCCGGATGAACTGCTCAGCGCGTGTGTCGATGTGGACCCAGCCCTCCAGCTGCGACTCGGCCGCGGCCATGAGGATCAGGGGCATGCCGACCGGCCGGCCCTTGATGGCGAAGATGCGCTTCTGCGCGACCTCGTCGGAGGCGTCCGCGCCCAGGCCGTAGACGGTGTCGGTCGGGAATGCGACGACGCCCCCGCTGCGCAGCAGGTGCGCCGCGCGCGTGAGGCCCTCACGATCGGGTCTCAGGACCACGCTTCAAGAACGCGCTCACGGCCGCCAAGGTCCCGATGCACGCGGTGGTTGGCGAATGAAACGGCAGCGGCCTGCTCCGCCACGTCCAGGATCGCGGGATCGATCTCGAGCAGCGCGCGGCCGTTGGGCCGCAGCCTTGCCGGCGCCGACTGAAGCAGGCGGGTGACCAGGGCGGCCCCGCGCTCGGGTGCGTACAGCGCCGTCGCCGGCTGGGCGCGGACCTCAGCGGGCAGGTGGGCCTCGCCGCACACATAAGGAAGGTTGGCGCTGACCAGGTCGAACTCGCCCGGGAACGGCTCCAGCAGGTCGCCTTCGACCAGGTGGACGCGGCCTGCGAGGCCGTGCTTGTCGACATTTCGCTGTGCCACGTCGAGCGCGTCGCGGCTGACGTCCCCCGCCCAGACTTCCACTGCCGGAGCGTAGTGCGCGAGCGCGATCGCGATGCAGCCGCTGCCGGTGCCAACGTCCGCGGCACGCATGGGGCCGTTGCGCTCACGTGCGATCGCGACCGCGCGCTGCACCAGCACCTCGGTGTCTGGGTTGGGCACGAGCACCGCCGGAGTGACCAGGAAGTCGAGCGCCATGAACTCCTTGTGCCCGACCAGGTATGCGACCGGCTCGCCGCGGGCGCGACCCGCGACCAGCCCCCGATATCGCGCGAGATCTTCCTCCGACATCGGACGGTCGAACCGCACATATAGGTCGATGCGACCAACGCCGAGCGCGTGCGCGAGCAGAACCTCCGCGTCGAGGCGCGCCGATGTCGAGCCGTGCTTCTGCAGGTGGCCTGTGGCGCGGGTCAGCACCTCGAGCACCGTCAGCTCGGGCTGGGCGTTAGGCGCCGTTGTCGCCGTCGAGCTGTGACGCGCGCTCGGCCGCGACCAGCGCCGACACGAGCTCGTCCAGGTCCCCGGCCATGATCTGGTCGAGCTTGTGCAGCGTGAGCTTGATGCGGTGATCCGTGACGCGGTTCTCCTTGAAGTTGTAGGTGCGGATCTTCTCCGACCGGTTGCCGCCCCCGACCATGCTCCGCCGCTGCGCGCCGATGGCCGCCTGCTGCTCCGCGAGCTTCATGTCATATAGACGCGCGCGTAGGACGCGCAGCGCCTTCTCCTTGTTCTGCAGCTGCGACTTCTCGTCCTGGATGCTCACGACGATGCCGGTGGGCCTGTGCGTGATGCGGATCGCGGAGTAGGTGGTGTTCACGCTCTGGCCTCCAGGACCGGTCGAGGTCGACGTCTTGATCTCGTAGTCCTCGGGCTTCAGGTCCACCTCGACCGGGTCTGCCTCGGGCATCACGGACACGGTCGCCGCCGACGTGTGGATGCGGCCCTGCGCCTCCGTCTTGGGCACGCGCTGCACCCGGTGTACGCCGCCTTCGAACTTCAGCTGCGAATAGGCATGGCCGTGGACCTCGAAGGCGATCTTGTCGAACCCGCCTTTCTCACTGGGCGTGATGTCGACGACCTCGATCTTCCAGCCCTTCTTCTCGGCCCACTTCTGGTACATGCGGAACAGGTCGGCGGCGAACAGCGCCGCCTCCTCCCCGCCCTCGGCGCCCTGGATCTCAACGACCACGTCCCTGTCGTCGTTCGGATCTTTTGGCAGCAGCAGGATCTTCAAGCTCTCCTCGAGCTCTCCGACCTGAGCAGCCGCGCGGCGCTCCTCGGAACGCAGAAATTCCTGCATCTCTGCGTCCTTCTCGTGGCGGAGCATGTCGTGCGCCGATTCCATCTCGTGCTGCGCGCGCCGGTAGCGCTCGTACGTGGTGACGATCTGTCGCAGCCCGGCTTGCTCGCGAGCGAGCTTGGTCAGCCTCGCGTGGTCGGTCGCCACCTCGGGGCGCGCCATCTCCGCCTCGATCTCGCGATAGCGTCGCGCGATCGACTCCAGTCGATCGATCAAGCCAATGCCTGCAGCGTGCTTGTTGCCACAGGAAGGCGCCTCGTCCGCTGGGGTCCCCGCGACGCAGTCGCGGGAGTGCCTCCCCCCCTGCGCCTTATCACGCGGCCGCCTCTTGTTCCTCACCCTCGCGCGCGCTGTTGAAGGCTGCGATCGCGACCTCGAGCATGTCGTCCGAGGGCTCGCGGGTGGTGAACTTCTGCGTGCCCAGCACAGGCAGCAGCAGCACCGAGATGATCGGGTTCGTGCGGTGGCGGGCCATGTAGCGGATGCTCTCGAATCCCAGCCCGGCGATGAGAGGGATGGCGAACACGCGGCTGGCGATGAGCCAGAACCAGTTCGGCTGCGCGAGCGCGACCAAGCTGAACACCACGATGCTGACCACCATCACCACGAGCAGGAAGCCGGTGCCGCACCGCGGGTGCAGCAGGCTGGCCCGCCGCACCGACGAGACCTCGACCGGCCACCCAGCCTCGAATGCGTTGATCGTCTTGTGCTCAGCGCCGTGGTACTGGAAGACGCGCCTCACGTCGGGCAGCAGCGCGATGAGCGACAGATAGCCGAGCACCAGGCCGACGCGGATCACCCCCTCGACGAGCACGAAGAGGAAGCCGCCGCTTTTGTGCACCGCGACTCCGGCGAGCAGCAGCGGCAGGCCGATGAAGAGCGCCAGCGCAAAAACCAGCGCCACGGCCACCGAGCCGGTGATCTCCTTCTTGCTGATCTGGATGTCGCGCGAGCCGGCGTTCATGTTGGCCGACCACATGAGCGAGCGCATGCCCAGGTGCATCTGCTCGCCGATGAGCGCGATGCCGCGCACGAACGGCAGCTTCCAGAACCGGCTCGTGTAGATCGACGCCTTCAGCTCACCGCGGTCGATGACGATCTCTTTGGTCGTGGGCACGCGCACGGCGACTGCGTAATGGCGCTTGCCGCGCATCATCACGCCCTCGATGACCGCCTGACCCCCGTAGAAGAAAGGCTCTTTCTTGGGGGTTACCTGCTCCGCAGAGGGGATGTCCTCCGGGAGCGGCATCTATCGGGCCTTGGCGGCCCGCTTGCGGAAGCGCTCGACCTGGCCGCCCGTGTCCACGATGCGCTGCGTCCCGGTGAAGAACGGGTGGCACACCGAGCAGATTTCGGTCTTGAGCTCTTTGCGAGTCGAGCCCGTCGTGAACGTGTTTCCGCACACGCAGGTGACGAGCGCGTCTTCGTAGTAGGTCGGGTGAATCTGTGCCTTCAAGTCAGTGGCTCCTGTGAGAGTTTATCGGACGAGGGGACCGAGCAAGGTGTCGGCCTGCAGGCTCATGACGCCGAGGTAGATCACCAGGGCGAGCCAGGCCGCCCCCATCGCGATGCGTCCGCGCATCGGAACGGACGTGTAGTAGGGGTTGCTGGAATCACGGAACCGCTGCACGAGGGTGGGAATTCCAAGCAGCGCGATGATGATGATCAGCGGGCTGACGAAGCCGAACGCCAGCACACCGACCGCGATCAGCAGGTAGCCCGCGAGCTGGAACCACTTCGAAACCGGCGCGAGCACCCACGCACCGTCGAGCTGCCAGACCGGGATCATGTTGAACAGGTTGATGTAGAAGCCGATCAGTGCGGCGAGAAGGAACACCTCCCACTGCGTCGACAGGTAAAGGAAGAAGGCTGCGGTCGCTCCGATGGTGCCGGCGATCGGACCGGCGATGCCGATCTGGGCCTGCTTCAGCGCGTCGGTCGGGTGGGAGCGCTGGAAGATGGCCGCGCCGAGGAACGGGATGAAGATGGGCGCGGTCGCCTGCATGCCCTGGCGGCGAATCTCGACGACGTGCCCCATCTCGTGGACGAAGATCATCACGATCAGGGCGCCGGCGAACCATGGACCCCAGAACAGCGCGTAGCCGCCAAAGCTGATCAGCAGCGAGATCAGGGTCCCGAACGCCTTGAACTTGAAAAGGAAGAGCAGGGCGTACTTGCCGTAGGCCCAGGCCGCCGCAAGCGCCGCGAGCAGGCCCGCGCCGATGCCGCCGCTCGCGCGCCGCGAAGGCGCGGGCGAGTAGTGGTAGGGCGACTGCGGCGGGATGTCCGCGCTCACCGCGTGCGTCGGCGCCCATTTGGTGCCATCCCAGAACCACTTGCCGTCGGGAGAGACGTGGGTCGGCTGGGGAGGGATGTACTGGCCGCTGTCCGGCGGCAGCTTGGGATTGGGATCGTGCATCTGCATCTAGTTCTACCCGCCCCGGGAACGCGCTAATCCCGGTATGAGACCTGGGCGAACTCGGTTCCGCTCGGGCCCTGGAGCTCGATCGTCATGGAGCAGGCGTCGAGCGGGCAGCGGGCCGGCACGACCTCGCCCTCGGAGCCGGTGAGCGGGTCGACGACGGTGAGGGCCCCGGTCGCCCGGTGGACCTTTACCTCCTCCGTGTTTCCGGGCGCCCGCAGGAGCTCGAAGCAGATGCCCTGGCCGGGCGCGAGCTGCACTGTCCCTGAGGGCACCTCAGCCACGAATGTGGTGACCACCAGGTCGAGGCGCCCCGCATCGCTCTCGGTCACCAGCACGTTCTGGGCGCCGTCGAAACCGAGGCCCTGAGGGTTCCGCAATCCGGTGGCTACGTTGCGGCCGGTGCTGACGTCGACCAGGCGACCCGCGCCGGGAAGGATCGCCAGCACGTGGGCGTCCGACGTCCGCAGCGCGTCGTCGACGCCAGGCAGCCCTCCGGCGAGCTTCGTGACCTTGCCGCCCGCGATCTCGAACACCGCGCTCGCGTTCTCATCGGAGACGAGATAGCCGCCGCTGCTCGGCTCCGGCCACGAACCGGCGGGGCGGCTGAACCCTGTGAATCGTTGAGTGACGTGGCCGGCGGTGTCGATGAGCAGCACCACGCCGTGCGGGCTGTCTGGGACGACGAGCCCGGCACCGTCGATGGTTGCCGATATGCCGTCGAGGTTCTCGCCGCTCGACACTGGCTGCAGCTGCAGCACGGTGCGCACTCCCGTGTCGGTGAGCGCCACGACGCGGGCGTTGAGCGGGTCCGCGACGTAAGTCGTGCCGCCGACCATGGCGATGCCCTCGGCCTCGGGCACGACCTGCGGCAGGCGCTGGACCTTGCCCGGCGCAACGACGCGGGCGATGTGGCCATCGCCGTGCTCGCCCACGAGCACGCTGCCGTCGTCGGGGATGTAGAGAAGATCGTCGGGAACGTTCATGCCCGTGGCGAGCAGGACAACCGGATCACCGGACGAGATGCCGGGCGCGCGCGTCAGGGGCGACGGCTGAGCGCAAGGACGCGCGCTGGGCGTAGGGATCGGGCTCGCAGACGGCGAAGGACGAGACTGCGCCGTGCTCGATGAGCACGCCACGAGCACGAGCAGGAGGACCGCGGCGGCGAGCCGGCTTACTTCTCTTCCGACTCTTCCAGCAGCTCCGCCGGGCGCAGCTCCATCTGGTCGATGCCGCTCTGCAGGAACGCCGCGCGAACGAAATCCCTGAACAGCGGGTGCGCGCGGTTCGGGCGCGAGCGGAACTCCGGGTGGAACTGGCTCGCCACGAACCACGGGTGGTCTGCCAGCTCGATGATCTCCACCAGGCGGCCGTTCGGCGACATGCCGCTGAACACCATGCCCGCGTCCCCCAGCACCTCGCGGTACTCGTTGTTGAACTCGAAGCGGTGGCGGTGCCGCTCGTACACGACCTCCTCGCCGTAAGCCTTGTGCGCGAGCGAGCCGGGCGCGAGCTTGCACGGGTAGAGCCCAAGCCGCATCGAGCCGCCCATCTGGTCGACGTTGCGCTGCTCGGGCATCAGGTCGATGACCGGCGTCGAGGTGAATGCCGCGAACTCCGTGGAGTTGGCGTCGGGCGCATCGAGCGCTTCGCGCGCGACGTCAATGACCGCGCACTGCATACCGAGGCACAGCCCGAGGTACGGGATGCGGTTGTGGCGCGCGTAACGCGAAGCGATGACCTTGCCCTCGATACCGCGGTAGCCGAATCCACCTGGAACCACGATGCCGGCGACGCCCATCAGCGGCGACGTGTCGCCCGCGTCGAGCTTTTCGGATGAGACCCAGCGGATGTCGATCGCGAGCCCGTGGTGGATGCCCGCGTGCTTCAGGGATTCGATGACGCTCAGGTATGCGTCCGGCAGCGCCACGTACTTGCCGACCAGAGCTATGGGCACGCTCGCGCGCGGGTGCTTGATGCGGTCGACGAGCTCGATCCACGGCCCGTTGTCCGGCGCGTGAGTGTTTTCGTCCAGCTCGAAGTGCCTGGCCATCACCTTGCCGAGGCCCGAAGCCTCGAGCATGAGCGGCACCTCGTAGATCGAGTCGACGTCCGGCACCGACACCACCGCCTCGCGCGGCACGTCGCAGAACAGCGCGATCTTCTCCTTGAGGTCCGCGTCGATCTCCTTCTCGGAACGGCAGATGATCGCGTCCGGCTGGATGCCGATGGCGCGGAGCGCATGCACCGAGTGCTGCGTGGGCTTGGTCTTCATCTCCTGGCCGTGAACGACCGGCACAAGCGAGCAGTGCACGTAGAACACGTTCTGGCGCCCGAGGTCGTTCTTCAGCTGGCGGATCGCTTCGAGGAAGGGAAGGCCCTCGATGTCGCCGACGGTCCCACCAACCTCGACCACCACGGCATCCACCTGCGGGTCGCGCGAGGCGCGGAGGATCTTCTCCTTGATGACGTTGGTCACGTGCGGGATGACCTGCACGGTCGCGCCGAGGTAGTCGCCTCGCCGCTCGCGCGAGATGACCTCCTGGTAGATCTTTCCCGTGGTCACGTTGGACGCGACGGTCAGGTTCTCGTCGACGAACCGCTCGTAGTGCCCGAGGTCGAGGTCGGTCTCTGCGCCGTCGTCGGTGACGAAGACCTCACCGTGCTGGTAGGGGCTCATCGTGCCGGGGTCGACGTTGAGGTAGGGGTCGAGCTTCTGGAGGGAGACGCTCAGGCGCCGGGCCTTCAGGATGTTCCCGAGCGAGGCCGCGGTGATGCCTTTGCCTAGGGAGGAGACGACACCCCCGGTCACGAAAACGTACTTCGACATAGACGACCTCCAGGGCGGTTTTACGGAGTTTACCGGAAAGCG
>VBIA01000023.1 GCA_005879985.1 Chloroflexota bacterium | reverse complement strand
ACTCCGTCGCGCCGAGCTCGAGGCTAAGACCCGGCTGCGAATCACCGAAGCGGCGATGAAGCTTCACGGTACCGTCGGCCCGGCGCGGACCACGGTGACGGCAGTCGCCGAGGAGGCCGGGGTCCAGCGCGGCACCGTCTACCGCCACTTTCCAGACGAGGATGCCCTGTTTGGCGCTTGCTCGATGCACTGGTTATCGCTCAACCCGACGCCGAGTCCGGACCCCTGGGTTGAGATCGAGGATCCATCCCACCGTCTCCGGCGCGCTCTCGCAGAGCTTTACCACTGGTATGAACGCAATCAGAGGATGCTTGACAACGTCTTCAGGGACGCGCCACTCGTGCCCGCCCTAAAACCTCCTGTCGAGGGCTTCCAACGCCAGCTCTCGGCAATGCACGCCACGCTGATGCTGGGACGGCGACAGCGAGGCCGGCGGCGCGCCCGCATCGGCGGCGCGGTCGGACTCGCGATTGGGTTCGGGGCTTGGAGCTCGTTGGTCCGAGAGAACGGACTCGACAGCGCTGAAGCTGTCGACTTGATGGCAGCGATGGTTGCCGCAGCCGGGGACGCTCGATGAACGCAACGTCGCAGAAGCTTCACAACTTCGCCGCGACCCGGGGTTCGCGCATTGCCAAGGCTCTCCACTCGCGCTCGATTAGGTCGGTGACGGCAAGCAGGTCAGGAGTCGATCAATCGGCAGGGCTAAGCGAGCGCGTCCGCTCCGGATGAGTCGCCGCAAAGAGGCGGCCATCGTGCCGCCCTGTGTAGCCGGGGCCCGCTGGGCCACACCTCCCCTCTCTCCAAGAACGGCTACTCGATATCACCACACAAATGGCACGACGCGCCTGGTCCTGGCCACGCAGCGGGCATACTCGTCACCTAACTCGGCGAGCAAGAACTTCTCCTCGATCCGAGTGCGATAAGTGAGAGCGGCGGCCATCACGAGAAGCAGCAGCAGTACTGAGACCCAAGATTGGACCGCCAGACCAAGCCCGATTAAACCGAACAGCACGCCAGCATAGCCGGGGTGACGCAAGAGGCGATACGGACCAGTGTCGACGACTCGATGATCACCTTGAATTTGCACCTCGAGGGAGAAGAAGCGGCCTAAGGTGCCGTACGCCCACACCGTCAGCGCCAGGCCCAACAGGAACATCGACAGCCCTGGGTAGAGCAGCCAGTGTGGGAGCACCCCGATGCGCGCGTATCCGATCAAGATCGCGACCACGGCGGCGGGGATGATGGCGAGGTTCGTCAGCCCTGACACATCCTTACCAGGCCGGGTCTTCGTGGAAGCCGCGTTCTTGCGAGTCCAGCGGACGAAGTAAAGGAACGGCAAGACGAACCCGACGACGATGGCAATCCAGAAGAAAGCCTCCTCGACGCGGGACTGAAAGAGCGGCGTCATTGCACAGCTCCAGCTTGGTCGACCGACGCGACCGCGCCCTCTTCCAGCTTGGCCTTGATGCGCTCGAGGCTGTGGCGATTTTCGACTGGCATCTGTCGGCGGCGCCGCACGATCAGCGGCCAGGACAACACACGGAACAAGAGGGCAGTCTGCCACGCGGTGCGTTGCACCAGATGCGTTCCCCCATCGCGCTCCGACAGCACGAATTCCCAGTCGAATGCGCTTCCCGGCCCCCACCACGCGTGCCATGCGATCCGCGACCCGGGTACCAGGGCGGTGATGCGGCTGTGCGTAACAGCTTTGAACGGCACTGTCTCAGCAGCGTCAAACTCGCTTCCTACTCGAATTGGACCGGGGGTGAGCTGCTTGAGGTAGGCCATCTGGGCGTAAGCCCACTCCTGGTGCCGTGGAAAATCCGCCAGGTAGCGGTAGGCCTCCGATGCCGGGACGTCGATGTCGATGCTGACTTCGCTCTGCCACATGCTTCCAACCTCCTGATTGATGGAGGCAAGTCTCGGCAGGCTCGTCAGCCCGCACATCGCGCGTTCGCGCTATTCCAGGAGGTCCCGCTCGACTGCAAACAGAGTTGCCCCTGCCCGAGTCGCCACCCCGATCTTGCCGTAGATGTGGCGCACGTGGTGGTCCACGGTGCTGGGCGAGATATTGAGCAGAGAGGCCACCTCCTTTTTGGTCCCGCCGCGGCACAGGAGACGCAAGACCTCTACCTCACGATCGCTCAATCCCGCCGGCCAGCCGGCCGTGCGGTGCGGTCGATGTCCGGCTGCCGTCAGTACGCGGCCCACGGCTTCGGCGTCGAGGTGTCCGGCCCGCGCTTCGGTCTCGAGCTCTTCGGCCGCGCGCGAGTCCGACAGGGCAGGTCGGAATGGCCTAGGTTGGGTCATTGCCTGGTAGGCGTCAGCAGCCGCCAGGACGCGCGCTTCGTGCGAGATTTCAGCTCGGTGCGAACGCCTGTGATACCCGGATCCGTCGAGGCGCTCGTGGTGCATGCCGGCGCAGGTGGCCAGCGGCTTGAGCGCGGCCGAACGCTCCAGTATCCGCTCGGAGTAGTAGGCATGCAGCCGAACACGCTCCCACTCTCCGTCAGTCAGTGGACCGGGTTTGTCCCAGATTCCGTTGGGCACAGTCACCCGTCCCAGGTCGTGCACCAGTGCTGCGCGGCGCATGTTCTTCGCGTCTGGCGATGCGAGCGCGACGAGCGCGGCCACCCCGCGAGAGTGCCCCGCCATCCAGGGCGATTTCATATCGACGAAGTCGGCGAACGTTTCGAGGACCGATTCCAGCCGCGATTCGGGCACCCAGGGGTGCGGTTCAGGTTCCCGCTGAAGTACCGCTTCCCAGGGCGATGTGACGTCCATCGCTGCCATCACCTCGGCTGTGCGCTCGAGCATGGCTCCCGCCACCGCCGGATCGTATGCGTGGCCGCTCCGTGACTTCAACGCCGACCGAACGCGGGCGATGCCGCCCGCGCGGTGCAGGACCTCGACGTCGCGCGCGACCAATACGATCCGGCCCGAGATCGGGATGTCGTTGCGCGAGAAGCCTTTTGGGGCCCCGAGTCCGTCCCACCTGACGGCCTCGTCCCCGAGGGAGCGCTGGACGGCTGCAGGAAGCTCGAGGCGTAGCGCAAGATGCGTAGCCATCTCGCAGTGGGCACGCGCTGAATCACCTGCCCGCGGAAGAGCGCCAGGGAGCCTGGCGAAGAGCTGGATTCGGCGAACGGCTCCCTGTCCAGCACCTATTTTCAGCAGCTCACGACCAATCTCTACCGGCGAGCCACCCACCACAAGGGCTGAGGCCCGCCGTGAGGCGATGTCGTCGCCTCCAAATATCTCGGCGAGCTCGTGAGCGTCGACCGTGCAGCCGATGAAGCGAAGCAGAGCAACGTAAAAGACCTCGGAGATCTCGTCTTTGGCCAACCCCATCCGCGCGGCGAGCTCGATCGCGAGGAGACACGTCCGCAGCGCCTGCTCAAGTGGCTGGCCCATACCCAGGTCGGTGGCGAGAGACAGCGCGGCCATCAACTCGGCCAGGCGCAGTCGCTGCGTGCCGCCAGTCATCACGTTTGCCAACTACCCACCACCATGAAGATGTCTGCGTGCGAAGCCAGACACCGACGCGACTTGTCGTCAGCAGTGTAGAAGGCGCTGGGGCCGCCAGTCGCCTGCCGCGCTTGTCAGTGCTGCGCCAGACCGATAGCGCTCAGCAGGCCCGCCGGGATGAGCAATATCGCCGGGACCAACAGGTTGGGCGGCAGTGCCGCCAAGTTAATCGGGATGCCCCGCTGGAAATATGGACTCAACACGACGATCCATCCGGCGATGAATATCACCTCGACCCCAACCAGAGTCCACAGCGCCCACCACTCGCCGTGGCGAAGCCCGAACCAAGCGAGTGCTGCCACTAAGAGCCCAAAAACGAGAAGGAGTGTGCCGATCAGGTCGAACGTCAGCCGATAGAGGAGCGCCAGCGTGGTGCTTTCGTGCAGGAGGTCTCCCGCGTTTCCGCCGAACAGCGCGAGGTCGGACCGCGCTGAGAGCATGAATATGTTGGGCCTGGCCGCACGCGTGACGATCGGCGTCGCAGCGCCGATGAGGGCATCGAACAACCCGCCGATGACGAACAGGATCGAGCCGATCTGTAGATAGAAGTTCACGTCCGCCCTAGCCGCGCAGAAGCGTCCGGCCCACCAGTGGCAGCCACGCGATCATCAGAATGATCTCCGGTACAAAGCCTACAAAAAGTAACCCGCGGGCGATGAACGAGTAGCCAGATGGCAAATTGTCTGGCTGGAGCGACCAGGTGCGCCGGCCTCCTCGTTGTCAGTTACACCGAACTTGCTTAAGGACACACCACGGAGGAACGCAGGTGCTGGCGCTTCAGAGCGCCATGTACACGATTCCTCGTGGCCGGCCTCCGCGGATTGGGTCGATTTACGAAATCATCTGGTCAATGGGCATCGTCAATCAGCTGATGAGATCGACGATCTCGAGTCATACGTCGATGGAACGACCGGACGACGTAGGCACGCGGAAGAGCGACACCTAGCACTGCACCGCACGCCGCGGCCGGCTTGAATCCCCTGCGCAAGCAGGGCACATGACGGATCGGGACGCCGCGGAGGAGTTGCCTATTCGCCGACCCCAACCGGCCAGCGCATCCGGTGTCGTCTTGCTCTTCAGGAAGGATGCCGCGCGCCCAGCTCCGGCGAGTCGACCTCAGCGAGATTTCACGGACTTTGATCGAGGAGACTGTCGAACCCAGCTCTGCCAACGCTTCGTTTCGGGTGGGAATGTGCCTTGGGCCGTTTTTCTAGCGACCGGAGCGGTCAGGTGATGGCCGCGCGGCAAAGAGGAGGTTTCGTCCGAAATGAACTTAATCGTCTTCATCATCGTCGGGGCAATCGCCGGCTTCCTTGCCGGGAAGGTCATGACCGGACACGGGCTCGGACTCATCTGGGACATCGTGGTTGGGATCTTGGGGGCGTTCCTGGGCGGCTGGCTGGCGGGGCTTGTCGGGATCGCCGTCACTGGCACCCTGGCCCTGATCATCGTCGCGTTCGTCGGAGCAGTCATCCTGCTTGGCATATTCCGGCTCCTCACAAGTCGGGGAATGGTTCGAACGTAGGGTCTGTGCAACAAAGCCTCGTGGGGTTAAGTCCCCGCGAGGCTTTCTTTGTGTGACTCGGTCCCGTCGGGACGAGTCTAGCCAGAGCCGATTTCGGTCACGGCCTTAGCGATCTGCGACACGCTCCAGGACGAACGCTTCGACCTCTTCGGTCTTGCCCTTAACCGCGAATCTCCCAAGTGGACGGACCGTGGCGAAGTCGCGAATGAGCGCGTACGTCGGTGCCGAGACCACGACCTGGCCCGCGATCGCACCTGTCTGGAGCCGTGCCGCAAGATTGACGGCGTCGCCGTGCGCGACATAGTTCCGCAGTTGCTCGCTCCCGACGTTGCCAACGAGCGCTGCGCCTGTCGCGATGCCCACGCGGAATCGTGGGAGCGAGGCGTCCTCGGCCACGATGGCCTCAATCGCGCGCTGCATCTCCAGTGCCGTCCGAGCTGCGGCGAGGGCGTGACGCGGCTGCTCGACCGGTGCGTTCCAGACCGCGACGATCGCGTCTCCAGCGAACTGGATGATCGTGCCGCCATTCGCGAAGATCACCGGGACCACCGCACTGAAGTAGCGATTGAGCGCGAGGACCGTCTCGTGGGGCGGCCGGCTCTCGGTGAACGGGGTAAAGCCTGCGAGGTCGGCGAAGAGCGCGGTCACCTCGCGGTTCTCACCACCCAGCGCCGCGCGTTCTGGATCGGCGAGCAGCGATCGAACAATCTCAGGTGAGAGGTACTGGCCGAACAGACGGTGCACGGCGCCGAAAGCTCGGTCACGCTCGCGCACGAACGCGTAGAGAGCGGCAAACACAACCAGTGAAACCGCAGCGATGTTGGCTACAAACATGCCGCGGACAAGACCGGCCGGAAGGTTGTTTGCCGAACGCAGAGCGCCGCCGAAAACCCCGACGGCCACGACCAGGACCCAGTACGCCGCGAACCAGCGGACCGCTTCGCGCGGGCTCGCAAACGCGAGCGCCCCGAGCGGCGCAAAGAATGCCCATATGGCAACGACGCTCGATGGGACGAACCCTCCAAGAGCAACCATGAGTGCGAACGGGAGCACAAGCATCAAGCTGAGCTGCGTGAATCGGAAGATGTCGTAGCGCCGTATGACCGTAAACATGACGATGCTCAGGAGCGAGAGAACCGTGTAAGCCAACGGGATCGCCCCGCCGAGCGGTTCCCCGAAGACGATGTACATGAGCCCCCAGAAGATCGCGAGTACGCTGATCGCCAGTGCCATGCCGACGAGCAGCACGCGCCGCAGTCGCTCGTCCTCCGTCTCGCCTGAGGTCGCGCCAATCGTGGCGAAGGGCGCCAGCGGCCGGGCCATCATTTGCGGCAGATGCTATCCCGCAGGCGCATCGGATGCTGGCTGACGGCAGCGGCTTTACTGGAGCGGCCGCGGTGAGTCCTTAGAAATCTGTGACCCCATGTGACCCGGCCGCGAGACCCAACACGCTGAGAACGCCGATTTGAATACACGGTGTGATTGGGCATGAACCTGTCGCAACCGTTGATTCGAGTCTCGCTCTCAACTCTCACGTCGACTCTCCAACCATTTCAGCCAAGTTGACTAGCCAGGTCGAGGTGGAGGATGTATAGCGGGGCGAGGCCAAGAAAGAGCAGCGCGAACACGAGAACCGCCCAGGCGATGACCGCTGTGTCGATGTCAACGCTCCGGCCAGGCGGAGATCCGATGGCTACCTTCTCGGCTCGTACCGCATCGCCACTGCCCCCGAGCCGAACTCCAGCCGGCTCACGAGCTTCAAGTCGACATGCTTCGATAGCCCCGCGAACAACGTCGGCCCGTGGCCCGCGAGCCTGGGATGGACCACGAACTCGTACTCATCGATCAATCCCAGCTCAGTCAACGCCAGTGAGAGCTTCACACCTCCCACGAACAGTCCCTTGCCCGACTCCCGCTTGAGTTGCTGAACGGCCTTGCCCAGGTCTCCGCGCACGAGTTCCGCGTTCCAATCGACCTGCTCCAGAGTGCTCGACACGACGTACTTCTTTGCCGCGTTGATCGTCTGGGCGAAGGCTTCCATCCAATCAGGTCTCGCTCCCCTCGGCGCCGGCGGCCGCCACGCTGATTCCATCATTTCGTA
>VBIA01000022.1 GCA_005879985.1 Chloroflexota bacterium | reverse complement strand
AAACCGCGTTTATGGAATCGCTGTGGCTTACTCATCGACTTTTTCCACAAGGAAGACAGAGTGCAATCAGTGAGGCCCAACCTGGTCGCGCCTGCGCGCAAGGTCGTCCTCGGTCACGGAGCGTCGGGCAGCGCTGCATCGATGAAGCCCTACGTGGTCGGTTTCAAGCGCCGAGGCATCGACGCGCTGGCCGTCGACCTGCCGAAGAGCAACGCGAAGCGTGCGGTCCAGGTCTTCGTCGAGCAGTCGGGTCGTGATGTCGTCGTCGGCGGCCAGTCCTACGGAGGCCGAATGGCGAGCATGGCCGCCGTCGAGGCGGACTTTGCCGGACTGGTCCTCTTTTCCTATCCGCTGCACCGGCCGGGATTCCCCGACCAGCTGCGAACCGCTCACTTCAAGCAGATCCGCTGCCCCGTCCTTTTCATGAGCGGCGACCGCGATCCGTTCGCGCGCATCGACCTTTTGAAGAAGTGGGTCAAGGTGATTCCCGAAGCGAAGCTCGAGATATTCCCGGGGCAAGGGCACGGCCTGCTGGCCGTGCTGGACCAGGCGCTGGACGTCGCCTCAGACTTCGTGCAGGCACTGCCATGACCGCCAGCACTCACATGGTCAACGCCAACGGATTGCGCTTCCGCACCCTCGTCGAGGGTCCGCCGGACGGCGACATGGTCCTGATGATGCACGGCTTCCCCGAGGGCGCAGAGTCGTGGGCGCGGCAGATGCACGTGCTGGCGCACGCGGGATTCCTCGCGGTCGCGCCCGACCTGCGCGGCTATGGGCTGACGGACGCGCCGGAGGATGTGGAGAGCTACGGCATCGACCACCTGGTCGCCGACGCGAAGGGGCTGATCGAGGCGTTCGGCCGCAAGTCGGCGCATATCGCGGGCCACGACTGGGGCGCGGTGGTCGCGTGGTACTTCGCCGGCGCGCATCCGGACATGACCACGACGCTCACCGCGCTGTCGGTCGGGCATCCGGCCGCGCTGGCCGCGGCGAGTCGCGAGGACCCAGACCAGGAAGCACGGCAGAGGTACATCGGGCTGTTCGTCCAGGCCGGCAAGGCCGAGCAGGTGCTGACCGACCAGGACAACATGAGGCTACGCGCGACGTACCGCATCGGCCCGAACCCGGACGCGATCCCGGAGCGAGTGGTGGACGGATTCGTGCGCTCGATGACGCGGCCCGGCCGCCTGACCGCGGGCCTCAACTACTACCGCGCCAACTTGAAGACCGGCGGCGCCGCGTGGGAGCGGCTTCAGCGCATGGGCGACATCACCTCGCCGACGCAGCTCCTTTGGGGCGACCAGGACCCGGCGCTCGGACGCCGGCAGGCGGAGCAGACGAGGGCGCACGTCAAAGGCCGCTTCCATCTCGAGGTGCTCGAAGGCGCCGGGCACTGGCTTCAGTTCGAACGCCCCGACGAGGTGGCCCTCGCCCTGTCGCAAGTCACAGCGATATAAGCTCTAGGCGCGATGGTCCGTCCTGAGGATCAGGATCGCAGGGGCAGTCTGCGCCGTCTTGATGACATCCTCGAAACCCTGGAACAGATGAACCTGCACGACAGGACCGAGCTCGCCGATACGCTGGCGGAGCGGCTCATCCTGCTGGGCATCGAACGGCCACACGCCATCGCGATCCCGCAGCTCATCGAGAAGGTGTGGGCGATGCAGCAGCCCTACCTGATCACCATCGTGGTCGAGCGCCGGCGCCGGCGGCGGCGAAGGGTCGACCCCGCCGCCCCGCCCCCCGAAGCCTGAGGCGGCGATCAGCCTGACCCCGTCCCACTGGCTCGACATATTTCTCCGGATCGGAGGGCGTGTGCGTGACGTGGTCACGCCGCTGTCCGGCACCGAGGCAGGGCGGCATCCGCTCGCGATGGGCGCCGGCGGCGACAGGACGATGGAGCTCGACCGTGCGGCCGAGGCCGTGGTGTTCGAGGAGCTGCAGGCGGTCGCGGATCGTGGCGTTCAGTTCTCAGTTCTGTCCGAGGAGGCGGG
Source organism: Chloroflexota bacterium (assembly GCA_005879985.1). Taxonomy (GTDB): domain Bacteria; phylum Chloroflexota; class Dormibacteria; order Dormibacterales; family Dormibacteraceae; genus CF-118. Next base: position 23,439 of record VBIA01000022.1, on the reverse strand, counting down.
CCTGCGCTCGTTCGGCGCGCCGCTTCCGCTGGTCGTGGTGGACCCTGTCGACGGAAGCCTGAACGCCAAGCAGGGCATTCCGTTCTACAACGTGATGATGGCGCTGCTCGAAGGGCCGGCTGTCGGCGACGCCACGGTTGGATGCGTCGTCAACATCGTGAGCGGCGAGCGGTGGGCCGCGATCAAGGGCCACGGGGCCAAGCGCAACGGCCGCCCGATCACTGTGATACCGCGCGAGCGTGCGGATCGCATCCAGCTGCTCGGCCTCGAGAGCTCGACCCGTTCGCTCGGCGTCGCGGCGCGCCTCGTCGAGCGGTCGGGCAAGGTGCGCATCCTCGGCGCGATGGCCCTCTCCATGGCGCACACCGCGGCGGGAGCTCTCGACGCGTTCTGCGCGCCCGTGCCGATGCGCGTGTTCGACATGACGGCGGGCCTTCTGCTCCTCGGCGAGTCTGGCGGCGTGGCCACCGACGTGCACGGAGGCTCGCTCGCGTCTCTCGAGTGCACGCTCCAGACGCGCACGACGCTGCTGTGCGCGCCGGACGCGCCTTCGCACGCCCTGGCGCTGCGCGCGTTCGCGGGCGACTGACTTCGTGCAGGTGACGCCGGAGCGGACCGTCTTCGTCATCCTCAGCTTCGAGGGCCCTGACGTGTACAGCCAGGCCGGCGGCCTCGGCGTGCGCGTGAAGGGCCTGTCGCGCACGCTCGCGCGGCTCGGCTATGAGACTCACCTGTTCTTCATCGGCGACCCTGAGCTGCCGAGCGAGGAGACGCACGAGCGCGGCCGCCTGCGTTACCACCGCTGGTGCCAGTGGCTGTCGGTGTTCCACCGAGGCGGCGTGTACGACGGGGAGGAGGACAAGCTGCGCGACTGGGATCGCAGCGTTCCTTCCGCGGTGATCGACGGGATCATCGCGCCGGCGATCGAGTCGGGTCGCAACGTCGTCGTGCTCGCCGAGGAGTGGCAGACCGCCGCGACGATGAACCTCCTCTCCGACTCGCTGTACTACCGCGGGCTGCGCGACCGCGTCGTGATGATGTGGAACGCCAACAACACCTTCGGCTTCCAGCGCATCAACTGGGGCGCGCTCGCGTTCGCATCGACCATCACCACGGTCAGCCGCTACATGAAGTTCCGGATGTGGGAGTGGGGCCAGAACCCTCTCGTCATCCCCAACGGCGTGCCGCGGCCGACCGGTGCCGATGCCGATTCCGCAGCGGTTGCGGAGCTGCGCGAGGCGGCTGCAGCGGACCACCTCTGCTTCAAGATCGGCCGCTTCGACCCTGACAAGCGCTGGGTGATGGCAATGACGGCGATGGCGTACCTGAAGCAGAGCGGCAGCCGCGTCCGCCTCCTCATGCGCGGCGGCCGCGAGCCGCACGGGGCGGAGGTGATGGTGCACGCGCGCAGCCACGGCCTGCACGTGGCCGACGTGAAAGCGCCCGATGAGCCTGCAGGGCTCGCGCGGGTTCTGCGTTCGCAACCGCACGCGGACGTGATCAACGTGACCAGCTACATCAGCGACGACCTGCTCGAGCTCGTGTACGTCGCATGCGACGCGGTGCTCGCGAACTCGGGCCACGAGCCGTTCGGGCTGGTGGGCCTCGAGGTGATGGCGGCCGGCGGCCTCGCCATCACTGGCTCGACCGGCGAAGACTACGCCGACGCGTTCCGCAACGCGCTCGTGCTCGAGACGGACGACCCCGTCGAGGTGGTGACGCTCCTCCGTTTGATCAAGGAGAGGCCCGACCTGGCGGCCTCGATCCGCAAGCGCGGGCTAGCGACCGCGGACGACTTCTCATGGGAGAAGGTCATCGACCAGCTGCTTCTGCGCATCGACCTCGCGGCCGCGCAGCAGGCCGTTCGGCTGGAGGGCGCCGACGTTCCGCCGCCGCCGGCGAAAGGCACGCGGCGAAAGCCAGTGGCGCGGCCCAAAGCTGCCCCGTCCCCGAAATCAATAACCTAGGGATCTGATGAAACCGCTCCACGTTGCTTTCGTCTGGCACATGCATCAGCCCTACTACAAGGACGATCTCACCAGCACGTATCTGCTGCCCTGGGTGCGGCTGCGCTGCGCGAAGGACTACCTCAAGATGCCCGCGCTGCTGGACGGGTACCCCAAGGTGCGTGCCACCTTCAACCTGGTGCCCTCGCTGCTGGCGCAGATCGAGGATTACGGCAAGGAGGGCTCGGTCGACCTCTTCCTCAACCTCAGCAGCCGCGATGCGGGCGAGCTGTCGGCCGAGGAGCGTACGTTCCTGCTGCGCTGGATGCGCGAGTCGCCGCGGGCGCTGCGCGTGCAGCAGTCGCCGCGCTATCTCGAGCTCGCCTCTCGATCACTCGAAGAGCAGTTCAGCACCCAGGAGGTGCGCGACCTCCAGGTCTGGTTCAACCTCGCATGGTGCGACCCGGTGTGGGTCGATTCCGATCCGCGCCTGTCCGAGCTGAAGCGGAAGGACCGCGACTTCACGGAGCAGGACAAGATGCCGCTGTTCGAGGCCCAGGCCGAGGTCATGACCAAGGTCATCCCGAAGTACAGGGAGCTGGCCGATCGGGGGCAGGCCGAGCTGACCTTCTCTCCTTATTACCACCCGATCCTGCCGCTGCTGTGCCACGTCGACGCGGCGCGCACGGCGAACCCGCAGATCAGGCTCCCCGAGCGCCACTTCTCGCATCGCGAGGACGCGGAGCGGCAGATCGAGCTGGGGCAGGGCCTGTTCGAGCGCCTGATCGGCAGGCGGCCGAGTGGGATGTGGCCGTCAGAGATGGCGGTCGGCGAGAGCGTGGCCGGGCTGGCGGTGCGCGCCGGCATCGACTGGATGATCAGCGACGAGGAGGTGCTGGCGCGCTCGATCGACGCGCACATCTGGCGTGACCCCGAGGGCCGCGTGAACGTGCCGGCGCAGCTGTACCGGCCGTACCGCATCGACCGCGAGGGCCAGTCGGTGGCGATGGTGTTCAGGGACTCGACGCTCTCGAACCTGATCGGCTTCGACTATCAGCGCATGTCGTCGGCCGACGCGGCGCGAGACCTGATGGCGCGACTGCGGCGCATCCAGGAGCAGCAGAACGACGACGACTACCTCGCGGTCATCGCCCTGGATGGCGAGAACGCGTGGGAGTTCTACCCACGCGACGGCCACGACTTCCTGAACGCGCTGTACAGCGAGCTCGAGGCGGCGGCCCCGGACATCGTCACCACCACGGTGAGCGACTTCCTGAAGGAGCACCCGCCCCAGCAGCAGCTGCACCGCCTGCACACCGGCAGCTGGATCGGCGCCAGCCTCGACACCTGGATCGGCGACCCCGACCACAACACGGCGTGGGACCTGCTGGCCGAGACCCGCACGTGGCTCGAGGAGCAGTCGCGGCAGCGCCCGCACGAGTCGAGCCAGGCGATGAACGCGTGGCGCGAGATCCTCATCACCGAGGGCAGCGACTGGTTCTGGTGGTTCAGCCGCAAGCACGACTCGGGCATGGACCAGATCTGGGACAACCAGTTCCGGCTGCACCTGCGCAACGTCTACAAGGTGATGGGGCAGCGCGCACCGGCGCGGCTGTTCCAGCCGATCCTCCAGAAGGCGCCGTCGCCCGAGCGCGGGCTGCCCCAGGCGGAGATTCGTCCGACCTCGCGCAAAGACCCGGCGTGGTCGAAGGCCGGCTTCTACCAGGTGGGCTCGGGGTTCGGGGCCCTGCACCGGCCGGCCGGCGTCGTGGAGCGCGTGTTCTACGGCAACGACACCGAGCGGCTCTATGTCCGTATCGATACGCCGCGCTCCCCAGCCGACCTTGCCGCCCAGAACATCACCCTGTGGCTTTACTGCTCGGGCCTGACGAGCCCTGACGGCCAGATGGGATCGATCGACCTGCCCCTTGCTCCGGCCGCGGCCGCCGAGTTCGGCTTCGAGCCGGCGTACGTGATCCGGATCGAGCCGCGAGCGTCGGGCGGGCACATGACCCTGGCTCGCGTGAGCGACCCGCCGCAGAACGCGCTGCCCGAGTCTGAGTGGGACGCTCAGGATCCCTTCTTCTTATCTGTGCCGTTCGCGCAGCTGGGCCGCGGCGCCGGCGACCCGGTGGAGCTTGCCCTGATCGTCAGCCGCGACGGGCACGACATCGAGCAGGTTCCACCGAACGGGTCGCTGGGCCTGCGGGTGCCTGGCGTGTCCACGGTGGTCGAGGCCGAGCACGGCAAGCCGCTGAAGGTGCTGGTTGCCGCCGCGGAGCTCGCGCCCTTCGCAAAGATGGGCGGCATCGCGGACGTGGCCGCGTCGCTGTCCAAGGAGCTGCGGCGGCTTGGCCACGACGTCCGGGCGGTGCTGCCGCGCTACCGGCAGATCGACATCGCGCAGCACGGCCTGGTGCCGGTGGTTCGCGGCCTGCAGGTGCCGCTGGGCACGCAGCCGGTCGAGGCCACGATCTTCGAGGGCCGCATCAACGACATGCCCGTGTACTTCGTCGACTGCCCGCAGCTGTACGACCGCGACAGCATGTACGGCTTCGGCGACGACGACGCGCGATTCATCTTCTTCTCGCGCGCCTTGCTGGAGATGCTGGGGCCGCTGGACTTTCGCCCCGACGTAATCCACCTCCACGACTGGCAAGGTGGGCTGGTGTCCAACATGCTCGACCGGCTGTACGGCGACGGGCCGCTGTCCGACGTCGCGACGGCTCTGACGATTCACAACCTGTCGGCTCAGGGCGTGTACGGCTTCGGCGCCCTGACGCTTGCCGGTCTGGAGAAGTGGGGCTTGATGCGGGTCGGCATCCCGGGGCTCGACGATGTGGTGAACGTTCTGGGTCGCGGCATTCATTTCGCGGACGTGGTCAACACGGTTAGCGAGCGCTACGCGGCGGAGATCCAGCGGCCCGAGTTCGGCGAGGGGCTGGACGAGGTGCTGCGCGCCAACGTGCACAAGCTGTACGGGATCGTGAACGGGATCGACTACGAGCAGTTCGATCCGGGGCGCGATCCGAACATCCCGCACCACTACTCGGCGACCGCACCCGAGGCGAAGGCGCTGGACCGCGCGGAGCTGCGCACCGAGCTCGGCCTCGAGCGAGTCGACCGCCCTCTGTGCGCGATGGTGTCGCGGTTCTACGACGTGAAGGGCCTGGACCTGGTCGAGCAGGCGCTGCCGGCGATTCTCGGGCTGGGGCTGCAGATCGTGGTCATGGGCACCGGGGACCGGCGGTACGAGGACATGTTCCGGCGGGTGGCGTCTGAGAAGCGGGGCACGGTGGCGGCCGTGATCGGCTTCGACCCGGCGCTCGCGCAGCGCATCTACGCCGGCGCGGACATGCTGTGGATGCCGTCGCGCTTCGAGCCGTGCGGCCTGGCGCAGCTGATCGCGCTGCGGTACGGCACCGTGCCGGTGGTGCGCGCGACGGGCGGGCTGGCGGACACGATCAAGGACTACGACCCGGTGGCGTCGACCGGCGATGGGTTCAGCTTCGAGGCCTATGACCCCTGGCAGTTCTTCGCGGCGGTCGTGCGCGCGGGGGAGACGTACCGGCATCACTCGGTCTGGTCATGGCTCGTGCGTCGCGCGATGAGCGAGGACGTGTCGTGGTCGAAGTTCGCGCAGAAGTACCTGCAGCTGTACCGCTCCGCGATCGCAAACCACCGCGAGCGGCGTGGTATCGCCGCTCTAGAGGGATAGGCACCTCCCCGCTGGCGGGGAGGTCGGCGGCGAAGCCGCCGGGTGGGGACGTCAGCCTCCCCAGTCGGGGAGGAGACGCAGCTGTTCCACCCGGCGCGCTCCTGGTGCGTAGGTTTGACCGAAATAGTCGAGCACCATGCGGCGCGCGGAGAAGTCGGTGACGACATGTCTGATGGACGCGCGCATCATCTGCACCCAACGCTGCGGGATGCCGGCTGCGTCGCGCTGGAAGTAGGCGGGCACTACCTCCTTTTCCAGCAGGCGGTAAAGGCCCTCGGCCTCAGCGCGGTCGTCGGTGGCCGGACGGTCGAGCGTCGCGCCCGAAGGGATCGCCCAGCCGAGCTCGGGGCGATAGCCCTCGTCCCACCAGCCGTCGAGAACGCTCACATTGAGGACGCCGTTGGCCGCGGCCTTCATGCCGCTGGTGCCGCTCGCCTCGAGAAACCGGCGCGGGTTGTTCAGCCACACGTCGGATCCCTGCACGAGCCGGCCCGCGAGCTCGATGTCGTAGTCCTTCAGGAAGACGACGTTCGACTCCTCACGGCCGAGGCTGACGACCCGTCGCAGGATGTCCTTGCCCGGTTGATCGGCCGGGTGTGACTTGCCTGCGAACAGAAACTGGACCGGGCGTTTGGCGTCGTGGAGCAGCTTGGTGAGTCGCGGCCGGTCGTTCAGGAGGAGGTCGGCGCGCTTGTACGGCGCAAAGCGCCTGCCGAAGCCGATGGTGAGCGCTTTCGGGTCAAGCTCCGCGGGTCGCTCGTCGCGCGTGGCGACGAACTCGAAGAGCTTTCGCTTCAGATCCGTGTGCACGCTCCACAGCTCGGAGGCCGGGATCTCGAGCACCGCGTGCCAGCGTCCGTCCGTGCCGTCGAGGTCCCACCAGTCGGGACCGACGAAGCGGCTGAGGATGGTTGATATCTCAGGCGCGAGCCACGTCGGCATGTGGACGCCGTTGGTCACGGAGCTGATGGGCACCTGCGTCTCCTGCAACCCACGCCACGCGTCCTTCCAGAGCCTTCGCGAAACCGCGCCGTGCAGGCGGCTGACGCCGACCGACTGGTCGGCGAGCCTCAGCGCCGCGTACGTCGTGCAGAGCCTTTCTCGCGGATCGCCCGGACGCTGGCGTCCGAGGTCCATGAAGCGGTCGAAGTTGATGCCGACCTGCTGCAGGTACGGGCCGAGCAGGTCCCACACGAGGCCGGGCTCGAAGTAGTCGCTGCCCGCGGCGATGGGCGTGTGTGTGGTGAAGACGATGCCGGCGCGCGCGACAAGGCGCGCCTCCTCGAGCGTCATCTGCCGCGAGGAGCGAAGCTCGCGGATGCGCTCGATTGCGCACAGAAAGCTGTGGCCTTCGTTCAGGTGGAAGACGTTGGCCGCGATTCCCATCGCGCGCAGCGCTCGCACACCACCGATGCCCAGGACGATCTCCTGTCTCAGCCGCTTGTCGGGCTCGGGCACGTACAGGCGGTCGGTGATGGTGCGCATCTCGGGCGGATTGCTCGGGAGGTCGGTGTCGAGAAGGAACAGAGGCACGCGCCCGACCTGCGCCTTCCACACCGCGATCTTCACGTTGGTGCCGCCGATGGGAGCCTCGACCTCTACGCCTTCCAACTTTTTCACGGGTAGGTCGCTGCCCTTGTTCTCCGAATAGACCTCGACCTGCCTGGCCTCGGCGTCGATGTCCTGGCGTCCGAATCCCTGCTTGTAGAAAAGGCTGACGGCGACGAGCGGCAGGCCGACGTCGCTCGTGGCCTTCAGGTGGTCGCCGGCGAGGACGCCGAGGCCGCCCGAGTAGATGGGCAGGCATTCGGCGATGCCGAACTCGAGCGAGAAGTACCCGATGACCATGGGCGCGTGCGCGTCGAGGAATGGAGGGTTGCGGTCGTAGTACTGGCGGAACGCGGTTTTCGCTTCGTCGAACGCTTTGTTGACGTCGTCACGCTTCAGCGCTTCCTTGACGCCTTCATCGCCCAGCTGGCTGAGCAGGAGCACTGGATTCTGACGCGTCTGCTCCCATCTCTCGGGGTCGATTGTGCGAAAGAGATTCTGGATCGCCGGTTGCCACGTCCAGAGAAGGTCGTACGCGAGTTTGTTTATATCGTCCGACACGGACTTACGATGGTAAGTGAGGGGAAGGCAACGACATGAAAGCGGTCGTCATGGCCGGAGGGGAAGGGTCTCGCCTCCGACCCCTGACGAGTCGCCAGCCGAAGCCGCTCGTCCCCGTGGTGGGCCGGCCGATCATGGAGCACATCCTTCTGCACCTGCGTCGACATCAGATGCGCGACGTGGTGGCGACGGTGCAGTACCTGGGCTCGTCGATTCGCAACTATTTCGGCGACGGTTCCGAGCAGGGCGTCGCCTTGACGTATTCCGTCGAGGACTCACCGCTGGGCACCGCGGGGTCGGTGATGCTTGCGCGTCAGTTCCTGACCGATACGTTCGTCGTCATCTCCGGCGATGCGCTGACGGACATCGACCTGGCGGCGGCGGCGCGGTTTCACCGCGAGCGCAAATCGCTGGCGACCATCGTGCTGAAGCCCGTGCCGAATCCGCTGGAGTACGGCGTGGTGGTCGTCGACGAGGGTGGCGCCGTGCAGCGATTCATCGAGAAGCCTTCGTGGGGTGAGGTCATCTCGGACCTGGCGAACACGGGCATTTACATCCTCGACCCCGCGGTTTTCGATTTCTTCCGCGCCGGCGAGGTCACCGACTGGTCGGGCGACGTGTTTCCGAAGCTGCTGAAAGAAGGCGAGCGCGTCTACGGCTGGGTCGCTTCGGGTTACTGGGAGGACGTCGGCAGCCACGCGGCGTACATGAAGGCGAACTTCGACTGCATGGAGGGCCGCGTCAAAGTGCAGATACCCGGGCAGCGCGTGGGCGAGGGGATCTGGATCCACGAGGACGCAGAGGTTGCTCCGTCGGCTCGCGTCGACGGTCCCGCGCTGATCTGCGCGGGTGCCAAGGTGCGCGCGGGTGCGTGGGTGAACGGCCCGTGCGTGGTCGGGCCGTTCACGACGATCGACACGGGCGCGAAGGTCTCGAACTCGATCATGTGGGACCACTCGTACATCGGTGAGACCTCGCGGCTGCGCGGCTCGGTCGTGTGCCGGTCGGTGACGGTGAAGAACGGATGCGTCCTGGAAGAGGGTTCCGTGATCGGCAGCGACGTCGTGATCGGTGCGGGCTCGACGGTCAACGCGAACGTGCGCATCTGGCCGAACAAAGAGGTGGAGCCCGGCGCGGTCGTGCGCGAGTCGATCATCTGGGCGGGGTCGTGGAAGCGGGGCCTGTTCACGTCCTACGGGTTGACCGGTTTGACGAACGTGGAGTTCACGCCGGAGTTCGCGGCGCGCCTGGGTGCGTCCGTCGGTGCGTTGAATCCCGTCGGTGTGGAGATAGCGATCTCGCGCGACTACACGCGGTCGGCGCGGATGATCGGGCGGGCGATCATCTCGGGGATGATCTCGTCGGGCGCGAATGTCACCGACCTGTCGGTGATGCCGGCGCCGGTCGCGCGCTACTGGGCCAAGCACAACCGCATCGCGGCGATGCACGTGCAGACGTCACCGGTGGATCCGCGCTCGGCCGACATTCGCATCTTCGACCAGGCCGGATTGGACCTCGACAAGCGAAGCGAGCGCAAGCTCGAGGGCCTGTTCTTCCGAGAGGACATCAGGCGCGTGTCGCACTACGAGATGGGGCGAATCGTGCGGCGCGAGGACCAGAGCGACGGGTATCTCGCGGAGATGCTGTCGCGGCTGGACCTCGAGTCGTTGCGCGCCGCCGCTTTCAAAGTGGTGGTCGACTACAACAACGGCGCAGCGGGCGCGCTGCTGCCGCGCGTCTTGCAGGAGATGAACTGCGACGTGATTCCGCTGAACGCGTCGCCGGCGGAGATCGTCGCCGAGGAGAACCAGGCCGCATTTGACGCGCACCTACGCGAGATCGGATCGATCGTCTCTGCGGTGAAGGCGAAGCTGGGCGTGTTCATCGACAGGCCCGGTGAGCATTGCTTCTGGATCGATGAGACGGGCGCGGTCCTGGATCACACGGCGGCGTTTGCCGTTTTGGCGCAGCTGGCTCTTGCCGGTCGCTCAGGAATCTTGCTGGGGCCGGCGTCCGCGTCTCTGGCGTTTTCGTTGATCGCCGACGAGCTTGGGTCGCGCTTCGTTCCGACGAAGATCACGCCGGGTGCGGTCTTGCGCGCGGCGCAGCATGCCGAGACCGTGATGGCGTCCGACGGCGGTGGCGGCTACTGCTGGCCGGACTTCGCCGTGTCGTTCGACGCGCTGTTCAGCACGGTGCGGGTTCTCGAGATGCTCGCGAAGACGCGTGGAAGCCTGTCCTCTTTGCGAGCGCGCATCCCTGAGGTTGCGCACGAGGCGGTGATGGTGTTCTGCCCGTGGGACGTGAAGGGGCGCGTGATGCGGGCGATGATGGAGAGGCACCTGCGCGACCGGGTCGACCTGACGGACGGCGTGAAGGTGCTCTTCGACGACGGGTGGGTTCTGGTGGTGCCTGACGCGGACCGTCCCGAGTACCACGTCATCGCGTCGACGCGCGACGCGGTGCGGTCGCGCGCGCTGGTCGAGGAGTACTCGGGGTTGGTGCGGTCGGTCGTCGAGGAGATGGCCCCTCAGGTCGAGGCGGTCGTCGAAACGTAAAATCTGTGAGCCGTCCGCGCGGGAGTAGCTCACTTTGGCAGAGCGCAACCTTCCCAAGGTTGAGGTAGCGAGTTCGATTCTCGTCTCCCGCTCCAAGTTTCTGGGGTAGAAAAGCCCGGCGGGCGACCCGCCAGGCTTTTGAACTTCCCCCATAGTGCGTCACGACTTGCTAATCGAGATGCTCCCCTGTGTCGCGTTCTGCAGCTGAGCATTCAGCGTCGGCACGCTTGCGTCATTGTTGCCTGCGATATCCGTGATGGTCCCGCTCGCCTCAGCTCCCCGGCTCGTTGAGTTGCTATGCGCAATGAACAGGACACCAGTTGTACGCACGTGGAAGCTGTCGATGAACGTGGTGGTTGGGCCGAACCCGGTCCAGACCACGTTCACGTTGCTCGTGAATGCCTGCAGGCCGGTATTGATGTCAAACATCGGGGCCGAACCGTTCACCGATGCCGTGTCGAGCTTGGTTCCGAACAGCGCCGTTCCGTTGAAGATCGGGAAGTCGCTGCTCGTGGGGTTGAAGTTGACGAAGGCACTGAAGCGTCGGTGAACACGCAGCCGTCGGCGCTTACGGTGCCGAAGTCCGCAAACGTGTTGATGCTCTTGAAGGTGCAGGTGGGTCCGGGTGGCAGCGAGCAAGGGCCGCCTCCGCCACCGGCGCCGAGAGCCGTTCGCCCGCCCGTGGCTACAAAGGCGGCCAGCACGACCGCGGCCAGCATGATCGCGGTGGTGATCCCTACCGCGAGGCGTCGCGTCCGTAGGGGACCGATCGGTTGCAGCAGCATATGCTCGCCTCCTGTCATAGCGTCCCTAAGTGGCCTTGGATACAGCTATTAAGCGCTAACAGTTGAGCGATCAGTTAACGAACTTTCAGCCGGAGCCGCAGCGTTGTAGTTCCAGCTCAGCTCAAGTGCCGATCACGCCCCATACCATTCGTTCGTGATCTCAGCCGGGCGCGCCAGGCAGCCTGAATGAAGGCGACCAGGGCCCGCCACGCAAAGAAGAGAGCCGAGGCCCGGCCGGAGCCAGAGCCCGACCGCATCGACGCCTCGATCCTCGTCGTTGACGATGAGGCGATGCTTCGCAAGGTCGTCGGCCGTGGCCTGACGGCAGCCGGATGCACGGTCACCTACGCGGCCGACGGTGAGGAGGCATTGGCGAAGCTGGCCGAGGCGCCTCCCGACCTCGTGATCAGCGACGTGACCATGCCCCGTGTGGACGGGTTCGAGCTCCTCAAACGGATCCGCGAGCAGACCACGACCAAGGCCCTGCCGGTGATCCTGCTGACAGGCCGAGGTGACACCGAGGACATCGTCGCCGGGATGGGCCTTGGCGCCGACGACTACCTGGTCAAGCCGTTCGCACTCCGCGAGCTGCTGGCTCGAGTGCGAGCGAAGATCGAACGCCCTCCGGTGCCGGCGTCGAGCGTGGTGTCGGACATCCAGGCGGGCGTGCTCTCCGAGGCGCAGTTTGCCGCTGAGCTTGGGCGCGAGGTCGCGCGCGCCCAGAAGACCAACCGGCGGGGAGTCATCGCTCTGATCCGCCTGCACGAGCTCCAGCGGTTGCGCACGAGATTCTCGTCGCGAGTGGAGGGCGAGATCGAGCGGCAGACCGCCGCCCTGATCATGGGCCGCGCCGAACCTCTGGACGTGATCGGCCGCGACGGCCAGGGACGTCTCACGCTCGTGCTGGCCGAGACGGTGGTGGCCGACGCGCAGCGCCGGCTGACCGAGGTGATGGAGACGATCGGCGCCCACGAGTTCAAGGCCGGCGGCGAGGTCTTCCAGCTCACCCCGGTCGTGGGCTTTGTCGACTTCGGGGTCGAGTCGGATGCCAGAGAGCTCGAAGAGCGCTGCTCCGTCGCCCTCGAGCATGCGGAGCTGCAGCTGGATCTTCGACCGGTGCTCTACACGCCCACGATGCGTCCAGTGGCCCGCCCACCAAGGCCGGCCACGGGCCCTGGCGTGCTGCGCCTGCTGGTCAGCGTCCCCGCCCAGATCCTGATCACGCAGCTGCTGGCGATCGCGGTGCCACTGGCGGTCTACCTGCTGCTCGACACGCTAGGGATCAACATCGTTCCCGTCGCCTACGTCGTGGTGGTGATCGCGCTGCTGGTGACGGCAATTCTCATCTGGACCGAAGGCCTGCTCGCCCTTCGGCCCGAGCATCCGCCGCACCTTCCAGAGCACCGCTACGTGCCCGCGACCGCGATCATCGCCGCCTACCTGCCGAATGAAGCTGCGACCATCGTCCAGACGATCCGGTCGTTCCAGCGGATCGACTATCCGGCCGGCCTCCAGATAGTTCTCGCGTACAACACGCCGAAAACGATGCCGGTGGAAGAGACGCTCGCCGAGATGGCGCGCGCCGACAGGCGCTTCAAGGTGATTCGGGTCGAAGGCAGCGAGTCCAAAGCCCAGAACGTGAACGCCGCGCTGTCAGAAGCCACGGGCGAGTTCATCGGCATATTCGACGCTGACCACCATCCAGAGCCGAACGGATTTCGGAGGGCATGGCGCTGGCTGGATTCGGGATACGACGTCGTCCAGGGGCACTGCGCGGTCCGCAACGGGGACGAAACATGGGTGTCGCGGATTGTGGCTGTCGAGTTCGAGGCGATTTACGCGGTCAGTCATCCAGGGCGCGCGCGCCTCCACCACTTCGGGATCTTCGGAGGCTCGAACGGCTACTGGAAGGCGCACCTCCTCCACGAGATCCGGATGCATGCGTTCATGCTCACCGAGGACATCGACTCGTCGATCCGAGCCGTGCTCGATGGACGCCGGATCGCGTCCGACCCACTACTCATCTCACGGGAGCTCGCCCCGGTCACGCTGCGTGCGCTCTGGAACCAGAGGATGCGGTGGGCTCAGGGCTGGTTCCAGGTGTCATACAGCTACCTGTGGAAGGGCCTCGCATCGCGGCGCCTGACGCTGCGCCAGAAGCTGGGGTTGGTCCAGCTGCTGACCTGGCGTGAGCTGTACCCATGGATCGCCAACCAGATGGTGCCGATCATCATCTTCTGGTCGATCAAGTACGGCGGCCTGGACAGGATCGACTGGGTGGTTCCGATTTTCGTCATGACCACGATCTTCACGCTCGGCACCGGCCCAGGCCAGACGCTGCTCGCCTGGCGACTCGCCAATCGCGACATTCGCCGCCACGCCGGCTGGTTCGTCTACTACCTGGTGATGAGCAGCCTGTTCTACACCGCGTTCAAGAACCTGATTGCGGTGGTCGCGCAGGTCAACGAGGCGCTGCAGCAGCGCAGATGGATGGTGACGCCCAGGACCGCGCGCGCCGCCGCGACCCAGGCGCAGGCGGCCGGCACGTCGACAACAAGGCGCTGACGGACAATGCGTGCATGGCAGCAGTAGGCAAGGCGCTCATCCTCGATGACCTGCGCTCGCTCGAGCTCCGGAAGCCGAGCGAGGCCGCATCGGCAATCTACGATCGGGATATCGGTCTCCGTCTCCTCTTTGAGGATCCTGCCTCAGGCGAGGAGCACTACGTGGTCCGCTATCCAGCCGGGGTGAGAGGCCGCATCCACCGGCACACGGCCGCCCACACGATCATCGTCCTGGAGGGGCGGCTTGACGCCAACGGCCAGGTCATCGGGCCCGGTGCGTACGTTCACTTTCCGGCCGGAGAGCCGATGCGACATCAGGCAACTCCCGATAGTCCCTGCATGTTCGTGCTCATCTTTCACGGCCCGTTCGACGTCGAGGTCGTGGGCGAGTAAGCCGGCGGGCGCCTCAGGACGCGGGTGCGTCGTGCGGGCTGCGCACGTAACTCCAGGCTTTGCCGTCCCAGCGCTCGATCAGGGCCCAATCAGGACCGCACAAGCCGGTGTGACGATTGCCGAAGGCCCACACGCTGTCCTGCTGTGCGGTGACGGCGTTGACGATTCCGGTCGAGTGCGCGGCCGGAGCGGTCGTTGACCAGCGACTCCCGTCCCAATGCTCGATCAGCCAGTCCTGAGTGGACGCGCCCGCAATCCAGACGTCGGCGGGGCCGGACGCGGCGATCGTCTGCATCGAGGCGTTTGAAATATCTGGGCTGGGCTGGACTGTCCATGAGGCTCCGTCCCAGCGCTCGATCAGGGGCACCGGCGTTCCGCCAGAGTCACGACCGCCGATTGCCCAGACGTCGCTCGCCGAGAGCGCGCGAACGCCGTTGAGTTGGCCGCCACCTCCGGGGTTTGGACTCGGCACGACCTGCCAGGCGACGCCGTCCCAATGCTCGATCAGGGGCTTACGCCCGGTGCCGTCCGACTTCGTCTGGAGACCAACTGCCCAGACGTCAGTAGCATCGACCGCGGAAATACCCGCGAACTGTTGGATGCTGGCAGCGGGGCTTGGCGCATCGACAACGGCCCATGACGTTCCGTTCCAGTGTTCAATCAGCGGCTCATCTCGCCCGGGACCAAAGTAGTCGCCGACCGCCCAGGCATCGTTCTCGCTGATCGCAGCCACCGCGGTCAGTCGGTTGTCGATGATGCCGGGGCTGGGCGAGGTGACGACCGACCAGCTGATGCCGTCCCAGTGTTCGATCAAGGTCCCGTTCTGCCCGTTCTTGTGTCCCTCTCCGACCGCCCAGACGTCGCGCGACCCCGTTGAGGAGATCGCATCCAGGTAAGCGCCTCCGTCCCAGGGGCCTACCGGAGCCTCGGTCGACGTCCAACGCTGTCCGTCCCAGTGCTCGGTTACCGAACCGTCCTGGGTCCCGCCGACCGCCCAGATGTCGGAGGCCGAGATCGCCGTGGCGCCCCCCAGGGACGCCTGCCTCGGCGAATATGCGCCGCATGACATCGTTCCCGTCGGACCGCAGCCTTGAAGGCATCCACCAAGCACGATCAGGGTCGCAGCAACGGAGACCCGGCGCCACATTCGAGGCCTGAGTGGAAGTATCTCCATAATTCGAACCAGATGAACGGCGTGCACGACATGGGCGGCATGCACGGCTTCGGCCCCGTCGACATCGAGCGCGACGAGCCCGTGTTTCATCACCGTTGGGAAGGCGTCGTCCGCGCCATGATGCAGCGCACCAACGGCCGCTACTACAACCTCGACGAGTTCCGCCACGCGGTCGAGCGAATGCCGTCGGACGAATACCTGAGGGCCGCCTACTACGAACGCTGGCTCCACGCTGTCGAGACGCTGCTGCTCGAGAAGGGCGTGATCACCACAACCGAGGTGACCGACGGCCACGCCACGCACCCCGCGCCCGAGGCCACGCGTGACACCGAGCCACGACCGGCGCTGGAACCGCGCTTTCAACCAGGCGATCGGGTGCGGACGCGCAACATCCACCCGCACGGGCACACGCGCCTGCCGAGATACGCGCGAGGCAGGCACGGCGTGATCCGCAAGGTGTACGGGCCCTTCCGCCTGCCCGACGCCAACGCCCACGGCGATCACCATGACTGGCAGCCCTGCTACGCGGTCGAGTTCGCGGCGCGAGAGCTGTGGGGCGACGACGCCGGCCGGGCCGATCGCGTCTGCATCGACCTGTGGGAGAGCTACCTCGAGCTGGAGGACAAACCATGAGCCACGACCACGACCACGATCACGATCACGACCACCACCCCGAGGCGCCTTCACCAGTCGAAGCCCGCGCCCTCGCCCTCGAGTCGCTGCTGGTCGAGAAGGGACTCCTCACCTCCGAAGAGGTCGACCGCATCGTCTCGATGTACGAGCACGACATCGGCCCGATGCTCGGCGCGAAGGTCGTCGCGCGCGCGTGGGTTGACGAGGCCTACAAGCAGCGGCTGCTCGAAGACGGACCCGCGGCCGTCAAGGAGCTCGGCATCAGCTATCCCGCCGGCACGCAGCTGGTGGTCGTCGAGAACAAGCAGGACGTGCACAACGTCATCGTCTGCACGCTGTGCTCGTGCTACCCCTGGCCGGTGCTCGGCCTGCCGCCCACTTGGTACAAGTCGCCGCCGTACCGCTCGCGCATGGTCCGCGAGCCGCGCACCGTGCTGGAAGAGTTCAACCTGACGCTGCCCGACGAGGTCGCCGTCAACGTGTGGGACTCGAGCTCGGACGTCCGCTACATGGTGCTCCCCCAGCGACCGCAAGGCACCGAAGGCTGGACTGAAGAGCAGCTCGCAGGCATCGTCACTCGCGACTGCATGATCGGCGTCGCCCGCCCGCGCATCCCGGCCGAGAGCGCCGCGCGATGAGCGTCGACAACAGAGTCGCCCACCTCGAGGGCGAGGCCGCCCTGCCGAGAAAGAACGGCGAGCTCGTCTTCGCCGCGCCGTGGGAGGGCCGAGCGTTCGGCCTCGCGGTTCTGCTGAGCGAAAAGGGCGCCTACGCCTGGAACGACTTTCGCGAGCGACTTGTAGGAGAGATCGCCAACGGCGATGACGCTTACTACGAGAGGTGGCTCGACGCGCTGCAATCGCTGCTTCTGGCGAGGGGCGTGGTCACCGCGGATGAGGTTTCGCGGCGGGCGGACGAATACGCGCGCCTGGAGCGTGACCCGGTCTTCTAGCGTCCCGAGCGGCGCCAGGGAAATCCCGGCCGCAACGGATTATGTTTGCTTTGATCCGCCCGCTCTGGCTGCGGGCCAGCGACGTTCAGGAGGCAAGCAAGTGAAACGGCTCAGGCTCTTGACTGCTGCTTTGCCGGTCGCGCTGATCGGCGCATTCTCGATCCCGGTATCAGGTGCCGGCCCAGTCGGTACGCAGCATGACGCCGCATATGCGGGAGGCGCGACCGCGCACGGAGTGACAAACGCGTTCGTCACCGCTCAGAAGACCAGCTGCTACACGCCAGAGGTGCCCTATTTCACCAGCAACGGTCCCAACGACGGCTACACGGGCATGTCGCC
Source organism: Chloroflexota bacterium (assembly GCA_005879985.1). GTDB lineage: Bacteria > Chloroflexota > Dormibacteria > Dormibacterales > Dormibacteraceae > CF-118. The sequence goes on along the minus strand of VBIA01000022.1, from coordinate 6,268 downwards.
ATGCGGCGGGGCGAGCCTCGTGAAGGATCACTCCGAATCGGACATCAGGGTCGATCCAACTAACCCCAAACACCTCATCGGCACCGTCAAGTGGTTCGTCAGCGCCGAAGGCTACAACCACCTGCTCGGCTTCTTCGAGTCCTTCGACGGAGGCGCGTCCTGGCCGGTTCAAGGCCATATCCCAGGCTACGAAGGCTGGGGTGACAACACCGATCCGATCGGAGCCTTCGACGGTTTCGGCAACTTCTACTTGCTTAACCTGCCCTACCAGTTCTATTACAACTCTGACGGCACCCATAACTTCCAGATCAACCAGAACAAGGAGCCCAACCCCTCAGTCCCACCTGAGGTGATCTCGGTAGCGGTCCGGCCGCACGGGTCGTCCACCGCCACCCAGTGGATAAGCACCCATGAGGGCCATCCGGATTTCGTCGCACCGTACGACTCGAAAGGCCTCGAGCCGGACAAGCAGTGGGTCGCCATCGACACCAACCCGAGCAGCCCTTTCTACAACCGGATCTACGCCCTCTGGGCCGTCTTCTCGGGCTGCTGCACAGCCCAGACCTTCGTGTCCTACGCGCAGGCTCACGCCGGCGGCACGCACAGCGATTGGTCGACACCGTTGCGCCTGCCTGACGGCTCGAACAACCCTCAGGGCGTCTCCTATGTCCTGCCGCACGTGGATCCCGACGGGGTCGTCTACACGCCGCTGACGAACACGGCGCCGGAGAAGGGCTACTGCTGCGACAAGATCACGATGATCAAGTCGCTCGATGGAGGCGTCAGCTGGAATGTGACTTCGGTGGTTGCCGATAACATCGCGGCGCCTCCGGCCAGATACCCGAACACGACCTTCCGCGATGGGATCGAGACAACGTTCACGGTCGGACGGCAGAAGGTGAATGGCCGCTACCCGCTCTATGTCGCCTACGAGGACTACGGCACGGGATTCGGCAACGTGATGCTCGTCGCCTCCTATGACGGCGGCGCGTCCTGGTCAACGCCGGTGGTGGTCAACGACAACGCGAGCCCGGCCGATGAATTCCAACCAAACCTGGCCGCCGCCGCCAGCGGGACGATCAGCGTCAACTTCTACGATCGCCGCTTGCCGTGTCCAGCCCAGGGCGGTGCCGAGGCGGCCGGCGCCGGCCTTGCGCTGGACCAGGTGAACCCACGTTATTCAGGCAGCCTGCCACCGTACGGGGCCGCCAACTACTGCATCAACGCGAGCATCCAGTTCTTCCGGGCAAACCTGCAGCGGGTCGGCCACAACATCCGGATCTCGCAGCACAGCTTCGATCCCCAGCTCAATGCCCCGCACACCAGTTGTGCGACGTGCGTAGGCACCTTCATCGGGGACTACTTCGGCAACGACTTCAATAGCTCGATGAGCTTTTCCACCTTCGTCAGCACGTTTGACGATGGCAGCAATCCCAACCACTACCAGCAGCAGGTGGTGGCGACCGTGGCCATCCCATGACGTCGGCGTAATCCGCAAGGGGCCGCCCCGATGGCGGCCCCTTTATCCTCTAACCGTCGCCGTCACCTGCCTGGGAGGAACACCGATGGCCCGCACCCCGCTCCTGAGCCGCTTCCAGCAGCTGTTTTTGGATTTCGACGAAGCGGAGCGGACTGGCCACTCGGTCGCAGAGGTCCGGTCCTCGCGCCTCAGCCGGCGGGACTTCCTGAAGGCCGGAGCTGCGACCGCCGGCGCGTTCGCGATGAGCGCGCTGGGCCGCCTCGCCGTTGCGGCGTCGGCGCCGCGCATCGCCATCGTCGGCGGCGGCATCGCCGGGCTGAACGCTGCGCTCACCCTCCACGACGCCGGCATCGCCTCAACCGTCTTTGAGGCCTCAAACCGCGTCGGAGGCCGCATGCACTCGGACACGACGTCGTGGCTGGACGGCCAGACGAGCGAGCACTGCGGCGAGCTGATCGACTCGGGCCATAAGACGATCCTGGGTCTGGCCAGCCGGTTCAAGCTCCAGACCGTCGACCTCCTCGGGGCAGAGCCGAACCACTCGAGCGATGCCAACTTCTTCTTCGGCCGGTACTACACCGATGCCCAGGCCCAGGCCGACTTCAACCCGGTGTGGAACAACGTCAAGAAGGACGTCAACGCAGCTTCCTACCCGACGCTGTACAACCAGTTCACGGACGCCGGCTACGCGCTCGACCACATGAGCATCTACGAGTGGATCGAGTCACGCGTTCCCGGCGGGCACACCACCCCGATGGGGCAGATGCTCGATGTCGCCTACAACATCGAGTACGGCAACGTCACGACGCAGCAGAGCTCACTGAACATCGTCTACCTGCTTGGCTTCTCACCGGTGCCAGGCAACTTCGCCGTCTTCGGAGCGTCGAACGAGCGCTACCACATCGTCGGCGGCAACGAGCAGCTGCCGCGCGCAATCGCCGCTTCGCTGCCCGCAAACACCGTGCGGTTCAGCACCGCGATGACGGGCATCGTGCGCAACAGCGACGGCAGCTACAACTTGACGTTCACCGACGCGTCCGGGTCATTCACCAGCACATTCGATCGAGTCATCCTGTCGCTGCCCTTCTCGGTGCTGCGCACCATCCTCGCGACGGATAAGGCGTACCGCGCCGCGGGCTTCGACAGTCGCAAGCAGACCGCCATCCAGCAGCTCGGATACGGCACCAACTGCAAGCTGCAGCTCCAGTTCGACAGCAGGTACTGGAACGGCTCCGGCCCCTGGGGCATCGGCAACGGCAACAGCTACTCCGACACGGGGTACCAGAACACGTGGGACGTGACCCGAGCCCAACCCGGCAGCACGGGGATCCTGGTCGACTACACGGGTGGTGGCGTGCCGCTGGCTACCTTCAAGGGCGACGCCACGGACCCGAAGGTCGTCAGCCGGTTCGCCACGACGTTCTTGAGGCAGATCGAGCCTGTGTTCCCGGGTATCTCGGCCCAGTGGAACGGACGCGCGACGCTTGACGTTCCGCTGGCCAACCCTTACCTGCTTGGCTCCTACTCCTACTGGAAGGTCGGCCAGTACACGTCGTTCAGCGGCTATGAGGGCGCGCGGCAACCTGACCCGCTGATGGGCAATTGTCACTTCGCCGGCGAGCACTGCTCCACCAACTTCCAGGGGTACATGGAAGGCGGCGCCGAGCAGGGCGCGCGCGCCGCCAACGAGATCCTGAAGGACTACAAATCCGGCGTCGTTCCGTAGCCGTCAGTCGGGGATCCGTAGCCGCAGGGCGAGCCAGCCCATCGCTATCGCGCCGGCGATGCCCGGGACGAACGCCAGTTGGGCGATGCCGGTGGCGTCCCACACGGCGCCCGCGATCAGGGGCAGCACGAAGCCCAACGCGTACTGAGTCGTGAACACGGCCGCGCTCATGCGAGGCACATCGCCCGGAGCCGCAAGGCGCGGCGGCAGCGACAGCACGACGATGAACGACAGCGCCGCAGAGAACCCCAGCACGAACGCCCACGCCACCACACCCGCGCCCGGCGTCAGCACCAGCCCGACCTGCGCGAGCGCCATCAGCCCGGCCGAGCCGACGAACCCCGCACGGCCCATGAGCAGCCGATCCCACAATGCCACCGCCGGCGCCGTCAGCAGCTGCGAGCCGTTCAGAACCGCGAGCGTCGGCGTGATCAGCTCGTGCCGGCCGCTCTTGTCCAGAAAGTCCGGGATGTACGCGTTGGTCGCGAAGTAGACGGCCGAGGCCATCCCCATCACCGCCCCGATGCGCACGACCTGGCCCTCGCGCCACGACGGCCACCAGCGGGCTGTGGTCGGCATCGACACGGCCGATCGCCGGCGCGGCGCGGCGATCACCAATCCCACGGCGCTCACGGCGACGATCGCCGACCATGACGCCAGCGCCCATCGCCAGTCGCTGCCGAAGGCGGGCAGTACGCCGAACGGGGTCGTGAAGACCGTCGGGATCGTTTCCCCGAACAGGATTCCGTTGCTGAAAACCGCCGTGGCCAAGGTGATGCGCGCGGGAAACCACTCTCGGACGAGGCTCGGAAACGCAGGCTGGCTGACTGCAACCCCGATGCCCATCAGGAAGGTCGACGCGAACAGCACAGGCGTGCTCGGGCCAAAGCCGCGCAGCGCGCCGAACACCGCCACCGCGCCAAGGCCGATGGCAACCGCGCGCCGGATGCCGAGCCTGGTGATCAGCAGCGCGCCCGGCACCGCGGCCACCGCGAAGAGGACGACCGGCAGCGACACCAGGGCGCCGACCGCCTTTTCGTCCAGGTTCATTTCGCGGTGAATGAGCGGGATCAGCGGCGGCACCGCCAGCAGCGTCAGCCGCAGGTCCACACCGGCGAGCCACAGCAGTAGAAGCCGCACCCACTCGGCCCGCGTGAGCCTCATCGCGTCAACCCGGACGGTGCATACTGGCCCCGATGTCCGGCCTGCTCATCGTCGCCGCCACCGGACCCGACGACGCGACCCGCGCAAGCATCCCGTTCCACATCGCCGCCAACGGCGCGGGGCCGGCCAAGGTCGAGGTCGCGATCGCGTTCGCGGGCGACTCGATCGACCTGCTCAAGACCGACGTCAGCGCCGGCGTTCGCGGAGTCGGGATCCCGCCCCTGACCGACCTCCTGACCAAGTGCGTTGCGCAGCAGGTTCGCTTCTACGTTTGAAAAGGCTGCGCCGAGGCCCGTGGGGTCTCGCAGGAGATGCTCGGACCGCATTCGTCCTTCATTACGCCCGCCGACCTGGTCAAGTTGACGATGGAGGCTGACCGGGTCCTCAGCTTCTAGTCGCCGCGATGGCGGCCAGGGCGCTCGGGTTCTCCAGCGACGACAGGTCGCCGGGATCGGCGCCGGTGTACACGCTTCGCACGACTCGACGCAGGATCTTCGCGTTGCGTGTTCGCGGCAAGTCGCTGACGAAGTGCACCGCGTGCGGCCGCAGCGGCTTGCCCAGCGCGCCCGCCACGAGGTCCTTCAGTTCCGCGGCCAGCGCGTCGCTCGGCTCACGGCCGGGACGCAGGATGACGAAGCACACCAGCGCCTCGCCCTTGAGCTCGTCCGGCACGCCGACCGCCGCCGCCTCGGCGACCGCAGGATGGCCGACCAGCACCGACTCCACCTCGGCCGGCCCGAGCCGCTTGCCCGCGACCTTGATCGTGTCGTCCGATCGCCCCAGCACGTACCAGAGCCCATCGTCCGGGTCGATGTACGCCCAGTCGCCGTGAACCCACACGTCGGGAAAGCGATTCCAGTACGTCTCCATGTAGCGATCGCGATCGCCCCAGAAGCCGCGTGTCATGCCCGGCCACGGGTTGCGGATCACCAGCTCGCCGACCTCGCCGCGCACCTGCTTGCCCTCGGCGTCGACGACGTCCGCCGCGATCCCCGGCACCGGGCCGGCGAACGAGCACGGCCTCAGCTGGGTGATGACGTTGCCGCACAGGATCCCACCGGAGATCTCGGTTCCGCCCGTGTAGTTGATCACCGGTATGCGTCCGCCGCCGATTCGCTTGAAGAACCAGTTGAACGGCTCCGGGTTCCACGGCTCACCCGTGCCGCCGAGGATGCGCAGGCTCGAAAGGTCGTGACGCGAAGGCGGCTCATCGCCGTGCGTCATCAGGCCGCGCACCAGGGTGGGGGAGACGCCGAACACCGTGACCCGATGTTGCGCAACCATCCGCCACAGGCGGTCGGGGGCGGGGTGGTCCGGCGTGCCCTCGTACAGCACCATCGTCGCGCCCAGCGCGAGCGTCCCGAAGATGAGCCACGGACCCATCATCCAGCCGAGGTCGGTGAACCAGAAGACGGTGTCTTCGGCGCCGATGTCGAAGCCGTGAGCCATGTCCTGCGCGGCCTTGACCGGAAATCCCCCGTGCACGTGCAGCGTGCCCTTCGGCTTGCCGGTCGTGCCCGACGTGTAGATGATCATCATCGGGTCCTCGGGATCCATCTCGTGCGTCGGCGCCCGGTCGGGCTCGTCTTCGAGCAGCACCTCCCACACCTGGTCGCGACCGTGTGTCCATGGCACGTCGCGCACGACACGCCGGTGCACGATCACCTTGGTCACGGTCGGGCACGACAGCAGCGCGCGGTCCGCGGTCTCCTTCATCGGCACGACCTGGCCGCGCCGGTAGAAGCCGTCGGCGCAGATGAGGCACTTCGCCTCGCCGTCCTTCAGCCGCGTCGCGATGGCCTCCGGTCCGTAGCCCGAGAACAGCGGGATGATGACCGCCCCGATCTTCGCGACCGCGAGCACCGACACCGCGACCTCCGGGCACATCGGCATGAAGA
>VBIA01000021.1 GCA_005879985.1 Chloroflexota bacterium | reverse complement strand
ACTCCCGGTTCTCAGCGCTCTACTTCCCCGGCAAGTACTGGTACGCAGCGGCCCCCTTCGTCTGGGACTTCGGCGGTGACATCGCCACCCAATCGGGCAGCCAGTGGACCGGCGCGATCAACAACTCCAACTCGCAGCAGGGCCTCACGGTCCTGAAGAACCTGGTCACCCAGCTCTCGCGCGCGGACAAGACCGGCGACGAGGCCAAGCAGGACCAGGCCTTCGCGCAGGGTCACATCGCGATGATCATCGCGAACGGCTGGGAAGTCGGAGTCATCACCGACCCCAAGGCCGGCGACCCGACGCTGCTTCCGAAGCTCGGTGCGTTCCCCATCCCGAGCCACACAGCCGGCCAGACAGCGCCCGTGTTCCTCGGTGGATCTGACCTTGGCATCGCGGCCAAGAGCCAGCACCAGGACCTGGCGCGCGAGTGGATCAAGCTGCTCGGCGGCACCAAGTTCCAGAGCCAGATGGTGACCGTCGGCGGCGTCATCCCCAACAGCACCTCACTGGTCAGCCTGTCGAGCGGGCTGCCGGCGATCTTCGCGGCCGCCGCCAAGAACAGCCGGTTCACCCCCAACTCGCCGAACTGGGCCAACGTCGAGTCGGCCAACGTGTTGCAGGACATGCTCGTTTCGATCTTCACCAACAAGGCGAGCATCAGCGACGCGACCAAGGCCGCCAGTGACAAGATCACTCAGATACTGAACGCAGGCAGTTAGACCAATTTCATAAGGAGGAGGCTTCGATGCGAGCGGCCGGGTCGATAGGCGCCGCGTCGGCAAGGACCCGGTCCCGCGTAGGAGCCTCCTCTCTTCGTTCGCTCGTCGCGCGCAAGGGCCTGCCGTACGCCCTGATCGCGCCCGCGACTGTGGTCATCCTGGGCGTGCTTGGGTGGCCGCTCCTCGACCTTCTATTCCTGTCGACCCAGCACTACGGGCTGCGCGAGCTGTTCCAGCACCAGGGGCGGTTCGTCGGCCTGCAGAACTTCGCAAACATCCTCGCCGACCCGCAGTTCAAGTACGTCGTCGAGGTGACCCTCATCTTCACCGCGGTGAACGTCGCGCTGTCCATGACGCTGGCGACGATCATCGCGCTGCTCATGGAGCGGGTCAGCTCCTTCGTGCGCGTGCTGCTCGGGGCGGGCCTCGTTTTCGTCTGGGCGACGCCAGTCATCCCCGCGATCGACCTGTGGCAGTGGATGTTCGACTACGAGTTCGGCGTCATCAACTGGCTGCTCACCAGGGTCGGCGCGGGCAACTACATCCACCACAACTGGTTCGAGAACCCTGTGCAGGGATTCACGGTCGTCACGGTCGTCGTCGTGTGGGGCGCGATCCCGTTTCTCGCGTTGACGCTTCACGCCGGCCTGACGCAGGTCCCCAAGGAGCTGATCGAGGCGGCGCAGATCGACGGCGCGCGCGCCTTGCAGATCTTCAGGAACGTCACGCTGCCGACGCTGAAGCCGCTGCTGCTGGTGCTGCTCAGCCTGTCGACCATCTGGGACTTCCAGGTGTTCAACCAGGTCTGGGTGATGCTCAATCAGAGACCCAACGAGAACTACTTCGTGATCTCTGTCTTCTCGTTCCAGGAATCGTTCCGCGTCAGCCAGTTCGGCCTTGGCTCCGCCGTGGCCGTGGTGATGGTGGCGATCCTCATGATCATCTCGTTCTTCTACGTGCGCCAGACCGTGCGCTCGATCAACGAGGCGGGCGCATGAGACGCACAGCGCTGCGCGTGTTCTATGACGGAGCCGGGCTGCTGATCTTCGCCGTGATGATCTTCCCGATCTACTGGATGGTCACCACGGCGCTCAAGCCTGGCAAGGAGATCCTCAGCCTCGACCCGTACTGGTTCCCGGCGCCGGTCACGTTCGCCAACTTCATCTCCGCGATGCAGGTGCCGTTCTTCTGGAACGACGTGGTCAACAGCCTGGCGGTTCGGGTTTCGAGGCCGGACGGCGTTCATCGTCATGGTCATCGGCGTGCAGATGGTGCCGCTCAACGCGCTCGTGATCCCGATCTACCTGCTGCTCGATTCCGTCAACCAGGTCGACAGCCTGCTCGGCGTGATCGCCTATTACCTCGCTGTCGTGCTGCCCTTCATGGTGTGGACGCTCCGCGGGTTCGTGCACAACATCCCGCCCGACCTCGAAGAGGCGGCGATGGTCGACGGCGCGTCACGGGTGGGCGCGTTCATGCGCATCGTCTTCCCGCTGGTCGCTCCGGGCCTGGTCGCCACTGCGATCTTCGGGTTCATCCAGGCCTGGAACGAGTACATCATCGCCTACGTCCTCTTGAGCAGCTCGTCGAAGCAGACGCTGACGATCTGGCTCGCGTCCTTCACCACCCAGCACGGCACCGATTGGGGCGGTCTCATGGCCGGCGCCACCCTCACCAGCCTGCCCGTTGTGGTGTTCTTCCTCCTCGTGCAGAGGCGCGTCACCGGCGGGCTGACCGCAGGCGCGGTGAAGGGGTGACGCGCTCGGTCGAACAGGCCGCGCTGCGCTGCCTGCTGCCAGGATTTATCGGCACCGAAGCGCCCGCATGGGTTCTGCGCAGAGCGGCCGAAGGCCTCGGCGGCGTGTGTCTTTACGCGCGCAACATCACGTCGCCGGAGCAGCTGGCGTCGCTCTGCCGCCAGCTGCACGCCGAGAACCCGGGGCTGATCATCTCGACCGACGAGGAGGGCGGGGACGTCACCCGGCTCGAGGCCGCGACGGGGAGCTCCTACCCCGGCAACCTCGCGCTCGGCGCCGCGGGCGACCTCGACCTGACCCGCTCGGTCGCGCGCGCGATCGGCCTGGAGCTCGCGCGGGCGGGCGTCGACCTCGACCTGGCGCCGGACGCGGACGTCAACAGCAACGCCTCCAACCCGGTCATCGGCGTGCGGTCGTTCGGATCTGAGCCTGGGGCTGTGGCGGCCCAGACCGCCGCATGGGTCGAGGGCCTGCAGTCGGCCGGCGTGGCCGCGTGCGTGAAGCACTTCCCGGGCCACGGCGATACGTCGGTGGACTCGCACATCGCGCTGCCGGTAGTGGGGGCCGATCCGCGTGCCGGTGCGCTCCAGCCTTTCGAGGCAGCGATCGCGGCCGGCGTGCACGCGGTCATGAGCGCTCACGTCGTCGTGCCGTCCATGGACGCGGACCGGCCGGCGACGATCAGCGGCACGATCATGACCGGCCTGCTGAGGGATGGCCGCCCGGCGGGTCTCGGCTTCGGCGGCTTGTTGATCACAGACGGGCTCGAGATGAAGGCCATCCCCGATGTCGCTGAAGGTGCAGTGCAGGCCTTGGTGGCCGGATGCGACCTGCTGTGCATCGGCGGCGGCCTGGCCGACGAGGACATCGTCGCCGAGCTGCATCGCGCGATCGTCGCCGCGGTCTCCGCTGATCGGCTGCATGAGGCAGCGGATCGGATCGACGCGCTGGCGAAATGGCGAGCCGCCCAGCCGGCGCAGACGGAGGCGCCCGACCGCGAGGCAGGGCTCGCGGCAGCACGCAAGGCGCTTCGTGTCGATGGCAACGTGCGCGTCGGCGACGATGTGGTCGTGGTCCAGCTCAGCCCGCACAGCTCGATGGCGTCGGGGGTCATCCCGTGGGGAGTCGCTGAACCGCTGGCTCGCCGCGGAGCCCGAGTGACGAAGCTCGAGCATCGCGACGGGACGATCGATCTCGAATCGATCGTGCACAAAGCGGCCGGGCGCAGCCTGGTGCTCACAGTGCGCAACCTCCACCGTCACGAGTGGCAGCAGCAGGCTGCGGCGGCGCTGCTCGAGGCCCGGCCGGACGCGGTGGTCGTCGAGATGGGCCTGCCGGCGTGCAGGCCTCCGGGCGCTAGCGCCTACATCGCCACCAGCGGCGCCGCGCGCGTGTGCGCGGTCGCGGCCGCCGAGGTGATGCGGCCATGAGCGAGGACGTCCACCCGCAGTCCGACAGGCTCGACTCGATGAGCGCGCAGGACGTGGTCCAGCTCATGCACTCCGAGGATCGGCGCGCGGTCGAGGCGGTCGCGCCGCACCTCGAGCGCATCGCGGCCGCCATCGAGGCGATCGCTTCGCGCGTTCGCACCGGCGGCAGCCTGCACTACTTCGGAGCGGGAACGAGCGGACGCCTCGCCGAGCTCGACGCCGCGGAGGTCGCTCCGACGTTTGGCGTCGACGCTGTGCGCGCGCACGCCGCCGGCGACGGCGCGGCCGAGGACGACGCGGCAAAGGGCACGAGCGACGCACTAGCCGCGGGATTGACGGCCCGCGATGCGGTGGTGGGCGTGAGCGCGTCGGGCCACACGGCCTACGTGCTCGCGGCAATGAAGGAGGCGCGCGCGCGTGGCGCGATGGTTGTCGGGTTCAGCTGCGCGACGAAAACGCCGTTGGGCGAGCTTGCCGATGTCGCCATCGAGATCCAGACCGGCCCCGAGGTCATAGCCGGATCGACACGGCTGAAATCCGGCACCGTGCAGAAGGTCGTCCTCAACATGATCAGCACGGGCGTCTTCGTGAGGCTTGGCCACACGTATCGCGGGCGAATGACCGGCGTCGTGGCCGCGAACGCGAAGCTGCATCGTCGTGCCGTCAAGCTCATTCACGACCTCACTGGCGTGCCCGCCGCCGACGCCGAGATGACGCTGGTGGCGGCGAACGGCAGCGCCAAGGCTGCGGTGCTGATGCTGCGCTGCAGGCTCAGCGCGAACGAGGCGGCGGCGCTGCTGCACGAGCACCACGGCGATCTGGCGGCCGCGCTGGGCGAGAGGGCGCGGGCGTGAAGACGTTCTTCCGCGGCGCGGTGCACGGCCTGCCCCGGGCTGACGGCGTGCTCACGGACGGCGCCGTTATCGCGTGGGCGGGCAAGGGACCGCCGCCGGAACGGCCGGACGAGGAGATCGTGCTGGGGGACGGCGAGCTGCTGGCGCCGGGATTCATCGACCTGCAGGTGAACGGATTCGCCGGATGGGACGCCGCCGAGGGTCGCGACGCGATCGCGGCCATCTCGGCCGCGCTGCCCGCGACCGGGGTCACCGCCTTCCTGCCCACGCTCATCTCGTCGCCGGTGGCCGCCGGCGCGGAGTTCGCCGGCGCCGTCGCGACAGCCGAGGCGCTCGGTGCGCGAGTCCTGGGTGCCCACATCGAAGGCCCGTTCATCAACCCGTCGTTTCGCGGCGCGCACGATCGCAGCCTGCTCGCGGTGCCGACCGCCAAGCAGGTCGAGGTCATCGCCCGCGCCAGGCCGCGGCTGGTGACGCTGGCGCCGGAGCTGCCAGGCGCGCTGGAGGCGATAGCGCGACTGCGCCAGGAGGGCGTGGTGGTCAGCGCGGGGCACACCGGGGCCGACTTCGAACAGGGACGCAAGGCCATCGATGCTGGCGTCCGGTTCGGGACGCACGTCTTCAACGCGATGCCGCCCGTTCACCACCGGCGCCCGGGCATCGCGCTGGCCCTCATGCTCGACCGCCGCGTCACCGTCGGGCTGATCGCCGACGGCGAGCACGTGCATACTGCCGTGATCCGCGAGCTGGTGGAGGTCAAGGGCGCGGCGCGCATCGCGATGACGACCGACCAGACCGCCGCCGCAGGCGCCGGCGCGGGCAGCTTCTCGCTGTCCGGGCGCACGGTCGTGAGCGACGGGATGGTCGTGCGCCTCGAGGACGGGACGCTCGCCGGCAGCGCGTCGACAATGGAGGACCTGGTGCGCAGGACCTCCGCCATTGCGGGCATGAACGTCGCGAGCGTCGTGAGCATGGCTTCGGGCGTTCCCGCCCGCGTGCTGGGCGAGAAGCTCCTGGGGCGCATCGGCGAGGGTGCGTGCGCAGACCTGGTCGTCCTCGATCGCGAGCATCGCGTTCGGCTGACGATGGTCGCGGGCCGCGTGAGGTTCCGGCGATGAGCCGCTTTCGTGACGAGATCGGCCAGGAGCCCGACCTGGCGGCGCGCCTGGTCGAGTCGTCGCGAGACTCTCTCCAGGCGATCGCGAAGGCGTTCAATGACAAAAAGCCTCGCGGCTTCGTGATCGCCGCGCGAGGCAGCTCCGATCACGCGGCCGATTACGCGCGCTACCTCTTCGGCCGCCGGCATCGAGCGCTGGTCTCGCTGGCCGCCCCTTCGATGTTCACTCACTACGCCAGCCCGCCCAGCCTCGAGGGTCAGTGCGTGATCGGCATCTCTCAGTCGGGCGCGTCGCCGGACGTGATCGCGGTCATCGAAGAGGCGAAGCGACAGGGCGCGATGTCGGTGGCCATCACCAACGCCGAGAGGTCGCCGCTTGCGACCGCGGCCGAGTTCGTGCTGCCGATGCTCGCAGGCCCCGAGCTGAGCGTGCCCGCTTCGAAGACGTACCTCACAAGCCTCGTCGCGCTGGCCCTGCTTTCAGCCGCCATCACCCCCGATCGCGATTTCGAGCAGGGCCTGGCCCTGCTGCCCGACAAGCTGCGTGACGCGATCACCGCCGAGCCGGACGTGGCGCGGATCGCCCATGCGATCACCGGGCCGCGCGCGATAGTGCTCGCGCGTGGCTTCAATCTGTGCACGGCGGAGGAGATCGCGCTCAAGCTCACCGAGACGAGCTACGTGCTCGCGCGCGCGTGGTCGATCGCGGATTTCGTGCACGGACCCATCGCGGTGGTGGAGCCGGGGTTTCCGGTGCTGCTGGTAGGGGCCGGCGGATCGGTTTCGGCCGATGTCGACGCCATCGCGGCACGGCTGTCTGACTACAGCTGTGCGGTCGCGGGTCTGTTCGACGCCGCATCGGCTCCGCTCGACGCGGAGTCATCTGTGCGAATCAACAGCGGCCTACCCGAGGAGCTCACGCCGATGACGCTCATCGTGCTCGGGCAGCTGCTCGCCAACCAGGTCGCGCTGGTGCGCGGCGTCGACCCCGACGCGCCGCGCGCGCTGCATAAAGTCACGCGTACCTGGTGAGCGCCAGAGCGGTCCTCGGTCTGGACATCGGCGGGAGCTCGAGCCGCGCACGTCTCGTCGAGGGCGGACGCGTCATCGCCGAGGCCCAGGCGCCTGGCGCCAACGTCGCCCTGATCGACCCGCAGCTGGTCGAGGAGAGGCTGACCAGTCTCATCCAGCAGCTCGGGTCGCCGCGACCCGCCGTGTGCTGCGCCGGCGCCGCCGGCTCGGAAGTTCCCGCGGCGCGACGGCTCCTCGAGGAGCTGCTGCGGAAGCTGCTGCCGGGTGTGCGCGTGCTGGTGGTACACGACACGCGCCTCATCCTGGCCGCCGCAGGCCTGGACGTGGGCATCGCGCTGATCGCCGGCACGGGATCGGTCGCCTACGCCCGCAACGGCGCGGGCGACGAGGCCCGGGCGGGCGGATGGGGATGGATGATCGGTGACGAGGGCAGCGGCGCATGGATGGTGCGCGCGGCCCTCCGCGAGCTTATGCGGCGTCGCGAGAGCGACGAACCTATGGGCGTGCTAGGCGAGCGACTGCTCGCGGCCACGCAGAGCGAGGACGTGCTCGAGCTTATCGGGCGCATGCAGGGCTACCACGAGGCCGGGCAGTGGGCGGCATTCGCGGGTGCCGTGTTCGACGCGACTGAAGACCCGGGTGCAGTTCGGATCATCGACAGCGCCGCCCAGTCGCTGGCGCAGCTTGCGGGCCGGGCCGGCACCAAGGTGGGGGTCAAGGGACCGGTCGTGATCGCGGGCGGCCTGCTCACCAACTTTCCCGACCTGGCGTCCAGGGTGCAGGCCAGGGTCGGTTCGGCCACCGTGCTCGAGGAGGAGCCCGTCGCGGGGGCGGTTCGGCTCGCGGAATCGCTCTAGCCGGTATGCTCCGCGGCCGATGGACCTGGTAGCCCCTCGGGAGGTCTTGTCGGGGGAGGATGCGGAGGCGGTGCTGCGCTGGGCGCAGGCCTCCTTTCCGAAGCTCGCGATCGTGGCCAGCTTTCAGGCGGAGTCGTCGGTGCTCATCGACATGGCGGCGCGCGTCGGCGGCCCGATGCATGTGATCACGCTGGACACCGGCCGGCTGCCCCAGGAAACGCATGACATGATCGACGCCGTGCGCGATCGCTACGGCATCGCGATCGAGGTCGTAGCGCCGGATGCAGCCGAGGTGGGCGCCCTCACCCGCGAGCACGGAACCAACCCGTTCTATCAATCGGTCGAGCTGCGCCGGCTTTGCTGCGAGATCCGAAAATCGCGCCCGCTCGCGCGCGCGCTGAACGGCTTCGACGCCTGGGTCACTGGCGTAAGGCGCCAGCAAGCGGCGACTCGATCGCAGACGCAGGTCGTGACCGACGACCACGAGCATGCAGGGCTCATCAAGATCGCGCCGCTCGCGACGTGGTCGAAGGACCAGGTGTGGGCCTACATCAAGGAAAACGACGTGCCACATCACGCTCTGTACGAACGCGGCTACACATCCATCGGATGCGCCCCATGCACGCGAGCGACCGGGCCCGGCGAGGACGAGCGCGCGGGACGCTGGTGGTGGGAGGACGGCGCGGTGAAGGAGTGCGGCCTGCACTGGACACCCGACAACAGGCCGATGCCCGCGCGGTGAGCAGCCGCGCGGTCGCAGTAGAGCGCCTGAGCAAGGCATTCCCGCACACCGATCGCAACCTCGTGGCGCTGCAGGACGTGACCCTCGACCTGCAGCCGGGCGAGTTCGTCTGCATCGTCGGTGCGTCCGGCTCGGGCAAAAGCACGCTGCTGAACGTGCTCGCCGGCCTGGAAACGGCGTCGAGCGGCCGGTTCGAGGTTCAAGGTCGCGTGGCGTTGATGTTCCAGGAAGCTGCGCTTTTCCCGTGGCTGACGGCGTCGCAGAACGTCGAGCTGGCCCTGGAGCTGCGCGGCGTGAAGAAGAGCTCCGAGCGGAGGCGGCAGGCGCACGACCTGCTCGAGCGCGTGCACCTGCGCGGCTTCGAGCGGCGACGTCCGCACGAGCTCTCGGGCGGGATGAAGCAGCGCGTGGCGCTCGCGCGGGCGCTGGCGCAGGACGCCGACGTGCTGCTCATGGACGAGCCGTTCGGCTCGGTCGACGCGATCACGCGCGACCTCCTGCACGAGGAGCTCGTCCGCCTGTGGCGCGCGAGCTCGCTGACCATCCTCTTCGTGACTCACAACGCGCGCGAGGCGGTGCGGCTTGGCGACCGCGTCCTTGTCTTCACGAGCCGGCCGGGCCGAGTCGCTCAGGAGTTCAAGATCGATCTGCCGCGACCGCGCAGCCTCGACTCGCCCGAGCTGGCCGTCGTGGCGGGCCGCATCACCGAACGCCTGAAGCAGGAGATGCGCCCGGATGGCCACTGAGCCGGTCGTGCAGGAAGCGGAGGACGTCGTACCCGAGACCGTGGAGGTCCCCGAGCGCCCGCACGGCGCGAGACGCGTGTGGTCGTGGCTGTGGCCGAAGCTCGCCGCGCTCGCGCTCTTCATCGCCGCGTGGCAGCTGGTCGTGTGGTCGGGGTGGCGCCCTGACTACGCCCTGCCAGGCCCGCTGCCCGTGTTCCAGCGCCTGTCGGAGGACTTGGGCCGGCCCGATTTCTACGTGGGCGTCGCGATCACGCTGCGGCGCGCGCTCGTCGGCTACGCAATCGCCATTGCCATCGGCAGCGTGATCGGCCTGCTGGTGGCACGCGTGCCCATCGTGCGCAAGGCTGTGGGTCACGCGATCCTCGGCCTGCAGTCGATGCCATCTATCGCCTGGTTCCCGCTCGCGATCCTGCTCTTCCAGGCGACCGAGGGCGCGATCCTCGTCGTGGTCATCCTCGGCGCGGCGCCTGCGGTGGCCACCGGCTTGCTCGCCGGCGTCGACCAGGTGCAGCCGCTGCTGGTGCGCGTGGGGCGCGTGATCGGGGCGCGCGGCCTGCAGCTCTACCGCTACGTCATCCTCCCCGCTGCGCTGCCCGGCTACGTAGGCGGGCTCAAGCAGGGATGGGCCTTCGCCTGGCGCAGCCTGATGGCGGGCGAGATCATCAACATCGTGTCCCACCAGCCGTCGCTGGGTCAGCAGCTTCAGTTCGCTCGCGACTTCGCTGATGCTCAACAGCTGCTCGCGCTGATGATCGTCATCTTCTTCATCGGCGTGGTGGTCGATCTCGGCTTCGGCTTCGCGGACCGTGCCATCCGGCGGAGGCGCGGACTGGCCTAGTTCACGCCACGTTTGGCGCCAAACAGGTCGTTCCTTTCGGCATCAGGCGCGGGTTTGGCGCCAAACGGATCGATTTCACCTTATGTTTTTGGGGCATGCGAGGGCGGATATTGCTAGGGCTCGCCGTGCTGGGCGCGGCAGCTCTCGGGCTCAACTACTTGCGTCCTGTGCCGGCCGTGGCCGCGACGTCTTCCGTGGTGTCGCAGAAGACCATCGCGGGCTCAGCGCCGGCGCTGCCGTGGCCGAGCGCTGGATCCGCCGCCGTCGGCGTGTCCGGCCTGGGCAAGCTGGCCGACTCGGGCAACGAGACCCAGGTTCCCACCGCGAGCGTGGCGAAGGTGATGACGGCTCTGGTGGTCATGCACGACAAGCCGTTGGGGCTCGGCCAGACCGGCCCGTCCATCACGGTCACCGATGAGGACGTGCAGGCGTATCAGACTGACCTGCAGCAGAAACAGTCCGTCGTCGCGGTCCAGGCCGGGGAGGTGCTGACCCAGTACCAGGTGCTCCAGGCGATGCTGATCCCTTCCGGCAACAACATCGCCGAGCT
>VBIA01000020.1 GCA_005879985.1 Chloroflexota bacterium | reverse complement strand
AGCACGGTGCACCGTGATGTAACGGTTGCCGGGCACGCTGTCGTGGACGAGCGGCGCGCCTTCCGCCATGGCCGCGTCGAGCGTGCTGACCGCCGGCAGCGGATCCAGCTCGGCGACGATCAGCTCAGCGGCGTCCTCGGCCTCGTAGCGACTCCGCGCCACGACCGCGGCCATCGCCTCGCCGACGAAGCGCACCCGATCGCCGGCGAGGATGGGCCGGTCGGGCGAGATCAGCCCAGGCGTCGTCATGCGAGCGCTCATGGGCGCGCACGACCCCTCGAGGTCGGCGGCGGCGAACACCGCCACCACGCCCGGCGCCTGCGCGGCGGCGCTGACGTCGATCGAGGTGATGCGCGCGCTCGCCATCGGGCTGCGCAGAAACGCGACGTGCAGGCAGCCTTCGGGCTTGATGTCATCGACGAACCGCGCCGCGCCGCGCAGGAGGGCGTTGTCCTCCAGGCGCGGCATGCTGGCCCCGATCATGCTGCCGGTTAGTATCACCGCCGGTGGAGCTTCACGGCATCGGCGCCTCGCCACTGCGCAAGGAGGACTGGCCCCTGCTTCGCGGGGAGGGCACCTTCATCGCCGATTTCAAGCGCCCGGGCATGGTCCACGCGCTGGTCGTTCGCAGCCCGTTCGCCCACGCGCGGTTCAGGCACATCGACGGCTCGGCGGCCCTGCAGGCGCGTGGCGTCATCGACCTCATCACCGCCGCCGAACTTCCTGATCGCGGCCGCCCGATCCCGACGCGCATGTTCAAGGACGAGGCGGCCAACCGCTTCCTGCAGAAGCCGCTGGCCGACGGCGAGGTGCGCTACTCAGGCGAGCCGGTGGCGCTGCTGATCGCCGAGTCGCGCTACCTGGCCGAGGACGCGGCCGAGCTGTTGAGCATCGACTACGAGCCGCTCGAGGTCGTGCTTGATCCGGACGCCGGCACCGTCGCCGGCCACCTGGTGGTCGAGCGCGGCAACATCGAGGCCGCGTTCGCGCAGGCGGATGAGGTCATCAAGGAGGAGTTTCGGATCCAGCGCCACGCGGCCACGCCGCTGGAGACGCGCGGGCTGGTGGCCGAGTTCGACGCGGGCGCGCAGACGCTCACGGTCTGGGGCGCGGCCAAGATCCCTCACGTCAACCGCCGCATCCTGGCACAGCTCCTGGGCTGGGAGGAATCGAGGATCCGCCTGGTCGAGCTGCACGTCGGCGGCGGCTTCGGGGCTCGGGGCGAGTTCTACCCGGAGGACTTCCTGATCCCGTTC
Source organism: Chloroflexota bacterium (assembly GCA_005879985.1). GTDB lineage: Bacteria > Chloroflexota > Dormibacteria > Dormibacterales > Dormibacteraceae > CF-118. The sequence goes on along the minus strand of VBIA01000020.1, from coordinate 5,289 downwards.
GGGGCAATGCGCGTGGGGCGGCCGGTGGCGTGGATCGAGGATCGTGAGGAGAGCCTGCGCGCGATGAACCACTCGCGCGAGCAGGTCCATCGCGTCGAGCTGGCGCTGAAAGCCGACGGCACCTTCCTCGGCCTCAAGGACACGTTCGTCAACAACACCGGCGCCTACGTGCGCACGCACGGCATGACCGTGCCCGGCCTGAGCATCTCGATGCTGCCCGGCCCGTACGCGTGGCCGGCCTATCGCGGCGAGTACCACAGCGTCCTCACCAACAAGACGCCGTGCGGCACGTATCGATCGCCGGGGCGATTCGAGGTCAACTTCGTGCGCGAGAGGCTCATCGACATCGCAGCGAATCGCCTCGGCATCGACAAGGTCGAGATCCGCCGGCGCAACTTCATCCACGAATTTCCGCATGACACGGGCACGCTGTTCGACGAGCACCCGGTCGTGTACGACAGCGGCGACTACTCGCTGCTGCTGGACAAGGCGTTGGAGGCTTTCGACTACTCCGGCCTGAAGCGGTGGCGCGCGCAGCGTTCGCCCGACGGCTTCAAGCGCGGCCTCGGCATCGCGTTCTTCGTCGAGAAGGCAGGCCCGGCCGAGCGCGAGTACGCGCGCGTCGAGTTGACCGACTCCGGCGACGTGACCGTCTACACCGGCACGGTGTCGCTGGGACAGGGCATGGAGACGACCCTGGCCCAGGTTTGCTCGACGCACCTTGGCCTGCCGTTCGAGCGCGTGACCGTGAAGCATGGAGACACCGCGGTCATCCCCGAGGGCATGGGCTCGTTCGGGAGCCGCGCGGCGATGATGGGCGGCGCCGCGGTGATGGGCGCCGCGGTGAAGCTGCGCAGACGGCTGCTCGAAAGAGCGGCCGAGGAGCTGGAGGCCGCGCCCGACGACCTGGTCCTCACGGTAGATGGGATCGCGGTGCGGGGGGCGCCGTCGCGCAGCGTGCCGCTGCCGTCGATGAGCGTCGAGGATCGCTTCGTCTGCGAGCTTTTAGGCTTCCCGTATGGAATCCACGTGGCGGCCGTGGAGGTCGACACCGGCACCGGCGCCGTCGGCGTCCACCGCTACGCCGTCGCCTACGACATCGGCCGGGCGATCAACCCGGTGATCGTGCGCGGCCAGATCGCCGGCGGCTTCGCGCAGGGCCTCGGCGGCGTACTGCTAGAGGAATTCGCGTTCGACGCGAACGGCCAGCCGCTGGCCGCGAGCTTCATGGACTACCTGCTGCCCACCTCGGAGGAGGTTCCCGATATCGACATGCTCATCACCGAGGACGCACCGTCGCCGCACAATCCGCTTGGCGTGAAGGGGGCGGGGGAGGGCGGCACCGCGGCGGTGGGAGGCGCCATCGCCAACGCGGTGGCGGACGCGCTGGGCGTGGAGGTCACCCAGCTTCCGCTCAGCCCGAAGCGCATCACCGAGCTGGCCAGCGCATGAAGCCCGCACCATTCGATTACGACGACCCGCGTTCGGTCGACGAGGCGATCGGACTGCTTGCGAGGTACGGCGACGAGTGCAAGGTGCTAGCGGGCGGGCAGAGCCTGGTGCCGCTGATGAATTTCCGCCTCGCGCGGCCGGGCCGGCTCGTCGACATCAACGGTATCGAATCGCTCGGGCAGGTCAAGGTCGAGAACGGCCGGCTGCTGCTGGGCGCGATGGTGCGCCACGCGCAAGTCGAGCGCAGCAATGACATCGCCGCGCGGTGGCCGCTGCTGCACGACGCGATCGTCTGGGTGGGCCACAGCCAGATCCGCAACCGCGGGACGGTCGGCGGCTCGGTCGCGCACGCCGACCCCGCGGCCGAGCTGCCGTGCGCGCTCGCGGCGCTCGACGCAAAGTTCCACGTTCTCTCGAGGCGCGGCCCGCGCGTGCTGCGGTGGGACCAGATCTTCGTGTCCGAGTTCACCACTTCGCTGGCGCCTGACGAGCTCCTGACCGCGATCGAGGTGCCGCCGCAGGACCCGTCGACCGGCGTCGCCTTCGTCGAGTTCGCGCGCCGGCACGGCGACTTCGCGCTGGGCGGGGCGGCCGTGTCGATCACGCTGGCCAGGAACGGCACCTGCAGCGACGTCGCCGTCGCGCTGCTCTCGGCGGGCCCGCGGCCGGTGCGTGCCGAGGAGGCGGAGCGCCGGCTCAAGGGCGGTCAGGTTGACGAGGCCGCGATCAAGCAAGCATCGGCGGCAGCCGTGCAGGGCTTGCACCCGACGAGCGACCTTCACGGCAGCCGCGAGTACCGGGTGAAGCTGCTGCAGGTCATGACCGAGCGCGCGCTGACAAAAGCGGTGCACCTCGCGACGAGGCGGGCGGCGTGAGAAAGATCGCGGTCCAGATAAATGGACGTGTGGTGGAAGGCGAGGTCGAGCCGCGCCTCCTGCTCGGCGACTTCATCCGCGACAACGCGGGCCTCACCGGGACGCATTTCGGGTGCGAGCACGGCGTGTGCGGCGCGTGCACCGTGCAGCTGGACGGCGAGCCGGTGCGCTCGTGCCTGATGTTCGCGGTGCAGGCGCACGGCCGGCGAATCGCGACGGTCGAAGGCATGGCGCCCAGCGCCACCGAGCTTCACCCGCTGCAGCAGGCGTTCCACGAATCGCACGCGCTGCAGTGCGGCTTCTGCACGCCGGGGATCCTGATGACGATGGAAGCCTTCCTGCGCGCCGAGCCAGACCCTTCGCCCGAGCGCATCCGGGCCGCGCTCGCCGGCAACCTGTGCCGGTGCACGGGCTACCAGAACATCGTCACCGGGGTGCGCCTCGCGGCGGATCGGATGAAGTGACCGCTCGGGTGCCGTACGTGCAGGCCGACCCCGTGTTCGCTCGGGTCGAGGCGATGGGCCGTCCGCTGCTCAATCTCTACAGGGCGCTCGCCAATCAACCCGCCGCGCTCGACGCCTTCCTGGACATGTCGCGGTACGTGCGCTCCGGCTCCAGCCTTGACGCGGGCCTTCGCGAGCTGGTCATCCTGGCCACCGCCTACGAGCTCGGCCAGGACTACGAGGTGGCGCACCATCGAGGCGGCGTGGCGCCCGACAAGGCGGCCGCGGTCGCGCCGGGCGGCTCGCTCGCGGCGCTCGATGAGCGTGAGCGCAGTGCGGTGGAGTACGCGCGCTCGACGGCGCTGAGCCGCACATGTGACGACGCGATATTCGAGCGGCTGAAGTCCCACTTCTCGACCGAGCAGATCGTCGACCTCGTGGTGACCGTCGCCTGGTATCACCTGTGCGCGGTCATCCTGGGCTCGCTCAAAGTCGAGCTCGAGAAAGGCTAGCTTCGGGGAGCCGCGGAGGCCCTAGAGGCAGACCGGGCGAATCTGCAAGTCAAATCATAGTTGACGATGCAAACGTGCGTGCGGGCACCTGCAGGCGCAGAGCCTCTTCCCATGTCGGCACAGTCTCTGAGACCGGCTTGACGGCTGCTCGGGGCAGGTCGATACTTTCGCCGCGTTTCCGAGCGAGACGTAGTTGCTTGCCCTCGGGATGTGCACTCAAAGTGCGAGGAGGGTTCCGTGCGTCGGATCGCTTTCGTGGTCGCAAGCCTGGCATTCGCGCTGTTCCCGGTTCAAGCGTCGGCGGCGACGCCCACAATCCAGCACTACACGATCCTTGGCGGCCCGTCGACTATCTCAGGGGTCTGCGCCGGCGACTTCACCGCAAGCTCGGTCATTCCCGTAACCGAGACCGATTATTTCGACTCGAACGGCAATGTGGTCCGGATCTCCCTTCACGCAACGGAGACGGACACCTTTGTTGGTCCCGGTGGCACGCTTACGTCCTACCCCTATCAATATGAGGTCGAGCTGACATTCGACAGCGTCGGGAACCTCGTCGGCGCATTTGCGAACGGCCAGACTTTGAAGGTGCGTCTTCCCAATGGATCGCTGTTCGAAAGCGCGGGGCGGGTTGACTTCCTCGCGCAGACTGCGCCTTTCGTGTTTGGTCCGCTCTTCGGGCACACCGGCAACCTGACGGCGTTCTGCTCCGCGCTGGGCGCATAGCCGCCAGACGACCCTCCGATCCGCAACCGCGGGCACGGCCACAACCGGCCGTGCCCGCGGATCGAATGAACAGCTAGTGGTACAGGACCGACGTCACGCTGGTCTCCGCCACGAGCCGGCCTTTGAACCACACGCTCTCCGGCGGCAGCTGCAGGCGAAGGGCCTCCTCCCACGAGCCGGCGGGCATCACCATCAGGTCCGCGCGCATGCCGGCCGCGAGGCCGTAGTCGGTCAGGCGCATCGCCTGAGCCGGCGCGTCGGTGATTGCGCGCAGCGCATAGGCGATGTCGTCATGCGTCGTCAGATGCGCGGCGTGCGCTGAGATCAGCGCCACCTCGAGCATCGACCCGCGCCCGAACGGGTAGAAGCCGTCCTTCACGCAGTCCTGCCCGAACAGGACGTTGACCCCCGCCGCGCGAAGCTCGGCGATGCGGGTGGTGCCGCGCCGGATGAGTCCGCGGTCGCCGCGGCCCTGAAGCACGAGGTTCGTGACCGGGTTGGCAGCGACGGAGATGCCCGCGCGCGCGCATTTGTCGATGACGCGCCTGGAATAGTCCTCGTCCGCCGCCGCCAGCGAGCACACGTGCCCGGCGGTGACGCGGCCCGCATAGCCGCGCTTGAGCGCCTCGTCCGCCACCATCTCCAGGGTCCGCACGCCGCCGTCGTCGGTCTCGTCGACATGCATGTCGATGTCGCGGTCGAACCGCTGTGCAAGGTCGAAGCACAGGCGCACGTGCTCGCGCTGCGCGGCCTCATCAGCCTCCCAGTGCGGCATTCCGCCCACCACATGCGCGCCCAGCTCGAGCGCCGCCTCCATCAGCTCGTAGGCGCCCGGGTCGCGAAGCAATCCCTCCTGCGGAAACGCGATCGTCTGCACATCGGCGATGTCCGCGCAGTCCGCTGCCGCGGCAAGCACGCCCTCCAGCGGCACGAGCCTGCCGATGGTGTCGACGTCGACATGCGACCGAAGCCGCGTCGTGCCCTGCTGCACCGACTCTTCGATCACCGCCCGCGCGCGCTCCCGCACGTCCTCGACTGAATAGCGCCGCTTGCGCTCGTGGATCGCCTCGATCGCGCCGCGCAACGTGCCGTCGTGCTCGTGCAGCTCGTCCCGGATGAGCACCTTGTCCAGGTGCACGTGCCCGTCGACGAAGGCCGGCAGCAACAGGTTCCCCGAGCACTCCAGCACCTCGGGCACGCCCTTTGCCCCGCCCGGCTCAATCCTTGCTATCCGCTCCCCGTCCACGACGACATCGGCTGCCGACCCGTTAGCCAACCGCA
>VBIA01000019.1 GCA_005879985.1 Chloroflexota bacterium | reverse complement strand
TGGGCAACGGACGCAAGCCTCCACTTCCCGCAGGCACCTAATGGCTATCGGGTACAGGCTGCACCGTCGACGTTGCCTTTCCTCGCCGGCCGCGTTAGGTGTATTCGATGGTCACGCGCCGCCGCCTTTTTGCTTCCTTGCTGGTCGCGGGATTCGGAGTCTTGCTGGCGTTCGGATGGGCTTTGTTCACGCGGGGAGCTCTCGAGGGCACCGTGTACGCAGGCGGCGGTTGCCCCGGCAACCCACCCAAGGATGTGCCGGGCTATGGTTGCAGCGCTCCTGTCGCAGCCGCAAACGTGACGGTGGTGGTTTCCTCCTCCGACGGCTTCGCCGCGTCGGTCCGGACAGGCCGTAGCGGTCGCTACTTGCTCGCCCTTCCCCCCGGCACCTACATGGTGGCGGCGTGGAAATCGAAATGGGATGAAGTCTCGTCCAACGGCGTACGTTCAGTCCATCCAGCCATGGAGACCCAGTTCTGGCCAGTGCGAATCTCGGGCGGCCAGACCGTTCGGATCAACCTTGCCTTTCCCACTTTTGCGATGTAAATGAGCTCTCTATCAGGGACACGAATGCAGGCGCTTCTCGCCTTCGGTGTCACCTTGGTGATCGTCCTCCTGGTGGCGGGTTGGACCTGGACGACACATGGCAGCCTTCACGGCAGCGTCACACTGGCTGGCGTCTGCCGCGACATGGCCGCCGACGGAGTGTCTCCGGTAACGAGGTGTGACGAGGCTCCTGTGAGCGGTGCCAACGTCATCGTCTCGGCGGCCGACGGTATGACGATCAACATGCGGACCGACAGCCACGGTGACTTTCGGATGATCGTGCCTATCGGCTCTTATGAGGTAGGAGCCTGGGTCCTCCAGTGGCGTGGCGTTGGGCCAAACGAGGTGCGCGGGCGTCTGATCACAGGTGGGTCAGTCTTGCGCGCGATTAGTGTTGTGGCACGGACCGACCTTCGCGTGGACCTTTCACTGGCGTGGTACACGACCTCCTAGGAGACCCTCACCCGATACAGCCGGGCGTATGGTTCAGCAAAGGTCGTGTCGAGTCGAGCGGTAGGGGTTGGGATGCTCTTGGTGCTGGCAGTCAGCGCGTGCAACCCGCTGCCACACAATGCTGCGCACGGCCTCAGCCACCGCGGGACTGCGGACGCGGTCTGGACCAACTGCGGTGATGGCTTCCAATGCGCGACCCTGCATGTCCCTGTCGACTACTCGAATCCGAATGGCCGCCAGATCTCGCTGGCGCTCATCCGCAAGCAAGCCACCAACCCATCGGGGCGCATCGGGTCGCTGCTCGTGAATCCTGGAGGACCTGGCGAGTCTGGAATCGACTTCCTGCGCATATCCGCAGACGACTTCGCGAACCTGAACGAAAGCTTCGACCTCGTGTCGTGGGATCCTCGCGGCGTGGGCGCCAGCGCGCCCGTGAGCTGCATGGACGGTCCCCAGCTCGATTCACTGCTCGCACTGGATCCAGTGCTGGATGATCCCCAGGAGAAGCAGACGTACATCCAGGGGCAAAAGGACTTCACGTCCGGATGCTGGCGCCGGAATCAAGACCTCTTGCCGTTCCTGGATTCAAAGAGCACGGCACAGGACATGGAGCGAATCCGGGTCGCCATTGGCGACTCCAAGCTCACCTATATGGGCTTCTCATACGGCACTTTCATCGCCGAGTGGTATGCGCATCAGTTTCCGACGCACGTGCGCGCGATGGTTCTCGACGGAGTGGTCCCGGGTGACGTTTCGTCTCCCTCGCCTATCGACCTCGTTTACGTGGCCGCCGCACTCGAAGGCAGCCTTCGGGCGTATGCGAGCGGCTGTGCGGCGCGCACGACCTGTCCTTACCGTGATTCAGGCAACCCGGAGGCGAGAATTGAGCAGACGATCGGTCGCCTCGACTCCACGCCCGTCGCAGTCGGCAGCCGCCAGCTGACTCGAGGTCTGGGTCTAACGGCGATATTCGGTGCCATGTACGACGAAGGATCGTGGCCGGATCTCGATCGGGCACTCGTTTCGCTTGACTCGGGCGATGGGTCACAAATGCTGGCCTTCGCTGACAACTTCAACGAGCGGAACGATGATGGGACTTACTCGAGCGCGGTCAACGGAGCCCTGGACGCCACCGACTGCATCGACGCGCCGCGCGCAACTTCCGAAATCAGCGCGTACGACCAGCTTGGGCCGGATCTCGTCAAAGCCTCGCCCCTGTTTGGCCCGATGCTTCAGTACTCCACCTTGCACTGCGCTTACTGGCCAGTGGACGGCAGGGGGCTTGAGCAGCCCTCGATCGAGGGTGTGCCGCCGATATTGCTTATCGGCGCCACCGGCGACCCGGTGACCCCATATGACTGGGCCAAAGAGATGAACAGCGAGATTCCTGGGTCTGTCCTACTGACTCGCGACGGGAACGGTCACACGTCATACGGCATCACCGATTGCATCGACTCGGCGGCGGACCGCTACTTGCTCAACCTTGCTCTGCCGGCGCCGCATACTGTCTGCTCGAGTTGACGAAAGCAGCGGTTGCGACGGCCGCGATCGCCTGCATTGCCCTGACAGCGTGCGGGCCATTTCACCCCATCGTGACTGCGGGCCCGGCAGTCGCAACCAGCGCGCGTGTGTCCTCGACGGCGCGCACGGCTCCGCCGTCGCCATCGCCCAGGCCGGCTCCAACCGCTCCGATCGTTTACTCGACGGCGCCCTGCGGTCTGCCAATGCACGCGATCACCGAAGCGTCCGGCGCTTTCGTCCTGTATCCCAGCGGGGCGGTAGCCGGGGCCCCTGGCAGCGAGGTCGCGCTGCCGGGACACTCGCCTGGCGAGATCGGCGTCAATCCCGGGCTCACGTACGACGTCGCCGAGAACAAATGGATTCCGGCACCGTATTACTGGCTGGCTCCAGCCGGAAGGCTGTACATCTTCGAGGATTTCGCAACAGGCAAGACGTTCGTGGTCAACGTCTCGAGCGGCAGCGCAACACAGCTTGCGGTGCCGTCCGGCTGGTTCCCGTTCGGGACCTCGGATGATGGGGTATACGTCCAGGCCTCAGCCCCGGGAGGAGCGTGGTTCTATCCCTTCGACGGCTCCCAGGCGCGCTTACTGACCGAAGGTAACTACTGGCTCAAGTACAACTCCGACTCGATCTGGCGGCTTTCCGCCGGCAGCGCCGGGCTTCTCGTACGGCATGACCTGTTCACCGGAGCTGACAGGACGCTCACAACGCTCGGCGGATGGAACGACATCCTCGGCTTCGATGCGCAGGGCGATCCGCTGATCCTCAACTCCACCGACATCCCGTCGTCCAGCTCGAAACAGAGCTACAAGTTCATGCTCATTGGAGCCGATGGCCATGCGACCACGATCTGGTCCGGCAACGGATACCGCGCTGTCGGCCTTGCTGTGGGCGACAACCATGGGGTCTGGTTCGTGATCGCCAACAGCGATGGACTCCCTGGTCATGAAGGTCTATATCTCTGGACTCCTCACACCGGTGCCAAGCTCATCGCCGCCCTCGACGGCAACATCGCGGACGGCATCGCCGGCACCTGCACCTAGCTCGCGCCGGACCAGCGGCCGCCCCAAGGAACGACCTGTGCCAGAGAGCGGTCAGAGGCTCTGGAACTGATCGTCGCGAAGAATCGGCACGGCATTGCCGCTCTTCTCGATGCCGTCGATCTCGACCTCGGGTCCTCCGACCATGAAGTCCGTGTGGACCGCTGACTGGTTGAGGCCCGCTTCGCGATCCTTCGGGTCCGGCACCGTGAAATCGAAGCCGTGTCCGAAAGCCATGTGGCACGTTACGTTCTCGTCGTACAGCGTGTTCCAGAAGATGATCCCCACCTTGCCCACCCTCGACTCTTTGTCGACGAGGGCGATCTCGCCGAGGTACGGTGCGCTGGGATCGGTCGCGATCTGAGTCCGGATCAATGAGTCGCCGCCGCCGTCCGCGCGCACCTCCACGCGAGCTCGCGGTGCGCGATTGCCCTGCCCCAGCGCGGCGCGAAATCGACCTGGAACGCGCGGCCGCTGCGCGCGGGATCCGAGTGAGCCAGCAGGTCGGGCGCCGGATCGCCGACCACCTTGATGTAAGCGGCATGCTGCTCGACGAGCTCTTCGAGCATGGGCACGGTGCCAGGCGCGCTGACCGTCAGCGCCGCGTCAGGCGCGAGGTCGACCAGCGACTTCCGGAGCTGCAGGTCGTTGTAGTACGCGAATACGGTCGATGCGCCGGCGCGCCACGCGCGATCAGCGATCACTCGAACCAGCGGGGCATGCGCCACGTCGGCGTTGATCATCAACGGCTGTCCCGGCTGGAGGTTCACGCCGACTTTGAGCGCCAGGTCGGCATAGCGCTCGAGACGGTCGGCGGTCATTCCACCGAGGATAGTCGGGCTAGGCCTTCTTTCTCAGCACGAACCCGAGCCAGATGTACCAGGCCGGGTTCAGGACGAATCCTTCGATCCCGGCAGGCGCCAGGACCAGCAGGTTGGACGCGTCGAGGATGGTGAGGCGGCTCACGTAGATCAGCACGAGCAGCACACCCGACGCATAGCCGAGCCCGACGAGTCCGCCCGGAAAGCTGCGGTCCCGCTGCATCAGGAATGAGAACGCGAGCAGCGAGATACCGGTCAACCCGAAGGTGCCGAGACCGCGCGGGTCAACGGGGCTCGGAAAGTTGATCACCTGGTTGGGGGGATGAATGCCGACCGCCAGGTCGTATCCGCCATGAAGCGTTGCGGCCAGCGCGCCGGCCAGACCGAATACCAGCGCCCACAGGGCGTATGTCCCATAGGAGGGCTTGAGGCGTTCATAGAGTCCCAGCAGCGCGCTCGCGCCGAGCACACCTCCGATCAGCAGGAAGAAGCCGCTCAGGCCCGTGCCGAGGGACGGGTCGTTCCGGGCGACGATCACGAACGAAACCGAATACAGAAAGCCGCTCGCTCCGGCGAGCCAGGCGCTCGGATAGGCGGTGTGGCGGTATTCGACCTGGGTGGTCACGGCAGCATCCTAAGACCTGAGGCGAATGGTCGAGTTCGGAAAGCTGAGAGTTTGGGGTAACAGGGGTGGATCGGAAGACGCCTGACTTAGACTCGGGGCCGTTGAAGCGACTTACGGCCACGATGGCGATCCTGGTCGTCGTCGCCACCGCTTGCACGCGGGGCTCGACCAGCGTCGCCAAGCACTCTCCATCGCCATCGCCGGCATCCACGACGGTGAGCTGGAAGGGATGCGGCACCGGATTTCAGTGCGGGACGCTGACCGTGCCGCTCGACTACTCGCACCCAAACAGAGACACGATCAAGATCGCGCTGATCCGCAAGCCCGCGACTGACACCGCCAACAGGATCGGCTCGCTGCTCACGAACCCAGGTGGACCGGGCGCCTCGGGGATCGACTATCTGAAGTCTCAGGTGTCTTCTTTGGCCAAGCTCAACGCGCGCTTTGACTTGATTGGGTTTGATCCGCGCGGCACCGGCCAGAGCTCACCCATTCGATGCTTGACCGGACCGCAAGAGGATGCTTTCAACGCGCTGGACTCAGTGCTCGACGACCCGATCGAGAAGGCCGCCGCCATCCAAGCGGACAAGGACTTCGTGGCCGGATGCCAGGAGATGAGCGGCAAGATTCTGCCGTACGTCGACACATCGAGCGTCGCGCGCGACATGGACCGCATCCGAGCTGCGCTCGGCGACTCCAAGCTCACCTATCTCGGCTTTTCGTACGGGACGTACATCGGCGAGTGGTACGCGCATCTATTTCCCAATCGCGTGCGCGCGCTGGTGCTCGACGGAGTGCTCGACCCTGCGATGCCCGCAAATGACTTCCTGCTGGAGCAGATCAAGGGACTGCAGACAAACCTCGATGCGTTCGCCGCGGACTGCAAGGCAAAAACCACCTGCCAGGTCGGGCGCAGCGGGGATCCGGTCGCGAAGATGGTGAATCTGCTCAACACTCTGGACAACCACCCGATGCAGGTCGGTGACCGCCAGCTCACGAGATCACTTGCGCTCTATGGCATCGGCGTGACCCTGTACAGCACCGATGCGTGGTCGTACCTGGATCAGGCGCTCACGGCCGCGCTGCAGGGGAACGGCCGGCTCCTGCTGACCTTCGCTGACCTTTACCTCGGCCGCCAATCCAACGGGTCGTACGACACCGAGACGGACTCCAACATCGCGATCAACTGCCTCGATCACCAGGTGCCGAGCGACATCGCGTCATACGACGCGCTCAGTTCGGCCTTCGCCAAGGCATCGCCGGTGTTCGGCGCCGCGTTTCAGTACGGAAACCTGATCTGTGCTTACTGGCCGGTGCCTGCGAAGATGCCGCCCGGGCCGCTGACCGTCGACGGCGCGCCGCCGATTCTCCTGGTGGCCGGCCTCGACGACCCGATCACTCCGTACTCGCTGGCGCAGAACGCCGCGCAGGAGATCTCGGGCTCAGTGCTTCTGACCCGCCGCGGCTACGGCCACACCTCGTACGGGACCAGCGCATGCGCCGGCGCGGCCATCGAGGCTTACTTCCTCGAGCTCACAGTCCCCGCCAACGGGACGGTCTGCAACAGCTAGACCCGACCTAGCCCCGGCGACGCTGCGGCTTCGCGGTGCAAACCGCGCCCAGTATCTTGGCGCAGTGCCCGAATTACCCGAGCTCGAGGCGCTGCGTATCCGCATGGCCCCCAGGCTCGAGGGGAAGCTGATCACCGCCGCTTCGGTCACCCCGAAGAAGGCGCACCTGCTCCGGTACCCGGTCGAGGAGTTCGCTCGCGAGCTGCCGGCGCGACGCATCACCTCACTCACGCGACGTGGCAAGCACCTGGTCTTCGCCACCGAGCACGGCGGTGGTGGCGCCCCGCGCTGGCTCGTCATCAACCCGATGCTTGGAGGGCGGTTCCAGCTCGCCGGCGACGGCGAGCCGGTGCCAGCGACTCATGTGTTCACGATCCGGGTCGAGGGCAA
>VBIA01000162.1 GCA_005879985.1 Chloroflexota bacterium | reverse complement strand
CCGCACTGGCCGCCGAATGTCCAGTTGTAGTAAGCGATGTACTGCTTGACGTGGCCGTGCACGGCCCAGCCGTTGTCGACGAAGTTCCAGTGATAGTGCTGCGGATATCGCTCGTGCAGGAGCTTGATCCAGCCTGACGAATCGCCCGGCCGCCCACGGAAGTCGCCGTAGAAGAAGCCGTACCAGTCGTCGTAGCCGGGATCCGGATGAAAGCCGTAGAAGGTGTCTTCCTCGGGATTGGTGCCCACCAGCGGATCGTTGGTGACGACCGAGGCCGTCCACATGTCTGAGAACCTGGTGCACCAACCCGGAGGGTCGCCATAGGTCGGACTGCCCCACGCCGACGCCGCGGCCGCCGGGCCAGGGAGCAGCGCGAGCACGAGAGCCGCCGCCGCCCCCGAAACACGCCTCACGACGGCCAACTTAGGCGACAGACAGCGGAGCTGAAACCTTGCCTGTTAACCCTGGTACTTGACTGGACGAGATGTCCAGTCTAGTATCGACTCATGCCCCGAGGAAGGCCGCGGCGAGATCGAATCCTGGCAGGCGCGAGGAGCGTGCTGTCGCGAGACGACCGAGCCTCCGTCGCGGCGATCGCGGCCGCGTCGGGCACGTCCAAGGCCGGCTTCTACCGCGAATTCGAGTCCCGGGCCGCGCTCCTCGGCGCCCTGAGCCTCGAGCCGGAACCAGACGCCCGCCAGCGCATCCTCGAGGCCGCCTTCGAGCTCGTCGGAGCCTACGGCCTCACCGCGCTTTCGATGGACCAGGTGGCCTCACGCGCAGGCGTTTCGCGGGCCAACCTCTACCGCCTCTTTCCCGGCAAGCAGGCCCTGTTCATCGGCGTGATCCACGCCTACTCCCCGCTGGATCCCGTCAGCCAGGCGGCAACCGCGATGAGCGAGGAGCCGCCGGAGGTCGTGATGCCGGAGCTGGCGCGCACCGTTTATCGCGTGGTGGCCGGGCCGCACGCGCCGCGTATCGGCTTGCTGCGCGCGATCTTCTTCGAAGTGGGCACGCTCAGCCCTGACGCCGATGAAGCGGCGCGCGAGCTGGCCACCACAGTCCTGGGCAGCGTGGGCGCGTACGTGATGAAGCAGATGCAGGCGGGCAGGCTGCGCATGGTCCATCCGATCCTGGCCCTGCAGTCCTTCATCGGACCGATCTTCTTTCACCTGATGACGCGACCGCTGGCCGAGCGCGTGCTCGGTCTGAACATGGAGGGCGAGGCGGCCGTCACCGCGCTCGCCGAAGGCTGGCTTCGTTCCATGAAGCCGGATTGAGAGGAGGAGCGAGCGTGAGTGAGCAGGTAGCCGTGGAGGTCAACTCCGTCACCAAGGTGTTCGGCGATATCAAGGCCCTCGACCGGGTGACGCTACGCGTGCGGCGAGGTGAGATATACGGATTGCTGGGGCCGAACGGCTCGGGCAAGACGACGCTCATCAGGGCGATCGTCGGGCTGATCGCACCCAAGTCAGGGACAGTGACCGTGCTCGGGCGCAAGCTGCCCAATCTCGACGTGCTGCGCGAGGTCGGCTACATGACGCAGCAGGCGGCTCTGTATCCCGGCCTGTCGGTGGAGGAAAACCTCCGCTTCTTCGCCGCCATCAACGGCGTCGAAAGCGGGGTCAAAGACGCGCTCGAGTTCGTCGACCTCTACGCGCGGCGAGGCTCGGTCGTTTCGACGCTGAGCGGCGGCATGCGGCAGCGGTGCTCCCTGGCGTGCGCACTCGTCCATCGCCCGCAGCTGCTTCTGCTTGACGAGCCGACGGTCGGCGTCGACCCGCAGCTCCGCGTCCAGTTCTGGGAGCAGTTCCGCCGCATGGCCGCCGGCGGCACGACCATCATCGTTTCGAGCCACGTCATGGACGAGGCCGAGCGGTGCCGGCGCCTTGGCCTGATCCAGTACGGCCGCCTGTTCGCGGAGGGCAGTCCTTCGGAGGTGCGCGCGCAGGCGGGCACGCAGAACCTCGAAGAAGCGTTTCTCAAGCTCGCCGGGGAGAAGGTGTCATGAGCGGCCATCGCATCGCGGCCATCACGCGACGACTGCTGCAGGGATTCCGGCGCGACCGGCGCACGCTGGCGCTCCTGTTTGTCGCGCCACTGATCATCCTCGGCCTGCTGGGCTACATGCTTCGCAACTCGTCAACTCCGGCGGTCGGGGTGGCCAACGAGGACGGCGGACCGCTCGGGGCCGTGGTGGCCTCGGCGTTGGACCAATCGACGAAGATCACAACCACGACCATCGCGGCGTCTGACGGCGATGCGAAGCTGAAGGACGGATCGATCGTCGCGTACATCGTCTTTCCATCTGATTTCAGCCAGCGCGCGCAGAGTGGCGTCATCGCGCCGCAGGTTCATCTCGAAGGCTCGCAGCCCAACGCGGCGGCGCAGGCGCTGCAGGCGCTGCAGGCGGCGCTCGCGACGGCCGCGTCGAACAGGCCTGGTGCGGTGCGGGTGCAGCCCGAGGTCTCATATCTGTATGGCGGTCCGAACCTGGACACGCTCGACTACTTCGGAGCTGCGGCGATCGGCCTCATCGTGTTCTTCCTCGTGTTCGTCGTCACGATCGTCTCCTTCCTCAACGAGAGGTCGCAGGGCACGCTCGAGCGTCTGATGGCGAGCCCGCTGAGGCGCGGCGAGATCGTGGTCGGCTACATGATCGGGTTCACCGTGTTGGCCCTGATCCAGTCGGCGGAGGTGCTGCTGTTTGCGCTGTACGTACTCAACGTGCACAACGAAGGCAACGTGCTGCTCATCTTCGGCATCGAGGCGTTGATGGCGATCACAGCGGTGAACCTCGGGATCTTCCTCAGCATGTTCGCGCGCACTGAGTTCCAGGCCGTTCAGTTCATCCCGCTTGTGATCGTGCCGCAATTTCTGCTCTCTGGAATCTTGTTTCCAGTCCGGTCGGAGCCCACATGGCTGCAGTACCTGTCGGACGTGCTCCCGCTGACCTACGCGGTCAACGCGCTGCGTGACGTGATGGTGAAGGGCGCCGACCTCACGTGGTCGTCGCTGCAGCTGGACGTTGGTGTGGTGGCCGCGTTCGTGGTGGCATTCGTGGTGGCCGGGACGGCGACGCTGCGCAGGCGCGTCGCGTAATTCCTGATCGAGGACTCCGTAAGCTGCGCGGCATGCAACTCGCATGCTCGCGCCGCTGCGGAGGCAGCCTATACCGCGCGCTGTTTGCGGAGGTCGACCTGGACGCTGACGGCGTCTACCAGGACCACCGGATCGCGCAGCCCGGGTATATCTGTTTGAACTGCGGCGCGCCGGCGTTCGACCTGGGCATGGTTCCGGCGGAGATGGAGGCCGAGGCTGCGGCCGAGGGGCCCACGTTCATAGAGAAGGCCGACATCCTGTGTCCCGTTTGCGAGACCCTCGTGCAGGTCGGCGACGAGATGGAGTGCCCGAACTGCGGGGCGCCGCTGGAGGTCGCCTAGGCTGCCGGCCGTTCGCTGACCAGAAAGCGCGCCTGCCGGCGCTCGCGGCATTCGAATCGACTTCAAACCCGCCGGTGCCGGCGCTCGCGGCCATCAGAGTGAAGGAAGTCTCACTAACTCGGGGACAGGACAGCCTGGGTTCCTGCCGCTCAGCTGAGCGAGGCGGTGCCGGCGAGCACGCTCAGCATCGAGCGCACCGCGTAGCGATCCCGTGCCCGCAGCGCGGCTCGGAGCTCGCGGATCGCGCTCGGGGTGTCCAGGTCGTTGGCAAGGGCCGCCGCGAACGGCCCGGGGAGCCCGCCCCCCGCCGTACCACGCCGAGCGCCGGGGCCCGCCCCTGCCACCACCACGCCGGGTCGAGGTGCGCCCGCCCCCCGCACCTCCCCTTCCAGTAGCACGCGGATGCGCTCGACCAGCCGGGCCATCTTCGCGAGGCCCGACCACTCGAAGCTCCAGTCGCGCCGATATCCATGCGAGGCCAGGTAGAGCCGCACCGCGGCCGCGGGCGCGCGCTCGAGCGCCTGGCTGACAAGCACCAGGTTCCCGAGCGACTTGCTCATCTTCCGGCCTTCGTACCGGACAAGGCCAGTGTGCATCCAGGCGCGGGCGAAGGGAACCTTGCCTGTTAAGCACTCCGACTGCGCGCGCTCCGACTCGTGATGGCTGAAGACCAGGTCCCGGCCCCCGCCGTGGATGTCGATCTGCTCGCCGAGGTATTTCATCGCCATCGCCGAGCACTCGATGTGCCAGCCGGGACGCCCCGGCCCAAACGGCGACGGCCACGCCGGCTCGTCTGCCGCAGATCCGCGCCACAACGGAAAGTCGAGCTCGTCCTGCTTGGCGCCCGGACCCACCTGGCCCAGCAGCCTCTCGTCGCGCAGCTTGCGCACCATCGAACGACGCGTCCGATGCGAGAGCCGGCCGTAACCGCGATACCGCGACGCGTCGAAGTAGAGCGCGTCGGTCTGGTAGCCGTAGCCGCCCGCATTGAGACGCTTGGCGGCGTCGAGGATCGGCCGGATGTGACGCGACACTGCAGGCATCACGTCCGGGCGCCGCCACCCCAGCAAGCTCATGTCGTGGATGAACGACTCCATCTCGCTGTCGGCGAGCTCACGCCAGCCGACTCCGTCCCGGCGCGCGCGCTCGAACAGCGGGTCATCGACGTCGGTGATGTTCTGCACATAACGGACGCGCACGCCCGAAGCCTCGATGAACCGCACCAGGACATCGAACGTGCAGAACGTGAACGCGTGGCCCATGTGTCCTGAGTCATATGGAGTCACGCCGCAGACGTAGAGCGAAAGCTCCGGCCGCCCTCGCACCAGGCGCGGCCGCATCGGAAGCAGGCGCCCGGTCAGCGTGTCATGAACACGCAGCCGAAACGCTGCGGTCAGCTGACCGCGCGCGCGCGTACGGACGAGTCCGCGCGCAGTGCCTCGACCTTGTCGGTCAGCTCCCACGGCACGCGGAGATCGTCACGTCCGAAGTGCCCATAAGCCGCGGTGGGCAGATAGATCGGGCGGCGCAGGTCCATGCGATCGATGATCGCCCCCGGCCTCAGGTCGAAATGCCGGCGCACGAGCGTGAGCAGCTCGTCCTCGGACACGGTTCCCGTGCCGAAAGTCTCGACCGCGATCGACGTCGGATGCGCCCGGCCGATCGCGTACGAAACCTGCACCTCGCAACGGTCGGCCAGACCCGCCGCCACCAGGTTCTTGGCGACGTGCCGCGCCGCATATGCGGCCGAGCGGTCGACCTTGCTCGGATCCTTGCCGGAGAACGCGCCGCCGCCGTGCCGGGCGACGCCGCCGTAGGTGTCGACGATGATCTTGCGGCCGGTCAGACCGGCATCCGCAGCGGGCCCGCCCACCACGAACATGCCGCTCGGATTGACGAGGACTTTGGTGCGGGCGTCACGGGTGTAGTCCTTCAAAACAGGGTCGATGACCTCGGCGCCGACGCCCTCCGCGATCTCCTTTTGAGTCACGTCATGCGTGTGGTGCGTCGACACCACGACGGCCTCGATCCGCTTCGGCAAGCCGAGCTCGTACTCCACGGTGACCTGCGTCTTGCCATCCGGCAGCAGAAACGGAAGCGTGCCGTTCTTGCGCACCTTCGCGAGCCGCTGCGCGAGCCGATGCGCCAGCGAGATGGTGAGCGGCATGAGCTCCGGCGTCTCGCGGCAGGCGAACCCGATCATCATCCCCTGGTCGCCGGCCCCCTGCAGCTCGAACGGGTCATCACCCTGCTGCGCGCCTTGCCGCGACTCGAGCGAGTGGCCGACGCCGGCGGCGATGTCCGGCGACTGCTCTTTCAGGTAGACCTGGATGAGCGCGTGGTCGGCGTCGAATCCGATCGACTCAGCGTTGTAGCCGATGCCGCGGATGGTGTCGCGGATGGTGCGCTGGATGTCCAGCTCCGCGTGCGTGGTCACCTCGCCGATGACGACACAGAGTCCCTTGGTGATCGCGGTCTCGCACGCGACGCGCGCCGCAGGATCCTGCGCGAGCATGCCATCAAGCACCGCGTCGGAGACCTGGTCACAGATCTTGTCGGGGTGACCTTCGGTGACGGATTCGGAGGTCAGGAGATACGAAGGCGACTCGCTGAATGAAGTAGCCACAGGTCGCACATCATAGTTACACGAGCCCGGCCAGGCGCGTCAGGTGCGTGGGGCGATTACGACGCCGTCCTCTGCCTGCGCTCCTCCGGTTCCTGGCCGAGAAGCTGCGCCTGCAGCGTGAAGATGTCGTCGAGCACGCGATCGATGCGGCGTCCCTCGAGCCGGTGCTCGGCGATGACGCCCGAGTGCTCGAGCGCTCGTCTCAGCGCCGCGCCCAGCGGTCCGTCCACGCGCACCTGGCCGCGCATCTGCGCCTCCTCGAGGATCTGCAGGCAACGGTCCAGCGCCAGCTGGCGCAGCCGGTGCTCACGCCGGCCGCTCATACCCCCAGCACCTCGACGCGGCCGTCGCGCACGCGCACCTGCACCACGTCCAGCGAAGGCAGCCTGTACGTCCCGATCGACGACCCCTGCGCCGTGAACGTGCGGTTGTGGCACGGGCACACCAGCGTGTGCTGCGATGAATCCCACCACAGCTCGCACGGCAGGTCGGAGCAGATCGACGAGACGGCGGACACGCTGTCGCCGTCGCGTGTTACGAACGCACCGACAGCTCCGGCCTTCACGATGCGGGCCTGGCCAGGAGTGAAGTCGGCGAGCGCGCCGACGTCGACCCAGCGGCCGTTCGTCGGCCTCACGACATGGCCCGCGGTCGCTGGGGGTTGGCTGCCGCTGCCCTCGAGCGCCCGTCCCAGCAGGCCTCCACCCACCGCCCCCGCCACGACGCCCAGGCCCGCCACGAGCGCGGCGCGCCGCGTCATCCAAGACGCCGGCGGCGTGGCGGCCTCGAGCTGCTTCACGAGCCGCTTCCGGAACGCCGGGCTCATGCGCTGCGGGCCCTGCCGCGCAGCTGCAAGGCGCGCGGCCATGACGACCGCCTCCTTCTCCTCGGCGTCCCCGCCGCGAAGCCTCAGGCGGCGCCCGTGCAGGAGGCCGCTGACGATGCGGTCGACCCGGTTCTCGGGACGCTCACCCATCGAAGCGCACCTTCGCCGCCGCGCGCAGCGCGCGCAGCTGCATGACTTTCACCGCTCCAACCGTGGAGCGCATCTCAACCGCCACTTCCTTGAGGGAATACCCGTGCAGGAAACGCAGCTCGAGGACGCGGCGGTAGTTGTCCGAAAGTTGCTCGAGGATCCGCCTCACTCGCTCGACCGACTCCTCCGAGTAGCCGGCCTGCGGCATGGCCATCGCAAGGTCGTCGTGCAGCTCCGACTCGGAGAGGCCTAGCCGTGTCGACCAGAAGCCTCCGAGCACCGACCGCGCCGTCGCAAAGAGGTACCCGCGGACAGCGCTCGCCGGCGCGCCCTGGCGCAGTCGCGGGATGGCCTTCATCGCCACCTGCTGGGTGAGGTCCTCGGCGTCCGCCCGGTTGCCGACGCGCGAGTAGATGAACGCGTAGATCATCTCGAGCTCGTCGATCGCGATATCCGCGACCCGCGACGCCGCGGGCAGCTCGACGACCTGGCCTTGCTCTGGTCCCTCGGGCACCGGATCGGGCGGCCTCGACTCCGAGGTCACCCCAGGACCCTCAGAACAAGTTGCCACACATCAGGTACGTGGCGTTGCTGCCCTGCATGTCGGGCCCGGCGTGTACCACCACGTACCAGTGGCCGGTGGCGGGCGGATATTTCGCCTGGATCGTGGTGCGCGCGTCGGCAGCTCCGGTGCCGTCCGCCACCACCGGGTTCAGCGCGTACAGGATTCCGCCCGGCTGCTGGCAGCTGCCGGAGTGCACGTGTGAGACGTGCGTTGAGTTCGCCGCCAGGCCCGTGATCATCAGCTCGATGGTCGTCGACGTAGGCGTCGTGGTCACCATGATCTTTCCCGACGCGCTTGTGTGGATCCCGCCCAGCGCGAACTGCAGCCCGGTTGGGCTCGGGCTCGGACTCGGGCTTGCCGCCGGCGTGGGCGTCGTCGCCGCGGTCGTAGAGTCGCCGCCGCAAGCGACCGCCGACGCCGTCACCAGCATCAGCAGTGCGATCGCTCGCCTCACGAATCCAGCCTCGACAGGTCACCGTTCACGGGCATTACCCGTGCAGGTTACTGGACGCGACACCGGTTTCGGCCCTGTACGGGAATCCCTCTAAGCGCGCCGCCACATCGGGCTTCCGAGCCGCCGCCACACGAAATAGGCGAGGGCCAGCAGCACCAGCACCGGGCCGATCGCGCCGAGGCCGGTGATCAGGTAGTTGATGGTGGTCACGAAGTTGTGCGCCGCGTCGCTGATGGCCGTGACGAAGCCCCAGTTGTCGCTTGCTGCCGTCGGCGCGGGCGCGCCGGCCTCGACGATGTTGACGGTGACGGTGCTGAACGAGGTGTTGTGATCGAGGTACTGGATCTGTCCCTTCAGCTGCTCGATCTGCTGCGTGATCTGACCCAGCTGGTTCTGGATCGCGATGATGTCGGACACCGACTGCGCCCTCTGCAGCAGTGCGACCATCGCGTTGCGCTGCGCTTCCGCGTTGGCGAGTCGGGCCTGCAGGTCGACGTATTGCGCGCTCACGTCCTGGCCGCTGATGTGCTCGTTCTGCACCTTGCCGAGCTTCGCGAGCGCGTCGATCGTCTCGTCGAAGTTCTTCGCCGGGACCATGAAGCTGATCACGCCCGTGCGGATGCGGTCATCGGAGAGCTGCGGGTTCACCTGGGCGTCGGTGCCGGCGATGAAGCCCTGCTCAAGCTCGACGAGATGACGCACGTCGGTGAGCTTTGATTCAAACGAGCCCGACGTGACGCTGACGGTGAGCTGCGCCTGCCTGATGACGAGCGGACCCTGGATCGGCGTTGGGGCCGGCTGGTTCGGCGCGTAGCTCGTCTGACCCGGCGGGAGGGCGGCGGTCGACTTGTCAGGGGCCTGCTTGGCAGTACCCTCGGACAGGGATAGGGGCTGGTGGGAGCTCGACGATGCTTCGCCACAAGCGACGGCAGCGGCGAGGATGACGGCGGCGATGAGCAGCTTTTTCATGACTCACGAAACGACGGTTGGCCGCCTACGTAACATTGCCCGGTGCTTCAGGTTCGGAACCTCGCCATCGATGTCGCGGCGCGCCGGGTCCTGACCGGCGCCGACTTCACGGTCGGGCCGGGCGACAAGGTCGGACTGGTCGGACGCAACGGCGCCGGCAAGACGAGCCTGCTAAAGGTGCTTGCGGGCGAGGACGACCCGACCGCCGGCCTGGTGCTTCGGCGCGGAAGCCTCGGATACGTGCCGCAGAACCCCAAGCCGCGCACAGAGGCGACGCACTCGGCGCTGTCCCACATCCTGTCCGGCCGCGGCCTCGACCGCGCAGCCGAGAGGCTGGCCCAGCTGCACGAGCTGCTGGAGAAGGACGCGTCGCTGGCCAACGTCCAGCGGTTCTCCGACGCTGAGGAGCGATACCGGCTGGATGGCGGCTACTCGGCCGAGTCGGATGCCCGCCGCATCGCCGCCGGCCTGGGGCTGAAGGAAGGCCGCGTCGACCTTCCCCTGGGCGTGCTGTCCGGAGGAGAGCGGCGGAGGATCGAGCTCGCGCGCGTGCTGTTCGCCGACGCCGACCTGCTGCTGCTCGACGAGCCGACGAACCACCTCGACAGCGACGCCAAGGCGTGGCTCATGGACTTTCTGCGCACGAACCGCGGCGCGGTCATCGTGGTCAGCCACGACCTGATCCTGCTGGACGAGGCCATCACGCGCGTCCTGCATCTTGATGCCGGTCGCATGGTCGAGTACCGCGGCACTTACTCGCAGTACCAGGCCGCGCGCAAGGCGGCAGAGGCCCGCCTGACCTCGCTGGCGCATCGCCAGCAGGCGGAGATCAAGCGCCTGAGCGTGCTCGCGGAGGTCATGCGCAGGCAGACCGAAAAGCGGGCGCGCACAGCCAAGGCGATCTTCGCAAGGGTCGACCGGCTGAAGGCGCAGCAGGTGAGCGCGCCGCGGCGCGAGCGCAAGGTGAAGATCTCCTTTCCAGATCCGCCGCGAAGCGGGCTCGTCGCGCTGAGCGTCGAAGGATTGGCCAAGGGCTACGGCGGACCGCTGGTGTTTCGCGACGTCTCGTTCGACGTCGAGCGTGGCCAGCGGCTGCTGGTGATGGGCCTCAACGGCGCGGGCAAGACGAGCATGCTGCGCATACTCGCCGGCGAATCGCAGCCGAGCGCGGGCAGATTCCGGCTCGGGCACGCCGTGTCGCTCGGCTACTACGCACAGGAGCACGAAGGAATTCGCGCGGGCGTGCCGGTGCTGACGCAGATGCGCGAGCACTCGGACGTAGAGGAGCCGGTGCTGCGCGCGCTGCTTGGGATGTTCGGGCTCACCGGCGACGTCGCGCGCCAGGACGCGGGCACGCTCTCCGGTGGCGAGAAGACAAAGCTTGCCCTGGCACAGCTGGTGGCGGGCCGTCACAACGTGCTGCTGCTGGACGAGCCGACCAACAACCTGGATCCGCCGTCGCGCGTGGGCGTGGCGCGGGCGCTGGCCGCGTGGCCGGGGACGATGGTGATCGTCAGCCATGACACAGAGTTCGTCGACGCGCTCAAGCCCGGCCGGGTCATCTTTATGCCCGAAGGTCGCGTCGACTACTGGGACGACGAGCTGCTGGACGTCGTCTCGATGGCGTAGCCCAGAATTGATCACGTGAGCGTCACTGAAATCCTGATGCCCGACCTGCAGGGCGCCGAGGACATCGTCATCGGCGCGTGGACCAAGAAAAAGGGCGATCACGTGGTCGAGGGCGAGACCATCGTCGAGGCGCGCACCGACAAGGTGAACGCGGAGATTCCCTCACCTGTCACCGGCACCGTTGAGGAGCTGCTCGTCGGCGAAGGCGACCCGGTGAAGGCCGGCCAGCCGATCGCCACGGTGACGCCTGAGTAGACGGATTCGAGCATGAGAATCGCGGTCGTCGGCTGCGGCGCGATGGGGGCCGCCACAGGTTGGCGACTGCAGAAGCGCGGCGCCGAGGTCGTTTGCTTCGATCGCTATTCACCGCCGCACGACCTCGGCTCGACGCACGGTGAGTCGCGCGTGACTCGCACCGCGTACTTCGAAGGTCCCTGGTACGTGCCGCTGCTGAAAGAGACGTTCGGCATGTGGCGCGAGCTGGAGGCGGAGTCCAAGCAGCAGCTGCTCACGCTGACCGGGCTGCTGATGATCGGTGCTCCCGACTCGGAGGCGGTGGTCGCCTCGCAGGCGGCGGCGAAGGAGCACGGCCTCGAGATCAAGGTCCTCGATGCGTCCGAGCTGCGCCGGCGCTACCCCGGCCACATCGTGGGCGACGGCGAGGTCGCGGTGTTTGATCCGCAGGCTGGATTCCTGCGCGTCGAGGCGGTCGTGTCGGCGATGACGCGCGAGCTCAATGTCCGGCGCAACACGCAGGTGACACGCGTGGAGCCCAAATCCGGAGGCGTCGAAGTGGCGACGGCGCAGGGGTCCGAGATGTTCGATGGGGCGGTCATCGCCACCGGACCGTGGATGAGCGAGCTCGTGCCTTTTCTTCCGCTCAAAGTCGAGCGGCAGGTGCTGGTGTGGCTTGCGATCCAGTCGGGCGCCGACGAGTTCAGCCCCGACCGCTTCCCGGTGTGGATCCGCGAGGGGACGCCGCAGGGCGACGTCTATGGACTGCCCACCCTGGACGGCGGGACGATCAAACTGGCCCGGCATCACGGCGGCGAGACGGTCGATCCGGCCACCGTGCGCCGGGCCGCGACCGACGCCGACCTCGACCCGCTGCGCCTTTTTGTGACGAAGTATCTCCGCGGCGTGACGCGGCACGTGACACGGAGCGCCGTGTGCCTGTACACCAACACGCCGGACCAGCACTTCGCGATCGGCGTGCACCCCGAGTCGGAGCGCGTGGTGATCCTGAGCGCGTGCTCGGGTCACGGCTTCAAGTTCTCGCCCGTCGTGGGCGACATCGCGGCCGACCTCGTGCTCGAAGGCGGCACGCGCCGCGACATCTCGCGCCTCGCGCTGCAGCGATTTACCTAGCGGTCGATCTACCCCTCAAGTACCAGACGACGACCACCATCGCCACCAGCACGGCGATCACGACCGCAGCGAGCTGGATGGGCCCGCTGACGCGGTCGTAGTTCTTGCCGAGCGTGTAACCGACCAGCGCAAGCGCCGCGCACCACGGCAGCGCGCCGACAAAGGTGAGCACCGAGAACCACACGAGGTTGATGCGCGCGAGGCCGGCCGGGAACGAGATGTACGTGCGCACCACGGGCAGCACGCGGCCCAAGAACACGGCCCATAACCCCCAGCGCTGGAACCATCCGTCGGCGAGCTCGAGGTGGTGGGCGCGGATTCCGATCCATCGGCCTGGACCGAGCAGCAGCGGCTCGCCGAAGCGCGCCGCCAGCGCGAAGGCGACCAGCGAGCCGAGCAGGTTGCCGGCGGCGCCCGCCAGGATCGCCTCGGCCAGGTTCATGTGGCCGGTCGCGGCCAGCACCCCGGCGCTGGGCATGATGACCTCGCTGGGGAATGGGATGCCGCAGCTCTCGGCGGCCATGAGGAGCAGCACGGCCAGGACGCCGTAATGGGAGACGAGGCTGCTGAGTGTGGCGGTCAATTGCCGCACCTTGTTGCCACGTTTGGCGCCAAACAGGCCCTTCCTTTCGGTATCAGGCGCGGGTTTGGCGCCAAACGGGTCGTTGGTGGGCCCGGGTGGCCTCGATCCACCGACCAGCTGATTATGAGTCAGCCGCTCTAACCAACTGAGCTACGGGCCCGCAGCACCATGCGCGCCTCGCGCGCACCGAAGGCATCAAGAGTCTAGGCGGGGACTAAGTCTCGGCGAGCGGGGGTTGGACAGAGGTAGCAGGAGGTGCACGTGATGGTGGCTGTGGGCCTGTTGATTCTTCGTTTCGCGATCGGCGGAATCCTTTTCGGCCACGGCGCACAGAAGGTTTTTGGATGGTGGGGTGGGCCAGGTCTCGCCGGCTGGACGCAGGCCATGACCAGGATGCGAATCCGCCCGCCACGCGCATGGGCTCTTATCTCCGCGTTCGGCGAGCTCGGCGGCGGCACCCTGCTGATTCTCGGCTTGCTGACACCGCTCGCTTGCGCCGCGATCGCCGCTTCGATGCTGGTCGCGATCATGCTGGTGCATCTGCCCAAGGGCTTCTGGGTCACCAAGGGCGGTTACGAGTTCAATCTCTCGATCCTTGGCGCCATCGCGGCGCTGGCCCTCGTCGGCCCCGGTGACGCTTCGCTCGACGCGGCGCTGCGGATCCACCTGCCCGAGCCCGCCACGCTCATCGTGCTCACGATCGCGGTGATCCTCGGAGTGGCCGTGGCGCTCGGCTCGCGCAAGCCGGCCGAGGCGCCAAAGACCGAAACCGCCTAGCCCGAATCGAGCTCAAACCCGGCCGCGGAGCCGTTAAGTGAGCTGAAATCCGGCGCCCCCGTGGTAGCTTCCGATCTCCCATGGTTCGGCGAGCTTTGGTGACTGTCCCGCTCGGCCTGTTGGCCCTGACCACCGCATGCGGCGGCGCCTTCTTCGCCAATGTGCCGAGCCCGAGCCCTGTCACCGCCGCCACAGTGCGCGCCGCCGTCGACAACTCGAACATGCAGAACGCCCATTTCCGGGCCACGGGCACGCTCGGGATACAGGGCAACCATTTCCCGATCACGGGTGACGGTGTTCTCGAGAAGAGCCCGACGACCGCGCTGTCGTTGAACCTCACCGTGCAGACGAACACCAGGGCGGGCAACCTCACGGTGCAGGAGGTCGTCATCGGGGGCCGGACCTACACGCGAACCGGCAACGGCAAGTGGACGTCCGTGCCCGACACATCGACCATCTCCCCCACCGCCCCGACCACGTACGTCGGCGAAGAGGTCATCGGCGGCACGATGACCTGGCACGCGAGCACGGCCGAGAACGGAAGCACGTACGACATCTGGGTTCGAGAGACGGACGGATACATCGTGTACATCCAGTTCACCGATCCCAATTCGGCGCTCACGATGAACTTCGACACATACAACCAGAGCCCACTGATCACTGTCCCCTAGCCTCTACCGGGGGCGACAACCTCGACCTCGTTGCCGTCCGGGTTGTGGACAGCCGTCTTCGCCAAGCGAACCGTTATCGACGCGATTCGAAGACGGGCAGCAGCAGGTAGACAAGAACTCCAACGATTACCGCAGGCGGGAGCGCTCCTAGAACCTCTAAGGCGGCAGGCAGCTTCCCTGATACCAGCGACGCAATCGCGATCAAAACAAAAACGCCGATGCCGCCGCCAATAGCGATTCTTAGTCGTCGGCTGCCCATCCCGCTGTTCTAGGGGCAGGATCCTAGCCGGTTTTCGTCGCGTCGGGCTTCCCGGGATCCTGGGTTATACATTCGCACTCGTTGCCGTCTGGGTCGTCGACGTAGAAAGTCCGAACGCCTTTCAGCACCGGGTGGACGCCTCCCCGAACCTCGATCCCCTCAGCCTCGAACCGGCGCTGCAGGTCGTCGTAGTCGGAGACAGTCACCCGAAACGCCATGTGGTGCAGAACGCGCTTCGGCTTCTCGCGCGGAAAGCTCCCCGACGGGTCAGGATGCGGGATCAGCACGATCATCTCCGGAACTCCGTCCGCCCCCGGGCCCGCGCGAAGGAACTTGTTCGGCAGCTCCGGCGACGATATGAGCTCGAGCCCGAACAGATCCCCATAGAAATGGAGCGCGGCCTGCATGTCGCGCACCCACAGCACGATCTCGGCCAGCCCGGCGACCGGCCGGCTCACTTAGCCATCGCGGCAGCCATCGCGGCCAGGTTCGCCTCGCGGGCGCGCGGCGGCACCGAGCAGCCTGGCGCTACCAGCAGGCCGCGGCCGCCCGTCTCGCCCACCACCCGCCGTACCTCGGCCTCGATCTCGGGCGGCGGGCCGTACAGCAGCGTCGAGCGCTGGCCGAGCCCGCCCATCACCGCCTTGCCGCTCATCCGCCGGCCTTCGACCAGCATCGGGTTGCCCTGGTTGTGCACCGACCAGCTGATCGCCTGCGCCGGCAGGTCGCGCGACAGCCCGAAGTGCAGGTTGGAGCCGCACAGATGCGCGACGTTGAACCACGCGCCACTCGGCATGCGCTCGAGCACGCTGAGGTCGAGCGGCAGCACGAGGTCGCGGTAAACCTGCTCCGGCATGGTGTCGCGACTGGCATATCCGGAGATGGCGTAGAAGATGCCCGCGGCGCCGGCGTCCACCGAGCGCTCGCTGAAGTCAACGAGCACGTCGGCGATGCGCTGCAGCGCCGGCTCCACCACTTCGGCGTGCTTGCGCAGGTCGCGCATCACGCGCGACTTGGAACGGCCAACGAGGTAGCCCGCCACCGTCAGCGGGCTGAACACGGTCTGGATGACCGGGACGCCGGGACCGAGCTCTCGCGCTACGAGGCCTATCGCTTCGACCTGGTCGTCCAGGGCCTTCGGGTTGACGAGCGCCAGCTTCTGCCACGACTCCACGTCAGGCACCGCGACCTGCTCCAGCACCGGCGCCTTCAGGCGATGGCCGCTTGGGTGATACACCGAGCCGAACGCTTCCGCAAAGCAGGACGCTCGAAGTTGAAACTTCACGAAGTCCCAGCCGAACTTCCGCGCTCGCTCGACAGTAACGCGCGCGAGCTCCGAGGGCGTCCACTCCTCTTTGAAGGTGTGGCCCCACGCGCTCATCGGCGGCCGGTCGCCGAGCCCGAGGGCGATCGCAGCCTCCACCCTCTCGCGCCCAGTCATGGTCTCAGTCGAGTTTAAGCTGGGATCGATGGGGACCATCGAGGCCGAAGCGGCCCGCCTACGGTCGGCCGCTGAGGCGAAGCCGATGAAGCTGCCGGTCAACCGGCGCATCGACGAGACCCACCACCACATCACGGCTGACGGCCTCTCGGTGTGGTACACGATCCAGGTCTCGCCGCACAGCCGCATCCAGGAAGCCGTGTTCGAGCGCTCCGACCGCATGCCAGGCGATGAGGAATGCAATCGCTGGCTGGCGCTCCTCGTCACGGACGGCGAGGCGGTCGAGGCGCCGAGCATGCCTGGCTCCATGACGCGTCGTTTCGAGCTCTTCGAGCGCGATCCCGAGCGCGAGGCGCCGCTGGCCTGATGCCTCTCACCCCACAGGTCATCGAAGAGCTGCGACGCATCGTCGGCAGAGACCACGTCATCGATGGCGCTGACGACCTGCGCATCTTCGAGCGCGACGCGTCGATCGAGGGCGCGGTGCCTGACGCCGTCGTGCTGCCCGCAAACACCAAGCAGGTCAGCGACGTGATGAAGGTCGCGGCTCGCCACCGCATCCCGGTCGTGCCGCGCGGAGCGGGCACGGGATTGTCGGGCGGCGCGGTCACGATTCGCGGCGGCATCGCGCTGCAGGTGACCCGCATGCGCCGCATCCTCGAGATCGATCCGGTCGCCCAGACAGCACTGGTCGAGCCCGGCGTCGTGAATCAGGAGCTGTCGCTGGCCGCGGCGCCGCATCACCTTTTCTATGCGCCCGATCCGTCGAGCCAGAAGGCCTGCACCATCGGCGGCAACGCGGCCGAGAACTCGGGCGGCCCGCACTGCCTCTACTACGGCGTCACCACCAACCACGTGCTGGGCATGGAGGTTGTGCTCGCAGACGGCAGCGTGCACTGGGTCAGCGGTGACGCACCGGACCGCGTGGGCCTCGATCTTTGCGGAGTGCTCGTCGGATCGGAGGGCACGCTGTGCGCGATCACCAGGATCAAGGTGCGGCTGCTGCGCACGCCGCCGAGCATCGCGACGCTGCTCGCCGCCTTTCCCTCCATCGAGACCGCGAGCCAGGCCGTGTCGGGCGTGATCAGCAGCGGCATCGTCCCGGCGGCGCTCGAGATGATGGACCAGGTCACGGTCGGCGCGGTCGAAGCCCACTACCGCGCCGGCTATCCGACCGATGCGGGCGCGGTGCTGCTCGTCGAGGTCGACGGCATCCCCGAGGCCACGCGCGAGCTGATCGTGGCGATCCGCGACGTGCTGGCGAAGAACCAGGGCTACGCGATGCGCGAGGCCCAGAGCCCCGCCGAGCGCGACCTGCTGTGGGCGGGCCGCAAGGGAGCCATCGGCGCGCTGGGCAGGATCAAGCCCAATTACTACCTGCACGACGGGGTGGTGCCGCGGTCCCGGCTGCCACAGGTGCTCTCAGCGGTGGGAGAGATCGGCGAGCACTACCGGCTGCCGGTCGCCAACGTTTTTCACGCGGGCGACGGCAACCTTCACCCCAACATCCTGTTCGACATGCGCGACCGCGAGGTGCTGCACCAGGTCGAGGACGCGGGCGAGGAGATGCTGCGCGCGGTGGTCGAGCTCGGGGGGGCGCTGTCGGGCGAGCATGGCATCGGACTGGAGAAGAACGCTTACATGCCGTGGGTGTTCAGCCCAGACGACCTGGACGCGATGCACCGCGTGAAGGACACGCTCGACCCCAACGGGCTTCTGAATCCGGGAAAGATCTTCCCCGACCCGTCCCGAAGGCAGGTGCGCCTCGCAGGCCGCACCGGCTTCGCCGTCGAGGCGAAATGGTGGTGACGAATGTCGCTGTCGTAAAGCCGCGATCAGCGGACGAGCTCGCGAGCTCATTGCGCGAGGCGGCCGCGGCAGGCAAAAGCGTGACGCCGATCGGCGGCGGCCGCGCCGCGACCATGGGCGGCCTCCTGGAAAGATGCGACGTCGAGCTTCGGATGACCGCGCTCGACCGTGTCATCGAGCACGCTGCCGCCGACATGGTGGTGACAGTGGAGGCTGGGATCCAGCTCGAGGCTCTGCAGGAGCACCTCGCGAAATCCGGTCAGTTCCTGCCGCTCGACCCGTTCAACTCGCCGGGTCACACGGTAGGCGGGCTGCTCGCGGGCGGTTGGACCGGGCCGCTGCGACTGCGCTACGGCTCCGCGCGCGATTTCACGATCGGCATTCGCGTGGCGCTGCCCGACGGCAAGCTCGCGAGCGCCGGCGGGCGCGTCGTCAAGAATGTCTCCGGCTACGACCTGATGAAGCTGCACGTCGGCGCCCACGGCTCGCTCGGCGTCATCGTGGCGGCGTCGTTCAAGGTCTTCCCACGTCCGCTGCGCGACGTGACCGTCGAATCCCAGGACGGCTGGACTGCGGCCGATCACGTGCTGTCGCTGCCCATGGCGCCGGCAGCGCTGGAGCTCTTCTCCGATGGTCGCGTGATCGCACGCTACTTCGGCAGCCCGGACGCCGTCGACGTCACCGTCAAGGCCACGGGTTGGGCGCAAGCTGACGAGAGCGTCTGGCGTGAGCACTCGCGCTCCGCGCCTGCTCGATGGGCGCGGATCGCCACGCCACGGACTGAGCTTCGCCGGGTCATCGAGTCGTTGCCCGCCGGCGCGCGCTGGTGGTGCTCACCAGGCACCGGCCTCGCGCACTGGTCTTTCGGCGATGCCGCCGAGGTGGAGAAGGTGCGCAAGCTCGCCGAGGCCGCGGGCGGATCGCTTGTCCTGATGGCCGCACCTGACGATGTAAAGAACGAGGTCGGCGCCTGGGGCACCCCACCGCCCACGCTCGACGTCATGCGACGCCTCAAGGATGCCTTCGACCCGCACCACGTCTTGAATCCGGGGAGGTTTGTGGTCTGAGCTTCAACCTGCTGAGTGACGACGATCTCGCGACGTGCGTGCACTGCGGGCTGTGCCTCGACGCCTGCCCGACGTTCCGCGTCACCGGGCTCGAGACCGAATCGCCGCGCGGCCGCATCTACTTGATGACGCAGTGGAAGCGCGGGCAGATGACCTTCGACGAGAAGCAGGTGAAGCACATCGACCTGTGCCTCGGCTGCAGGACATGCGAGGCGGTGTGCCCGTCAGGCGTGCCGTACGGCCGCATCATCGAGGCAGGCCGCTCCGAGGTGGAGCGAATGCGGCGTCCGACCGCCAAACGCTGGATCGCGAAGACCGCGCTGCGCCAGCTGGTCGCGCATCCGCGGCGGCTGCGCGCGTTCGGCGCCATGACCAGGGTCGCTCAGGCGGTGCGCCTGACGTCGGTGGTGAGCTCAGGCCGCCAGCTGCCAGCGCTGCGCGCGGCTTTCAAGCCGCCGGCAGATGGCGTGGCGCCGGCGATCGGCACGCGGCCCTACCGCGTCGCCTTCCTAGTCGGTTGCGTGATGCCGATCCTGTACCCGCAATCGCATGACGCCGCGGTCAAGCTGCTGCAGCTCGCGGGCTGCGACGTGTGGTTCCCGCAGAACGAGCGCTGCTGCGGTGCGCTGCACGCGCACAACGGCGACCTCCAGGAGGCCGAGCGTCTGCGCGACTACAACTCGCGCGTTTACGCGTCAGGCCAGTTCGACGCACTCGTGGTCGACTCCGCCGGCTGCGGTTCGCATCTGAAGGACTTCTACCCCGAGCTGAAGGGACGCGTTAAGGACCTCAGCGAATGGCTCGCCGAGATCGGCATGCCGCAACCGAAGCGCGACGTGAAGGTGAAGGTGACCTATCAGGACGCATGCCACCTTGCGCACGCACAGCGAATCAAGAAGCAGCCGCGCGAGCTCATCCGTTCAGTGCCGGGCGTGCAGCTCGTGGAGATGCGCCACCCCGACATCTGCTGCGGCGCCGCAGGCCTGTACAGCACCCTCGAGGCGCAGATGTCCAGGCGGATCCTGGATGAGAAGATCGACGACCTGACCAGCACCGGCGCGGAGCTGGTCGTGACCGCAAACCCGGGCTGCCAGATGCAGCTCGCGGCGGGGCTAAGCGCGCGCGGGTCGCAGGTGCGCGTCGAGCACGTGAGCGAGCTGCTGGTCAGAGCCTACTGATCGAGGGTCCGTCAATTCCACCCGTTTGGCGCCAGAGAGGCGAAATCCGCTAGCTGGATCCTTTCTGTAGCTGGCTGATCTTCTTCAGCCTCGGGATCGCAGTGGTTGACGTCAGCTTCGGCAGCGCTTGCGTCGCGGTGATGTCAACCTCGGCCCGGGCGACCGCGAGCGTGATGTTGTCGGGCGCCCCGAGGTCGCGGCATCGCTCGATAACGCGCTTGATGCCCTTGTCCAGGTCGCCGCCCTGGAGAAGCAGCTCCCCCATCTCCTCGACGCTCACGCCTGCAGTCTCGATGCCGTCGCTGCACAGCACGATCGTGTCACCGGCCTCGAGCTTCACCTTATCGGTGTAGGACTGAATCGATTCCCACACGCCGATGGCGCGCGTCAGCCGGTGCTTGAGCGGATGGTCCGCGGCCTCCTCCGGCTTGATGACGCCGAGGCGCACCTGCTCTGCCGGCCACGAGTGGTCCTGCGAGATGAGCCTGGCACCGCCGTTGCGAAAGAGATACGCGGGGCTGTCGCCGACGTTGACGAGCCCGAGCTCGCCGCCGCGGATGGCGACCACGACGATCGTGCTGCCCATCCCTTCCCACGCGGGGTTCGACTTCGCCGCTTCGAACACCGCCGTGTTGGCCGCCTTGCACGCGCGCTTCAAGCGGTTGAGGTCAGGACCTTCGTCTCCATCCTCGGCGAGCGCCGCGGTGAACGTCTTTACCGCCATCGAGCTCGCGGTCTGGCCGGCCGCGTGGCCGCCCATCCCGTCGCAGACGACCAGCAGCGACTCGAGCCCCGCCTTGTTGCGCCAGACGACGACCGAGTCCTCGTTCTCCTCGCGCTCGAGACCCGGATCGGTCGCCGATGCGGTCCTCACCCGCATGCGCTACGCCTCTACGATCGCGAAGCTGACTGCGTTCTGACCGACCGTTATGCGGTCGCCGTGGTTCAGCTCTTTCTCCTGGATGGGCTCGCCGTTCACCAGGGTGCCGTTGGTGCTGCCGAGGTCGACGATCCAGAACTGCTGGCCACGCCGCTCGATACGCGCGTGATGGCCGCTGGTCGCGGGGTCGCGGAGGATCAGGTCGTTGTCCGGCGAGCGGCCGACGCGCAGGGCGGCGTCGCCGGCGCGGTGGTTGTTGCCGGCGTCCGGACCTGACTCGATGTTCAGCTGCGCCTGCGGTCCGGCGCCTGTTTGCGCCCGAAGGATCGGTTGCGTCTCCCCGCCTGTGCTGGCCGCCGGTGCGGGAGGTGGCTGCCAGGCCGGGATGACGGTGGTCGACTCGTGCTGCGGAGGCGGCGCGATGATCGTGCGCTCCGCCACGGGAATGTGCGGTGCGGGCGGTGCGGGCGGGGGCGCTGAAGCGGCCGGCGGCGCGGGCGGGCTCCACGGTGGGGCTGGAGCCGCGGGCGTCGAAGCGCTCCACGGGGGCGACGACGGCTGGGCGACCGGCGCCTCGGCGGGAACGGTCCACGCCGATCCGGCGGGCGACTCGTCGCTCTTGGGTGTGTCCCATGGCGAAGACGACTCGGGCTGGGCCTCAGCAGGCCATGCGGTCGAGGGCGCGGGCGCGGCGGGCGGCTCCCAGGAACCAGCCGGACCTGAGGCTGCGGGCGGCGCGGCAGGCACGTCCCACGACGCTGCGGGCGCGGCCGGAGGCGGCGCCGGTGCGGCGGCCGGAGGGCCCCACGCGGGCGGCGCACCGGCGGGCGCTCCCCAGGACGGAGGCGGTGCTGCCGCAGGGGCGGCCGGGGCGGCAGGCGCGGCGTCCCACGCAGGCGCGGGAGGAGGCGGTGCGGCGGCCGGCGGAGGTGGAGGCGGCGCGGCTGAGGGTGGCGGCGGAGGTGGCGCCCCTGCGGGTGGCGGCGGAGGCGGCGCTCCCGCGGGCGGCGGTGCGGATACCGGTGGAGCAGGCGCTTGCGGACCGCCAGGCCCGCCCCAAGCTGGAGACTGCGCGCCTGTCGGGCGCCGTGCGCCCCACGTCGATGTCGGCGTGCTGCCAGGTGAGCCTGCCGGCGGCGCGCCCCACGAAGGCGCGGGTTGGGCCGAGCCCCACGTCGGTTGCGCGCCAGGAGCGGGCGCCGCGGCCGGCTGATCCCAGCTCGGGCTGGCCGCCGGCTGCGGAGGAGTCTGGACGACCGTCGACGCAACCGACCCCGGTCGCGGAGCTGTCACCGGCGGAGCCCAGGTCTGCACCGCAGGCTGTTCCGGGGCCGGCTGGCTCGCCATCCCGGTGCGCGACGGTGACGCGGGCCGGACGGCGTTCTTGTTCTTCTTGCCCTTGGACCGCGTCCGGCGGACCCTGAGGTAAAGGATTCCGGCGAACAGGGCCACGACGGCCAGGATTATTTCTGCGTACTCGATCGGCATCCGGTGGAAGGGCCTCCCTGTTGGGAATCTCGTTACGAAAGCGGTGCTGCGAAGTATGCCATCCGGTCTGGACTTGGGCCAAGTTACAGAGCCGATGGCGCCTCAGCCGGCACCTGACCTTCGATCAGCAGCCGCCCTGAGCCAACTCCCGCGATGCTGACGTCCGCCTCGAGCGTGTGCGCCCCGGGCGCGAGGGGTTCGCCGGTAACGACGTAGACGCGGACGCGCCGTCCGAGCCCGAGGTCGAGCCGGCGTGGCAGCGGTGCGCGTCCAGCGTGCGTCTCGATCTGTATGTCGTGACGGGTCAGCAGCCTGCCGTCGAGACGGAGGCCGGTCATCGTGGTGAGAACCGCGGGACGCGTTTTGTTTTCGAGCACCAGGCTCAGCCCGTCCTTCTCCGCCTGCAGGCTGCGCAGGTCGGCGAGCCGATCCGCGAGGTAGTGCGGAAGCTCGGGGCGCAGTCGCGCGGGCGGAACGTTGGCCGTCACGCTGAATCGCAGCTCGGTGCGATCGATCTCCTCGCCCGCGATGAGCAGCGTCGCTGCGAGCACGTACTCGCCCTCGGCCTGGAGGGCCAGGCTCACCGTGGCGGCGTGGATCGCGGGCTCGAACGCGGTGGGCACCTCGCACTGCGCAGACCCGGAAAAAGATTTGCGCTGCGCGGCGTCCATGATGCGGCTCACTCCCCGCAGCCCGACGCCGCGCTCGCGCGTGACGGACCAGCGCACCGATCCCGCGCCCGCGACTCGCGGATCGTCATTCACGACGACGATGCGCGCGTTGAATGGTTTGTCTGGTCGCTGGATGACGCCGGCCGGACGGTCAGGCTCAGTACTGAGCGGGTCGATGATCACGCGCGTCGGCCGGAATGCTTCGGCCAAGGCCGCCAGCGGTGCGTCCTTCTTCTGACGCGCTCCGTCGAGCAATCCCCAGCCGATGGCCGGAAAGGGATCGATCAGGTGGAAAGCGAACGCGCCCCAGCACGGCTCGAACTTGCGCGTCCGCAAGTGCTCGGCGGTCACGCGCACGAGCAGCGCGTGATAGTTCTGCGACGCGCGGACGTATGCGTCGAGGCTCGGATGCGCCGAAGGCAGACCCACGCCACGCTCCGCCCAGTTGACAGGCTGGAATCCGGCGTAGCGCCAGGATGGTTCGTCGTCCGCGACTGGAAAGCGATCGCCGATTTCGTCCCACACAGGTGAGCCGATGGACGGCAGCGACTGCGCGCCGAACGCGGTGACGATCAACGGCTCGGTGTCGATGACGTCTTTCCACGTCCCTTCTTCCCAGCCGAGCCTCAGGTGAACATCGGTTTCGCCGCTGGCAGGGAGCGCGGGACGTGTCGGGTCCAGCGCCTCGAAGCCGGCCTTCAGGTCCTGGTCGATCGAATGGTTTTGGCGCACCACATGCACGTCGCCCATGTCGGCGTTGTCCGGCAGCCATGGCGGATCGTCGTGCGCGATCCACACTGCGATGGACGGATGGTTGCGCAGCAGCTCGACCATCTCGGCCTGCATCTCTTTCGCGGTCGTCTCGAAGAAGCGCGCGTCATCCGCGCGGGCCTGATAGGCGTACGTGCCGAGCAGCGGCAGTTCCTGCAGCAGCAGCACCCCCGCCTGGTCCGCCAGCCGGTAGAAATCGCGTGGCAGCACGTTGGCGATCACCCGCAGGGCATCGAGATTCGTTTCCTTCGCCAGCCGCAGGTCGGCCGCGAACTGCTCGGCGGTGAGCTCGTCCATTCGATGTGACGGCGCGTAGCAGGCGCCGCGCAGAAACATCGGGCGGTCGTTGACCGACAGGCTCCACCGGCGAGGCCCGATGTCCCACTTGAGGTCGCGGAACCCGAAGGCGTCTTCCACGCGCGATGACTCGGCGCCGCTCACTTGCACAGCCATCTCGGCGCGATACATTGCCTGCTCCCCTAATCGCCACGGCTCCCACTTCCGCGCGCCCGGCAGCGCCAGGCGCATGGACATCGGCTGGTCGCCGCCGCCGGCGATGCGGAACTCTCGCTTCAGCCGCAGGACGCCCTCACCCTGACCTGGGGACACGACCAGCTCCACCTCGCCGTCCATCTGCCTGCCGTCGAGGTTGCGCAGCCGTGCCTCCACCTCGAGGCGCCCGTCGCCGGCTTCAAAGCTCGGCTTGAGGCGGAGCCAGTCGATGACGATCGGGCCGACGTATTCGAGCTCGACAGGCCGCCACAGACCGAGCGGAACCTCCCACCGGTACGGTTCGCCCAGGCTCATGTACGCCGAAGCCGGATAGGGCCGCAGGTCGCCATCGTTGAAGTGGCCCATGATGTGGCGCTTGCGGTCGAGCCGCGCCTCCACCGGCGATTCGCAGCAGATGACGAGCTCGTTGTCGGGTTTCAGATAGGGAGTTAGGTCGAAGCCAAAGGCCGAGAAGTGGCCGTAGTGCGATCCGAGAAGGCGTCCGTTCAACCACGCATGGGTGGCGGTGAACGCGCCGCCGATGCGCAACACCACGCGACCCGAGTGATCCGGTCGCGGAAACACCGTCCGGTACCACACGCTCTGTGCGCCGCTCGTCGCCGCAAGCTGGCGCGGCACGCCGACCGGCTTCCATCCGACGCCGCGGCCGAACGGCAGACGCTCCGCCTCGCCCTCACCGAGAGACTTCCACACCGCTTCCCAACCGCTGAGCTCACGCTTGCCGCCGGAGCGCTGCTCGAGCGGCAACAGCAGGCAATCGCTCACTGCGATGTCGTGTACGCGCCGTCTGCAGTGGCGCAGAGGATGACTGGCCGGCCCATCTGCGCCACGAAGATGCGCTCGCTGCCTCGCCGCACCAACGCGATGATGCTGCCGCCGAAACCGGCGCCCATGATGCGCGCGCCCAGGCAACCGTAAATCGACCAGGCTTGCTCCACCAGCGCGTCGACCTCCTTGGTCGACACCTCGAAGTCGTCGCGCAGGCTGGCGTGAGACTCCTTCAGCAGCTCGCCGAGGCGGTCGAACCGCCGCTCCTCGAGCGCTCGCACGAACTCATGCACGCGCTGGATCTCGGAGTCGACGTGGCGCTTGCGCTTTTTCTTCCCCGCCTCGGCTTCGCGCCGGCGTTTGTTGTAGGGCGTGTGCGCGAGGTTGCGGTGCTGGCCGGAGTCGATTACCGCGATCACGAGCTCATCGGGAAAAGGCACGGCACGGTATTCGAGGGTCGCACAGTCGAGCAGCAGCACGTGGCCGCGCCTCCCGAGTGCTGAGGCGAACTGGTCCATGACGCCCACCTGCACCCCTGTCGCCTTCTGTTCGGCGCGCTGGCATGCGAGCGCTGCCTCCTTGCCGTCGATGTCAGGAGCGATGCCCGATGCAACTGAAACCAGGAGCGCTGCGGATGAGCTCAGCCCGGAGCCAGGCGGAATGTCCGAAGCAACATTCACGATCTGCGGCGGCGCACCCAGCTCTTCGCCGATGGCTCGGACGTAGTCGAGGCCACCGCCGATGTCGCTGTGGACTGACCACTTGTCGGATGTGATGCCCCTTGTGTCGGTGAAGCGATCGACCGCGGCGGGCAGTACGACCCCTCCGAGGTAGTCGACGTGCTCGCCGATCAGGTTCACCCGGCCGGGCGCGCGCCCGTGCCAGCTTGGAGCTACATTCACGCGTCTCGCAGCTCGGCCGCGGTGTCCTCGGCGCGCGCGGCTGAGCTACTCAAGCGCCCTCCTCACAGCTTCGGCGGGAGTCGCCACGGCCTCGAGGCCCGTGATCGGCCAGCTGTCGAGGGTCACCACGGGCCGTCCGAGGCGCTTTGCGATCGCGATCTCGCTGAGCGTCCCCCATCCGCCGCCGATGGCGATCACGGACTGTGCGGCGGTGACGATGAGGACGTTGCGACCCTGCCCCATGCCGGTGGGCAAGGCTATCGTCAGGTGCTTGTTCGCGCCGGCGCGGTGCGACTCGGGCAGGAGTCCGATGACTGTTCCACCGGCCGAGGCCGCGCCCTCACTTGCCGCTCCGCTCACACCACCGAGGCCACCGTTGATGATGACGGCCCCTGCTTCTGCGAGCAGCCTGCCGACCTCGTGCGCCGCGTGGAGCTGCGCGTCGCTCGCCTCGGAGGCTCCGCAAACGGCGACATAACGGCGCGGCATCGCGTGGATGGTAAACTCTCCTCCGAAGTTCACTGCCCGATGGGCAAAGGAGGTGAGGCGGAACCTTGGATAAACCGAGTCGCGGTGCCAGCCGCCTCGTTTGCCAGCCGGGAGCTCGGGAGGAAGCGGTCCTCTAGAGGTTCCCAATTCTGAATCCGGCTCCTGGAGTCGGAGGTGGAGCACTGCGAACGAAATAGCAAGGGCCGGGATTGTCCCGGCCCTTGTGCTTTTCTGGCGGTCGCTAGCATTTGCCGACGTGGCCCAGGAGGACTTCTCGCAGCGGCTCAACGAGATGCCCGAAGGCTGGCTGCAGGCGATGGGCATCACGATCACGAAGGCCACCGCCGACGAAGTTCGCGCAGAGATGACCGTCGGGCCTCAGCACCTGCAGGGTTACGGCATCGTCCATGGCGGCGTGCACTGCGGCATGATCGAGTCGCTCGCCTCCATTGGCGCCGCGCTGTACGCGCTGCCGCGCTCGCAGACAGTGGTGGGGCTGGAGAACAACACCAGCTTCATCAGGGCGGTGCGCGCCGGAGCCACGCTGCGCGCGGTGGCCACGCCCATCACCCGCGGCCGCAAGACCCAGGTGTGGGACGCGAAGATCGAGGACGGCGACGGCCGCGTGGTCGCCACGGGACGTGTGCGACTCCTCGTCCTCGAGAAGGAGGAGGCGCTGGCCGGTCAGCAGGTGCGGGGGCCTCTGCACCCGCCGGCATAGAGGCGTGGCGGGGTTGGCCGGGCTTTGCCCGGCCATAGCTTTGTTTCCGCATCACCCAGACGTCGCCAGGCGAAATCCTTGAGTCAATCCCAACAGCGGGAAAGAGTCAGGAGCGCGCATGTCGTCTTCCGCTGGGGCTAGGTGCCGGTCACGTAGCTGAAGATGATCTCGTCGATCAGCTGCTCCACCGGCGCGAGGTCGTCCGTGTACACCTGTCCGTTGTAGGGCGACGGGAGCAGCCGGCCGGGCAGCAGCGAGTCCTTGGCGGCGTCGCTCGCGAGCGGCGCCGAGATCTGCTCCAGGTTGTGCGTGATGTCATCGCGTGTCGTCTTCTCGGTGGTGCCGTACACGAGCGTGTTGTTGAAGGACTTGTCGTCGATCACGAAGACGTTCGTGTACACCGCGGCCATCGTGCTGGCGAGCGCGGCGACCAGTCGATAGTCGGTGCTGGTCCGGCCGACGTTGACCGCGGCCACTCCGCCCGGGTTGAGGTGCTGACGCACCTGCGCGAAGAACTCTTTGGTCGTGAGGTGGAACGGGATGTACGGCTGCCGGTACGCGTCGAGCACGATCACGTCGTAGTGCCCCGCCTGGGTGGCGATCCAGTAGCGCGCGTCGGATGTGACCTCGTGCGCACGCGCGTCGCCGAGATGGAAGTACTGGTGGCCGAGCGACAGGATGACTGGATCGATTTCGACACCGGTGATGTCGATCGAGTCGCCATAGGCAAGCCGGTACTGACGCGCGGTGGTGCCGCCGGCGAGACCCAGGATGGCGATCGAGCGCGGACTGGTCTCGGACGGTTGCGCCGGCCGGAAGGCGTTCGCAACCAGCAGGTAGTCCCAGTAGCCGTGCGTGAGGTTGTCCGCCGAGTCGTAGACGGAGTGGATCGCCTGGCCCTCGTTGAGGATGAGTTCGGTCACCGTGCCGGACTGCACGACCTGGATGTAGTTGTAGGCGGACTCGCGCTCAGTGAGCAGCGTGCCGACCTCAGGCGCCTTGATCCCGGAGGGCAGAACGATCCAGGCGAGGATCACGGCGATGGCAAACGCGGCGTAGAAGCGCTTGCGCGGCCACATCGCTGCGACCGAGAACAGCACGAGCACCAGGCCGAAGCCTTCAAGGGTCGGCCTCGTGCCGTAAGTCGGGATGAACCAGAACACCGGCAGGAAGGTGCCGAGGATGCTGCCCGCGGTCGAAAGCGCGTACACGCGTCCGGCTGTGTTGCCGCCCGACTCCACGTTCTTGAGCAGCAGCCGGATAGCGAAGGGGCTCACGCACCCGAGCAGGATCACCGGCACCGCGAACAGCAGCATCACCGCGACCAGCGTGCCGCCCACCAGTCCGATGCTCAGCTCCCTGAATCCCTGCTGCGACGCGAGAAGGATCGGATAGCTGACGAGCGGGATGACGCCGATCCATAGCCCGGCCCACGCGGTGATCTGGTACAGCAGCATCTCGTCCGGACGGGAGTCGGCGAGACGGCCGCCGATCACGTAGCCCGCGGACAGATAGATGAGCACCAGCCCGATGAGCACGCCCCACACGTAGAGGCTCGTGCCGAAGTAGGGCGCCAGGAGCCGCGCGGCTCCGAACTCGACTGCGAGCGACCCCATGCCCGCGACGAAGACGAGTGGGAGTAAAAGTCGCGCGCGCAAGTCGGAGGTACTTTAGACCGGCTGCTCGGACGCCCACTTGCGGGTGCGCTCGTCCATCGGCACCGGCAGCTGGACCTTGACCTCCGCGTAAAGGTCGCCGGCCGGACCGCCCTTGGGGTCGGGCAGCCCGAGCCCGCGCAGCCGGATCTTCGTGCCGTTCTGTGTCTCAGGCGGAACCTTGAACTGGACGCGACCGCCCTTGAGGGTCGGCGCCGCGACCTCGCCGCCGTTGAGCGCGACGTTCAGCGGCACCGGCACGACGACGCGCAGGTCCTTGCCCTCTCGCGTGAACAGCGGATCCGGCGCCACCTGGACCTGCGCGCGCAGACCGGGTACTCGCAGCACCGTTCCTTCCTTCACCCCCGCCGGCACATTGACCTCGACGCGACGGCCGCCAGGCAGCTCGACGGTGCGGCTGGTGCCGCGCTGCACCTCGGCCAGGCTCACGGAGATCGGCATATCCACATCGAGCGCTTGCGCCCGGGCGCCGCGCTGAGGGCCGCCGAAGATCGACCCGAAGATGTCGCCGATTCCGCCGGCGTCGCCGAACATATCCTCGACCTCTTCGGGCGAGACCGTGCGGTACTCCACGCGCGATCCGCCGGCCCCACCGGTGCCGCGGCGCACGCCGCCACCGCCGAACGGATTGCCCTGCCCCGGCTGCACACCCGCGGCTTTCGCCGCGGCCCAGTCAGAACCGAACGCGTCGTAGAGCTTTTTCTTCTCGGGGTCCGACAGCACCTCGTGCGCCTCCGAGATCTCCTTGAATCGCAGCTCCGCCTGCTTGTCGCCCGCATTCAAATCCGGATGATGCTTGCGCGCAAGCTTGCGGAAGGCGGCGCCGATGTCCTTCTGGCTCGCCGTCCGCGGCACCCCGAGCACGTCGTAGTAGTCCCTGGTCTTCGCCATCTACTTCTCGGTTCTACCGCAAAGCGCGCGCGTGTAACCGTTTCACGAAGTTGACGTAGCCCGGTAGCGACTCGTAACCCAGCGTCTCGTTGATGTGCAGCATGGCCGCGTTCTCGGAGTCGTTGTCGGTGCGCACCGACGGGATGGCCAGCTCGACGGCCTGGGCGAGCGTCTGCAGCTTGACCGCGCGCGCGATGCCTCGGCCCCGATAGTCGCGCTCGCAACACGTGTACCCGGTCCACACATGTCCCCGCACAGGTGGAAAGCTCAGGAACGACATGGCGACAGGACGGTCGCCGTCCAGGGCCAGCCACCACCTATCCTGCCGGCGGTCAGGCGCGTTCATGCGGTTGACGAAGTATTCCTTCGGCTGGGGAAGGATCGGGGTCGAGTGCGGGATGTCCTGCCGCGTCTCCTCACTCAGCTTGAACAGCTTTGCGACGCGGTCGGGGTCGTGCCATTCGCTCAGCGTCGTGAGGGTGATGCCTTCGGCCTTCACCTGCTCTCGGGCTGCCGCGGCCTCCGCGGTGAGGCGCGCTCCGTGCGCGTTGAGATCCAGGATCCATACGCGGTCCTGCCGCTGGCGCTCATAACCGACAGCCTTGAGGACGCCGAGCAGCTCCGTCTCCTCCTCGCCCGCGGATGCGTTCAGCGTCAATGCGCCCTGCTTGCCGGCCTCCTCCTCGAGCCATTTCCACAGCTGCGTGAGGAGGGTCTTGCTCAAATAGGTCAGGTCGAGGAACACGTCGACGTAGCAGTGCCGCTCGGGAAGCTGCTC
Source organism: Chloroflexota bacterium (assembly GCA_005879985.1). Taxonomy (GTDB): domain Bacteria; phylum Chloroflexota; class Dormibacteria; order Dormibacterales; family Dormibacteraceae; genus CF-118. The sequence continues at coordinate 13,664 of VBIA01000162.1, read as the reverse complement.
CCACGGGCCGTGCGCCCACTCGAGAAATGCGACAGGCACACCGTCGACCTCGGCGATGAACCGTCCCCAGATGAAGTCCTCGCGCCCGCGCTGCCAGCGCTCCAGGGTCAGGACTGGATCTGCAGGCTCGCGCGGGAACGCGGCCGTCATGATGTCGGCGGCAAGGGCCGCGTCGTCGAATGCGGCCGCACGGAAGGTCGGCTTCTTCATGAGGTGACTAACTCTAGAGAGCGATGATCTTCGGCTCGATGGTCGAGCGCGTCACCTCGAGGATGCCGACCGTCGGTGATGGGTAGCTTCGGATGTGGCGCGCGACCTGCAGCCAGCACCACTCGAACCATCCGGGGTGACGGCGCAAACGCTCGCTGGTGGTCGCGGGCGTCCACTGATGCACGCCGCCGGGATTGAACACCAACGGTCTGCCCGATGTGTCGATGAGAGGTCGATGTGTGTGGCCGTGGACGATCACATCCGCGTCCGGGAAACGGCGCCTGAGCGACGCGGGAAGCCCGCCATGCGGCTTGTAGTGGCCGAGGCTGACAGTCCACAGAAACGTGGCGGGTTCTTCCAGCCAGCGGCTTCGATTGCCGTGGACGAGCACGATACGCCTGCCCTCCACCACCACGTCTCGATGGGGCGGCAGCGAGGCCAGACCGCGGTCGTGGTCGCCCTGCACCGCCTCGACCGGGGCGATCCTGGCGAGCTCCGCCAGCGTGGCCTGGCCGTTGATGTCCCCGGCGTGAAGGATCAGGTCGACCCCGGCCAGCAACTCGAAGACGCGGTCCGGCAGTCGGTCGATGAACTCGGGGCAGTGAGTGTCCGCCACCACCCCGATCCTGGCCACGGGCATAGCTTAGCCGCACGCGTTCATCCCAATTTGGATGTCGGACTTGACAAATTGATAGGTCATGCTTTCTAATTTGAGGCATGGACGAAAAGAAGCGTGAAATCCTGAACCAGGTGCGCACCGGAACCATCACCGCCGAGGAGGGCGCCGCCCGCCTCGACGCCCTGGCTGCCCAGGCTGAGCCGCCTGCCGCCACGGCCACCACCGCGCCGCGCCTCGGCGACATCTCCGCCCCAACCGCGCCGGCCGCCAGGTCGGTGAAGGTCCTTTCTCAGTTCGGCAGCGCGGAGGTAGTGGCCGACTCCACTGTGGCCACAGCCGTCGCCGAGGGCCCGCACCGGGCGCGCGTCGACGGCGGCACGCTGGTCATCGAGCACGTTCCCTTCCAGGAGGAGGACACCTTCACGTTCGGCGTGGCCGGACGCCGGATCGAGATCAACGGTTTCGACTTCAAGGGCCGCCGCAGCCTGAAGGTCCGCATGAATCCGGATCTTCCGCTCAACGCCAGTGTGCAGGCGGGCAGCTTTCGGGTAGACGGCGTGCACGGGCCCATCACGGCCGAGGTGCAGGCGGGCAGCTGCATCGTCAACGATTTCCGGGGCCCGCTCAACGTCGTGGCTCAGGCCGGCAGCGTCACCGCCAGCGGCTGCATCGACTCAGGCACGAGCAAGGTCCGCTGCGAGATGGGTTCGATCCGGCTCAACCTCAACAAGCAGTCCAGCGTGAAGATCACCGCTCGCGCCACCATGGGCAAGGTCGCGATCGAGGATGAGAGCGGCGAGCGCGCCATCGCGGGGCCGGGCGGTAAGGCAGTGACCATCGGTTCCGGCGCCGCCACTCTCGACATCGAAGGCATGATGGGCAACGTTCGGATCAGCGTCGGGTGACGTCATCCACCGCGGCTCGCCGCCCACCGCTCAACTGCCCCGTCTGCAGTGAACGCCTCGCGCTGACTCGGCTGTCGTGTCCGTCCTGCTCCACGGAGCTTTCGGGCGTGTTCATGACCTGCGAGTTCTGCGGTCTGACAGACGAGGACCGTGAGGTGCTGCGTGTGTTCCTCGCCTCGCGCGGAAACATGAAGGGGCTCGAGCGCCACCTCGGCGTCAGCTACCCCACCGCGCGGGCGCGATTCGACTCGCTGCTCGCGAAGATGGGCATCGAGCGCGCTTCGGCCGCTCCGGCGTCGTCGCGACTCGAGCTGATGGAACAGGTGGCTCGCGGCGAGATCGACGTGGACGAGGCGCTCCAGCGACTCGAGTCCCAATAGGAGAAAGAGGTATGCGCGACTCGGACCCGACCCTTCACCTGGTCAAGCAGATGATGCAGGCGCGACAGCGGGAGGCCGCGGTCGAGGCAATGCGGGCGCGTCACTCCCGGTCAGGATTGCTGAGCAACTTCCTGCGCCGGCTGGCTGACCGCCTCGACCCCACCGGCCAGGACCGGAGAGAGCTTCCTTAGGGCTTAGCCGAGCAGGGCGCTCAGCCGCCGGTGATGCCTGCCGCGAGCAGGCCGGCCTGGTGCGCGCCCATCGAGTCCGCGCCAGACTCGAGGGCCTGGATTGCGCCGTTCGCGAAAGCGTGCGCCTGAGCCGTCGGCAGCTTCAGGTCGATGTTGCCGAGCGAGAACCACGCGCAGTAGATCTGGCGGCTCTGCCCGACGAGCCCGGGCGGTGACGCCATGGCGAGGGTCGCCCACTGGACCGCGGTGTTCATGTCATGCCCGGCCGCGAGCGCTCTGAAGGCTCCCTGCGCCGCCGCGTGGCACGCGCCGGCCGGGGCGCCTGACCTCTTCGCCCACGCAAACCATTCCGCGTACGACTTGTCCTCTGGGCTCGGAAATCGCGCGGGCGGTCGGTGCGGGAGCCGGTGCAGGCGCAGCTGCCGGCGGTGCAGGCGCCGGCTGGGATGCTCGAACGGGATCGGCGTACGGGCTGCCCGCCCCGGGCAGCGGATTCGCCGTGCCTGGATGCGACGCAGTCGGCTGGGGAGCCCAGGCCGGCACGTTGATGCCGGGCCACTGGGTCGGCGCCTCGGGCTGAGGCTTGTCGGCCGCCCGCGGCGCGTTTGGGGCCCAGCTCGGGATCGCGGGGCTTGCGGGCACGAACGGGGACGCCGGTGCGGAAGTCGCGGGCTTCGCCGGTTGCGCAGCCCACACCGGTGTCCCGGCGGCCGGCGAGGCGGGCTCCACTGCCGTCTCCACCGGCGGAGCCGGCTCAGGCTCCTCCGCTTTCATGGGTTCAGGCGTGGGCTCGGGCTCGGTCTCCGGCTCGGGCATCGGCTCCGGCTCGGGCATCGGCGCCGGCTCGGGCACGGGCTCGGGCATCGGTTCCGGCTCGGGCTCGGCCGCTTCGACTGGAATGGGCGTTTCCTCGGTCGTCTCGACCGGGATGGGCGTTTCCTCGGCCGTCTCGACCGGAACCGGCGTTTCCTCGGCCGTCTCGCCCGGAACGGCCGCTTCCTCGGCCGCCTCGACGGGCTCGGCTTCCTCGGCGTCCGCCTCGGCGGCCTGTCCGTCGCTGGTGGCGGCCGCCGGCTCGTCCTCGGCAATCGCCTCGATGACCGCTTCCTCGGCCGACGGACCCGCACTCTCCTCTTCGGATGCTTCGACCGCGGCGACCTCGGGCGGCAGCGTTTCGAGCGCCGCGTCCGCCGTGTCCACCTCCTCCGTCTCCATCGGTGCAGCCGCCTCGGCCGCGGGGGCCGGAGGCACCGTGTCGTGAACTTCTTCCGCCGGCTCGGCCGGCGGGGCCGGCTGCGGCGGCGTTGTCCTCATCACCGCGGCCTCGAACGGCTCGGCGGCCTTCCGTGTCGGGAACGGGGCCGTCACGGGGTCTTCGGCGATCGGGTTCATGCCTGCATGGCTGGGAACCGAGGGCTCACCGGCCGTGCCCTCCGGCCACGTGGAAATGACCGGCGAGGTCACGACGGGTCCGTTCTCCAGGGTTGGATCGTCGGCTGCTCGGCCGTCCGCAACCCATGGGTCTTCGGGCCAGACCACAGATTCGGGTTCGGATTTGTCCGGAGCCACGGCCGGCATCTGGCTGGTCTCGGCGTCGGATGGGGTGGCGGCGGGGTCGTCGGGTTCCACTGGGACGGTCAGTCTATTTTGAAAGACGGGCCCGCAGATCAGGCAAAAACGTTTTTCAGGGCGTCGTCTGGAGCCGGGTCGGGCTGCTGCTCCGCCCAGTCCGCGGCCTCCGAAGCCTCCTCGTCGTACCGCTTCTGCACCACGGCGGCTTCCTCGGCGGTCAGCCAACCCCGATCGATGAGCCAGCCGTTGAAGCGCGAGATCGGGTCGTGCCGGGCGGCTTCGGCGATCTCCTCCGTCCCGCGGTACTTCACCTGGTTGTCCTCGGAGGTGTGCGAGTTGAGGCGCCAGATCTTGGCATCGATGAGCGTCGGCCCCTCGCCCCGGCGAGCGCGAGCGACCGCCTCCCGGCACGTAGCGAATGACGCCGGCACGTCGGTGCCGTCCACGGTCTCGCCGGCCATGCCGTAGCCCGCGGCGCGCTCGGCGACGTTCGGGTTCTGCATCTGCAGTCGGAGCGGCACCGAGATCGCGTAGCCGTTGTTCTCGCAGACGAAGACGACCGGCAGTTTGTGCACGGCGGCGAAGTTCACGCCCTCGTGGAAGGCGCCCTGGCTGGTCGCGCCGTCGCCGAAAGTGCAGAGCGTCACCGTGCCCTCGCCGCGCAGCTTGGCCGCGTAGGCGATGCCCGCCGCCTTGGGGACCCAGCTCGCCACCACCTGCGACACCGGCGCGATGTTCAGCCGGTGGTAGCTGTAGCACCCGCCAGGGATGTTGCGGCCCGCCGACAGCGGGTCGCCCGCCTTGGCGAAGACGGCCAGCATCCATTCCTTCATCGTCAAGCCGCGCACGATCGCGTTGGCCAGCCCGCGGTAGTGAGGCACGAGCCAGTCGTCCGGGCTGAGCGCCGCGGTGGACGCGACCTGGATACCTTCATGGCCGCGGCTCGAGCCGACGAACGGCGCGCGACCCTGCTTGACAAGGATGTGCATGCGGTCGTCGAGCGCCTTGGCCATGCACATCCAGCGATGCAGCTGCAGGTATTCCTCTTTTGTGGCCGTGTCCTTCGCCGTGGTGGTCGCCATCAGCCCCTGGCACTCGAGTCGGCCGAGATGGCGCGCGCGATGTCGACGACTTCCGCCGCGGTCAGGCCCAGATGGCCGAGGTGCTCGTAGTAATTGCGGTGGAACTCGGAGAAGTCCGCGCGCTCCGCACGCTCTTCACGGATCCGCTTCACCTCTTCGAGAACGCGCGCAACCAGCTTGGGTTCGGGCGTGATGCCGGCGCCGCGCAGCGCGTGCTCGACGACCACCGCGCCCGAGTGCTTGCCGTAGACGTACTCGACCTTCGCCCCCATGTCGGCGGGCGGGATGAACTGGTAAATCGCCGGATGGATGAGCATGCCCGCAGTGTGTATGCCCGACTCGTGTGAGAAGACGTTGAGACCGATGCCGGGTTCGGTCGGCTGCACGGGTATGCCGCTGACGCGCTCCAGGTGACGTGCGAGGTCGCGCAGCTTCTCGTATTTGAAATTTGGGATCTCGATGCCGAACAGGTAGCGCAGCTGCAGCAGCACCTGGTGCATCGGCGCGTTGCCGGTGCGCTCGCCGATTCCGTTGACGCTCGTGGTGAACACCTCGGCGCCTGAGCCCAGCGCGGTCACGGTGTTCCACGCACCGATGCCCAGGTCGTTGTGGAAGTGCACAACGAGCGGCGCGTCGGGCGCGGCGGCCTTGATCTTCGGGATGTACTCGCGAACGGCATAGGGCGAGTAGCAGCCGACCGTGTCGGGCGTCGAGGGCCTCGTGCCTCCGGCCTTCAGGCCCTCGCGGTGGATCTCGGCGATGTAGTCGACATCGGCGCGGCTTCCGTCTTCCCCGCCGAACTCGATCGACGTGGCGCCCTGCGAGCGCGCGTACGCGATCGCCTCGCACATCATCCGGAGGTTCGCTTCCCGGTAGTGGGAGACGGGCAGCTCGAGCCATTCAGATTCGGGGATGCCCTCGCGGTGAAGCAGCGTCTTGCCGAGCTTGTACTTCACGTGCAGGTCGGAGGCCGACGTAAAGACGAAGTAGGTCACCTCGTCGCGCTTGTGGCCGAGCGAATCGATCACCTGCATGGTCGCGTCGATGTCGCCCTTGGTGCTGCGCATCATGCAGACGACCTCGAGGTCTGGCCTCAGCTCGCCACGCTTGCGGCCTTCGAGCACGAGCCGCAGCGTTTCGCGCTCGCCCTCGGAGACGTATGGGAATCCGACGTCCATGATGTGGACGCCGATGTCCGAGAGCATGCGCGCGAGCTCGTACTTGTCCTTCGGCGTGATCGCGACGCCGGGCATCTGCTCGCCGTCGCGCAGCGTGTCGTCGTAGACGCGGATTCGGTCCGCCGGCGGGAACTTCAGGTCGTGGCTGAAGAGGGTAGGGTCGCGGGCAAGCTCTTCGAGCGGCTCCTGCAGGTCGACGGGTTTAGAGCCGTCCACCGCTAGGAGGCGGCTTTCGCGGTCTTGCGCCGCTCTTCCAGGCGCTTGCGCACCCAAGGCACGAGGCCGCCCATGCGCAGGAGCTCGTTCATGAACTGCGGGAACGCCTCGGAGCGATACTCGTCGCCGCGCGTGAAGTTGCGGATGACTCCTTCATCGAGGTCGACCTCGAGCTCGTCGCCTTCATGCACGGCTTCGGCTGCCTGCGGCGACTGCAAGATGGGATAGCCCATGTTGATCGCGTTGCGGAAGAAGATTCGCGCGTAAGAGTCCGCGATCACGAGCGATATGCCCGCGCCGCGGATCGCCACTGGCGCGATCTCACGCGAGGATCCGCAGCCGAAGTTCGAGTCGGCGACGAGGATGTCTCCCGCCGTCACCTGCGACGCCCACGTCTCGCGACCGGGCACGCCCTCCATCGCGTGCTTGCCGAGCTCTTTCTCGTCGAGCGAGTAGATGGCGTACTTGGCTGGGATGATCTGGTCGGTGTCGATATTGGCCCCGAACTTCCAGGCCTTGCCGCGAATGACCTTCGGAAGCGTCATTGTTTGAAACCCTTTTTTGTGCACAAACGCGGGGAATTCCGCCGTGATAACCCGTTTTTGTGCACGAACGCAGGGATGGGAGTCATGCGACGTTGGCCGGCAGGTGCTTGAGCACCTCGCTCGGGTGCGTGATCACTCCCGTGACAGCGCTGGCCGCGGCCACCGCCGGGTTGGACAGGTAGACCATCGCCTTCGGGTGGCCCATGCGCCCGGGGAAGTTGCGGTTGGTGGTGCTGAGGCACACCTCCCCCTCCCCCGCCTGGATCGCGACCTGGTGCGACGAGGGCGTGATGATGAGCCTCACGCCGTCCGCGACCTTGTGCCCTTCGAGCACCGCCGCGGCGCGGCGCAGGTCGGTGATGCGCGAGTTCGTGCACGAGCCGATGAAGACCTGGTCGAGCCTGGTCCCGGCGACCTCCGAGAGCGGCGCGTAGTTGTCGGGCGACATCGGCTTGGCAACGCCGAGCTCCACCTTCTCCACGTCGAACTCGAACACCTTCTCGTACTCGGCGTCCGGGTCCGACGAGACCGGCGTGTAGGGCCGCTTCGCGCGACCGTCGAGATACTCTTTCGTGACCTCGTCGAACTCGAGGATGCCGTTCTTGGCGCCCGCCTCGATGGCCATGTTGGTGATCGTCAGCCGGGCCTCCATGTCGATGTGCTTCAGCGCCTCGCCCACGTGCTCCATCGCCTTCGAGCGCGCGCCGTCGACGCCGATCTGGCCGATGACATAGAGGATGAGGTCCTTCGCCTCCACCCATTCCTTCAACCGGTTGTGATAGACGAACTTCAGCGTCTCGGGGACCCGGAACCACAGCTCGCCCAGCGCCAGCACGCACGCGAGATCCGTCGAGCCGATTCCGGTGGCGAAGTTGTTAAGCGCGCCGTAGGTGCAGCTGTGCGAGTCGGCGCCGACGACCAGCTCACCAGGCAGCACGAGCCCGTGCTCGGGCAGCACCGTGTGGCAGATGCCGCCCTGCCCAACCTCGAAGTACCACTTGATGCCCATCTGGTGCGAGAACTCGCGCGTGAGGCGGCCGAGCGTGGCGCTGGCCGCGTCCTTGGCAGGCTGGAAATGGTCCTGCGTCACCGCGACACGGTCGGGATCCCAGATCTTCTCCGCGCCCATCTGCTCGCGCATGATCTTTCCGGCCGGCGGGATGGTCAGGTCGTGGCCCATCGCGAAGTCGACCTTCGCGAGCACCAGGTCCCCGGGGCGCACCGAGTCGCGACCCGCCCCGCGGGCGAGGATCTTCTCGGTCATCGTCATGCCCATTTCTGTCTAGTCCCTGAGTCTCTTGACCACAGCGTCACCGGCCTGGGAGGTGGAAAGGTTGCCGCCCACGTCGCGCGTGCACTCACCCGCGCGAATGGCCGATTCGACCGCCCCCTCGATCGCGCTTGCCATTTCGTGATGACCCAGGTGTTGGACCATCATACCGGCGCTCAAGATGGCCCCGATCGGGTTCACGAGGCCCTTGCCGGCGATGTCCGGCGCCGTCCCGTGGACGGGCTCGAACAGGCCGCGACCGGTCTTCGGGTTGATGTTGGCGGACGGCGCGATGCCCATGCCTCCCACGAGCTCGGCGGTGAGGTCGCTGAGGACGTCGCCGAACAGGTTGCTCGTGACGATGACGTCGAACTGACTCGGGTCCTTGACGAGCTGCATGGCGGCGGCATCGACGAAGAGATGGCGGGTCTTGATGGCCGGATGAGCACGCGCGACGTCCTTCCAGCGTTCCTGCCACAAGCCGCCCGCGAAGGTCATCGCGTTGGACTTGTCGACCATCACGACCTCGTTCTTCGCGATCTGGAACGCGTGCTCGATGATGCGCATGACGCCGAGATGGGTGTTCACGTCCTCCTGGATCGCGACCTCGTCGGCGGTGCCCTTCTTGAAGCGGCCTCCCATTCCGACGTAGGCGCCCTCGGTGTTCTCGCGAACGACCATCAGGTCGATATGCCGGCGCTCCTCGCGACGCAGCGGTGACAGCCGGTCGTCATACAGCTTCGCGGGCCTCAGGTTGACGTAGAGGTCGAGCTCGAACCTCAGGCGCAGCAGGACTCCTGCCAGGTAGTTGGGATCCGGGACGCGCGGATCGCCGACGGCGCCGAAGAGGATGGCGTCCGCGGCGGCCAGCTTCTTCCAGGCATCGGCGGGGATCGGCACTCCGTCGCGCAGGTAGGCGTCGGCGTTGATGTCGAGCTCTTCGAACTCGAAGTCGGCGCCGGCAGCGCGCAGCACCTTGACGGCCTCGGGCACTACCTCTTTGCCCGCGCCGTCGCACGGCACCACCGCGATGTGCTTAGGCAGGGGCGGTTTCCTTGCGCTGCGCGACCGGGTTGGGACTTACTGATTGCTCGCGCAGCTTGTAGCGCTGGATCTTGCCGGTCACCGTCTTCGGCAGCTCGGTGACGAACTCGATCATGTGCGGGTACTGGAATCGCTGGAGGCGCGACTTGCAGTGCTCCTGCAGCTCCGCCACCAGCGCGTCGCCGGTCACCGCGTCCGGGCGCGCGATGACGAAGGCCTTGATCCTGGTGAACCCATCGACGCTGATTCCGACCACCGCGCTTTCCGCCACCGCCTTGTGCTCGAGCAGGACCGATTCGATCTCGATCGGCGAGACCCACAGCCCGCTCACCTTGATCATGTCGTCGGAGCGGCCCTCGTACCAGTGGTACCCGTCCTCGTCGACTCGGTACCGGTCGCCGCTGAAGAACCAGTCGCCGAGGATGCTTCGCTTCGACTTCTCGTGCTGCGCCCAATACAGCGCCAGCGCGCTGTCGCCCTTGACGTAGAGATCGCCCGCCTCTCCGACGGGCACTGGCTTGCCGTCGGGGTCGAGGATCTTGAGCTCGTAGCCGGGCACCGGCTTGCCGCTCGAGCCAGGCCTCACGTCGTCGACTCGGTTCGAGCAGTAGATGTGCAGCATCTCGGTCGAGCCGACGCCGTCGATTATGGTCAGGCCGTAGGCCTCCTTCCAGCGCTTCCACACCTCGGCGGGCAGCGACTCCGCAGCGGCCACGCAGTGGCGGATCGACGAGAGGTCGCGCTGCTTCGAGCCTTCGAAGTTGAGGATGGCGTTGTAGAGAGTCGGCGCGGAGAAGAACAGTGTCGGCTTGCGATTCTCGATGGTGTCGAGCACGGTCTGCGGCGTGTTGCGACCGGCGTGAAGCACCGTCGACGCGCCGAACCAGTACGGAAACGTCAGGTTGTTGCCGAAGCCGTACGCGTGGAAGAGTCCAGTGGTCGAAAACGTGGTGTCGGACTCCTTGATCCCCAGCACCTGCTCCGCGTAGGTGACGCATGTGTACGGGATGTCGTGCTGCAGGTGCACGACCGCCTTCGGCTTGCCGGTCGATCCCGAGCTGTAGAGCCAGAAGGCCATGTCGTCGCGGCGCGTCGCCGCCGGCGTCAGCTCGTCACTCGGCTGGATGTGATCGGTGCGCACGATGCGCGGCCTGGCGTGCGCCCTGTCCGCGGCCGCCTTGAGCTTCTCGTCGGTGTTGCCGTCGACCACGATCACGCGCGCCAGCGAATCCTCGATGAAGTGGTCATAGTCCTCGGACCGCTGCAGCAGGGGGTTGACCGGCACCGGCACCGCGCCGATGAGGCCCGCGCCGAGGAACGCAGCCACCCAGCCCGGTGCGTCGTAAGCGGCGATGAGAACGCGCTCCTCGCGCCGGACGCCGTGGTCGAGGAGGGCGCGGCCCGCACCTGCTGCCAGGCGGTGCAGCTCGTCGTACGTGACCTCGCCGCCCGCGTGATTGATAGCGACCTTCTTGCCCCTCCCGGCCTTGAGGTTGCGCTGGAGCAGGTCGGAGGCGACGTTGTAGTGCTCGGGCAGGTCGAGGCGGCTCATCTTCCGAGAGTGTAGTTTCGGCTTGTGGCGGATGCCCGGCTAACCCTGGTGTACGACGGCGCGTGCGACTTTTGAATTCGCCGGTCGCGCTGGGTCCAGCGCCACGACCCCGACCGCCGGATCGAGCTCGTCGGCCTGGCGGACGCGCCCGCGCTGGTCGCCACCGAGCCAGGCGGGCGGCGGTTCGTCGGGGCGGCAGCCGTGAACCGGGTTCTCCGCGAGCTGGGCGGCGGCTGGCGCCTCCTGGGCTCGCTGTATCTGCTGCCCCCGATCGGCGGGCTCGAGGACCGCTACTACGCCCGGGTCGCCCGCCGGCGGGCGTGGTGGTAGCGAGTTTGTATACAGACGAAGGAAATCTGCGCGAAATAACGCGCCTCTGTATACAACCGGAGGGTTCGCCTACTGGCGGACTATCGCGGCCGCGCCCTTCCTCAGCACGAACTTCTGGATCTTCCCGGTCGCGGTCTTGGGCAGCTCATTCACGAACGAGACGCCGTGCGGCGCTTTGAAATGCGCCAGGCGCTCGCGCGTGTAGTCGATCAGCTCCTTTTCGGTGGCGGTGGCGCCCGACTTCAGCACCACGAACGCGAAGGGCGCCTCTCCCCACTTCTCGTGCGGCAGCCCGACGATCGCCGCCTCCTGCACGGCCGGGTGGCGCAGCAGCACGCCCTCGACCTCGATCGAGGAGATGTTCTCTCCGCCGGAGATGATGACGTCCTTGATGCGGTCGCGGATCTCGACGTAGCCGTCGGGGTGCACGACCGCGGCGTCGCCGGTGTGGAACCACCCGCCGGCCATCACCTTCTCCGTCGCCTCGGGGTCACGGTAGTAGCCCTGGAGGATGACGTTGCCGCGGAAGACGATCTCGCCCATGTGCTCGCCATCCATCGGAACCTCCTTGCCCTCGCTGTCGACGACGCGCATCTCGCCAGCGCCGATCATCTCGACGCCGGTCTTGGCCTTGACCACGCCTCGCTCAGTCGGCGACAGCTTCGCGTGCTCCGGCCGCGGCTCGCAGATGGTCAGGAAGGGCGACGTCTCGGTCAGTCCGTACACCTGGGTCACGTTCCATCCGAACTCGCCCTCGAGCCGCTCGATGGTCGCCGCGGCCGGCGGTGCGCCTGCCGTGATCACCTGCACGCCCTTTGGCACATCGCCGCGCGCGCTCGCGGGCGCGTTGGCCAGCGATATCAGCACGGTCGGTGCAGCGCACAGCCAGCCGACGTGCTCACTGCGCACCAGGTCGAAGACGCGCGCCGGCTCGACCTTGGGCAGGCAGATGTGACGTCCGCCTGCGGCCGTGATGATCCACACGAACGTCCAGCCGTTGGCGTGGAACATCGGCAGGGTCCAGAGGTAGGTGTCGTCCACGGTGATGTGGAAATGGACGAGCGTGTCCATCACGTTCATCCACGCATTGCGGTGCGTGATCATCACGCCCTTCGGACGCGCGGTGGTGCCGCTGGTGTAGTTGAGAGCGAGGAGGTCGTTCTCAGCGATGTCTGGTCGGTCAAACCGAGGGCCTGACTTGGCAAGCAGCGGGTCGTACTCCTTCCAGCCCTTGCGGCCGCCGGCGCTTCCCAGGCTGATGAAGTGCTCGACACCGGTCAGCCGGCCTCGAACGCCGTCCACCACTTCGAGGTAGTCCGGGTGCACGCACAGCACCTTCGCGCCGGAATGCGATGTGATGTAGACGAAGTCGTCCGCGGTCAGGCGGAAGTTGATGGGCACCAGGACCGCGCCGGTCTGCGGCACCGCGTAGAACGATTCCAGCTGCTCGTGCGTGTTCGGCGCGATGTATGCGACCCGGTCGCCTTTGCGCACGCCCATCGCCTGCAGCGCAGCCGACCATCGGTCGCACCGCTCGAAGAACTGCTCGTATGTCAGGCGCAGGCTGCCGTCGACGACTGCTTCGCGATAGCCATAGAGCTTGCGGGCGCGGCGGGCGAACTCGAGCGGCGTTAGCGGAGTCTCCATGCGGCCCTCCTGCCTAAGAGTTGAGCATCATCGCGAAGTCAGCCTGGTTGATCCCACCGACGAACGCGCCGTGCGCCCCCGCGTCGAGCTCGACCGAGCGCTCGTAGACGAACGCATACACATTGTCGAGGTTCCAGTCGCCGTAGCCCTGGATGCGCAGCCCGAAGCGCAGGCCCTCCTCGCCGCGACCCTGCACGTAAAGGTCGGTCGCGCGCGTGTAGATCGCCTTCAGGATGTCGAGCTGCATGGTCAGCTCGGCGATGGTCTTGGCGTCGCCTTCCGCTTCAACGAGCTGCTCGAGCTGGCGCTCCAGGTCGGCGATCTCCTTCTGGTAGTCGTCCACGTCGACCTTCCGAAGAAGAGTCTAAGGCCGCCCTCATCCTAACCCTGTCCCGGAGGGACAGGGCCGTTACTGGAACAGGGAGTGGGACGCGACCCCGGCCGCGATCAGGATCGCGATGATGTTGATGACCTTGATCATCGGGTTGATCGCCGGCCCGGCCGTGTCCTTGTTGGGATCGCCGACCGTGTCGCCGGTCACCGAAGCCTTATGAGCCTCTGAGCCCTTCCCGCCGAGGTGGCCTTCCTCGATGTATTTCTTGGCGTTGTCCCAGGCGGCGCCGCCGCTGGTCATCTGCAGGGCGAGGAAAAGCCCGGTGATGATGGCGCCGAGCAGCATTCCACCCAGCGCGCGCGGGCCGAGGATGAAGCCCACTGCCAGCGGGGCCAGCACCGGGATGATGCCTGGCAGGATCATCTCGCGCTGCGCCGCCGCCGTGACGATGCGCACGGCCGTCCCGTACTCGGGCTTGGCGGTGCCTTCCATGATTCCCTTGATCTCGCGGAACTGGCGGCGCACCTCCTGCACGACCAAGCCGCCCGCGCGGCCGACCGCCAGCATGGCCAGTGACCCGAAGAGGAAC
>VBIA01000018.1 GCA_005879985.1 Chloroflexota bacterium | reverse complement strand
TTGCAGCTCGAATCGCGCCTGTGCTCAAGGAGCTGGCGGGTAGGTAAAGCCGGGCTCGGGTGACTATGATGTCCCGGTCCCAGTGGCCGATCTGACCTACTGGCCGCCTCGCTCGTGAGCATCGACGAGAGGGCGGTCGCCGAACCCCAGCTGACTCCAGGCGATCTTGTCGTCGCGCCTGCGCCGGCCGTCATCGCGCTGCCCGATGCGGGCACGCTCGCCAACGCGGGCGCCACGGTGATGATCGCCGCCAGCGCCGCCGGCTTCTCGGCGATCTCCCTGTTCCGTTACGTCCACTTCGGCGCGAACGGATTCGACCTCGGCATCCAGGACCAGACGGTCTGGGGCTACAGCCGGCTGGAGATGATCCCGAACACGGTCCTCGGCGTGCCCAACCTGCTGGGCGATCACTTCAACCCGATCCTGATGATGCTCGCGCCTTTCTACTGGGTGTGGCCGTCAGCCGCGACGCTGCTCGTGGCGCAGGCGGTCCTGCTGGCGGTGGCCGGCATTCCCATCTATCTATGGGCCGGCCGGCGCGTCGGCCACGTCGCCGGCCTTGCTTTCCTTGGCTCATATCTCCTGTTCTGGGGCGTGCTGGCGGGTGTGGTGTTCGACTTCCACCACGTCGTCTTCGCGGTGCCGGCGATATCGACCGCGCTTTACGCGACGCTCAACAAGCAGAACCGCCTGCTGTGGGCGTCGGTGGCGCTGGCGATGCTCACACGCGAAGACGTCGCCCTGACAGCGATCGCGCTCGGCCTCTTCATCGCCGTGTTCCAGCGCCGGTGGCTGGTTGGTGCGGCGATTGCGATCGCAAATGGAGTTTGGTTCGTGCTCCTGCTCGAGGTCGTCATGCCAGCCGTCGGGGGCGTGCCTTATCAGCACTGGACCTACCAATCGCTGGGCAAAGGGCCTCTGAGCGCCGCGCTTTCCGTGCTCGAGAACCCGCTTCGCAGCCTGCAGCTGCTGTTGACACCTTTCGAGAAGGTGCGAGTCGGCGCCGCTTCGTTCGCCAACTGGCTGTTCCTGCCGCTGCTTTCGCCGCTGGTGCTGATCGCTGTCCCGAGCTTCCTCGAGCGCTTCTGGTCGTCATCGCCGACGTTCTGGTCCTTCCACTACCAGTACTCGATGCTGCCCGCGCCGATCCTCGCGTTCGCCGCGATCGACACGTGCGCGCGCATGCGCTCGTGGTGGCGCGGCCGCCTCGGCGGCGCGGCCTCGATCGCGCTGCCGGTCGGTGCGCTGGCAGCCTCAGCGCTGCTGAGCTTCGGCCCGGTCCAGTCGCTCGCCGAGCTGGGGACGTACGTTTCGGATGAGACCGCGGCGCAGATCCAGGGGTGCCTGGACGTGATCCCTTCTGGAGCCAGCGTGGCGGCGACCGACGCGCTGGTGCCGCACCTTTCCGACCGCAGCCAGATCTACGAGGTCACCACGAGGTCCGACGTCGACTACATCGCCATCGACGTCACCACCCTGGGCGCGTTCAACCCTGTGGACGCCCAGCTGCGCGCGATCATCAACTCCTCGCTCGCCGGCGGCTACGGTGTCGCGTGCTCGAAGGGGCTGACCGTGGTGCTGGCTCGAGGGTCCGCTTCGGCGCAGCTGTCTGACCAGATGCAGCAGTGGCTCGGGGACACCTGCCTCGGATCGGCTTGCGCAACCTCCCTTAGTGGCGGGCGACCCGATGCGCACCCGGCAGCGTTAGCAGATTGAAACCGATGGTTTGGGACCGCCTGGGCCAGCTCGGCAGGCCGCTGGTCGTGATGCTGGCGGTGATCGTGATGCTCGTTCTCGTCGACGTCGGGATCGTGGCCGTGCGTCTCACTTCCGGCCACCCGGTCGGCTCCGTGGCCAAGAGCAACGCCGGGAAGAACGGCTCATGCAGCTCATCGACAAGCTCACAGGGAGGGTCGTCCGAGCCGGACGATTAGCGAAGAGGTGGGGCCCTCCCCACCATGTGGGGAGGTAGGTGGGGAGGTTCAAGTAGGCCACCTCCGACGACGCCTCCGGCGCGCAGCCCTTGTGGGCCACGTAACGCGGCGGCCGGCGATCGGGTAATCCGCATAATCACGGTGTGAGCACAGTCGCCGGCATCCGATTCAAGGTCACCCCGACCAAATCGCCAGTTCCTGCCGCCGAGCGCGAGCGGCGCCTGGCCAGTCCGGGTTTCGGAAGGATCTTCACCGACCACATGATCTCGATCAAGTGGGAAGCCGAGCGCAGCTGGTACGACGCCGAGTTCCGTCCCTACGGGCCGCTGTCGCTCGACCCCGGAACGGTGTTCCTGCACTACGCCCAGGGCATCTTCGAAGGGCTCAAGGCCTACCGCCAGCCAGATGGCGGCGTGGCCGTTTTCCGGCCCGACGCGAACGCAGCCCGCTTCCGCCGTTCGGCCCGACGCATGGCGCTGCCGGAGCTGCCCGAGGAGACGTTCGTCGAGGCGATCGACCTGCTTCTCCAGCACGACCACGCCTGGGTGCCTTCCGCGCCCGACCACAGCCTGTACCTGCGGCCGTTCATGTTCGCCAGCGACGTCGGGCTCGGGGTGCACCTCGGCGGCGAGGTGACGTTCCTGCTCATCGCGTCGCCCTCGGGCTCTTACTTCAAGTCAGGCGTCAAGCCGGTCACGGTCTGGCTCGAAGAGAAGTACACGCGGGCCGCGCCGGGCGGCACCGGTGAGGCGAAGGCGGGCGGCAATTACGCTGGGGGCCTGATCGCGCAGGCGCAAGCGGCGCGCGAAGGCTGCGCCGACGTGGTGTGGCTGGACGCCGCGGAGCACACGTGGGTCGAAGAGATGGGTGGCATGAACCTGTGCTTCATCTTCAACAAGAACAACCGCTCCACCCTGGTCACATCTCCTTTGACCGGCACCTTGCTTCCCGGCGTCACGCGCGACTCACTGCTGAAGCTTGCGGGCGATCTCGGCTATGGCGCGGAGGAGCGGCGCGTAAGCGTTAGCGAGTGGCGCGATGGGTGCGCGGACGGATCGATCGCCGAGGCTTTCGCATGCGGAACCGCGGCGGTGATCACGCCGATCGGCGAGGTGCGCTCGGCGCATGGCGGCTGGATGATCACCGGCGGTGCGGCGGGGCCGATCTCGATGAAGCTGCGAGACGCGCTGGTGTCGATCCAGCGAGGCACCGCTCCCGATACGCACCAGTGGATGCGTAAGCTGGAGCTATAGCTTCCAACAGCTGACTAACATGTGACCCTGCGGGGTAACGCACCAACGGAGGTGCAGTGATGGCCAAGCAGAGGGTGGTTATCGTCGGCGGTGGCAGTGGCGGCGACGCCGCCGCGTTCATGCTGCGCAAGAAGGGCTTCGACGGCGAGGTGACGATCTTCTCCGCGGACCCCGACCGCCCGTACGACCGTCCGTATCTGTCCAAAGAGTTCCTGCGCGGCGAGGTCGAGCTGCCGAAGGTGTACCTGCATCCCGAGGAGGACTACTCGGAGCAGGGCATCGAGCTGCGCTTGAACACGCGCGTCAGCGGCGGGTCTCTGCAGCAACGCCGGCTTGAGCTCGAGTCCGGCGACCACCTTGACTTCGACGTGCTCGTGCTGTCGCTCGGAGGCACTCCACGGTGGCTGCCGGGTGCCCCTCACGCGGCGAACGTATTCACGCTGCGTACGCTGCGCGACTGCGACGCGATCAAGCAAGCGCTGCAGGCAAGCAAGCGGCTGCTCCTGGTCGGCGCTGGCTTCATTGGCGCCGAGGTGGGCGCCTCGGCGCGCTCGCTGGGCAAAGAGGTGCTGATGGTGGAAGCCGCGCCGGTGCCGCTGTCCCGCGCGCTCGGAGACGAGGTGGGGCACGTGTACGCCACGATCCACAGCGACCACGGCGTCGACGTGCGCACCGGGACGCAGGTGGAGGACTGGCACCTCAAGGGCGACCGCGTGACCGACGTGTCCTTGACCGACGGCAAGCGAGAAGAGGTCGACATGGTGCTCCTGGCGGTCGGCATCGACCCCAACCTCGAGCTGCCCAAGGCGCTCAACCTTCCCATCGAAGGTCCGGGCGTGCCAACCGATGAGGCTCTGAAAGCAGCCGAAGGCGTCTACGTCGCCGGCGACATCGCCCTCCACCACCACCCGCTCCTCGGCCGCCCGATCCGCGTTGAGCACTGGGAGGTCGCCAAGGGCCAGGGCCGCGGCATCGCCACCTCGATCGCCGCGGGCAGCAGCACGCCCTACGCCAAGGTCCCTTACTTCTGGTCGGACCAGTACGACGTCAACCTCGAGTACCGCGGCAACGCATCGGGCGAGGACCACGCCGTCTGGCGGGGCGACCGCGACGGCCTTCGCTTCTCGGTGTTCTACCTGCGCGACGGGGTGGTCGACGCGGTGCTCTCCATGAACGACAAAGAGGGCGGAGAGGCGGGCGCGAAGCTCATCGAAAGCCGGCAGAAGGTTGACCCGAAGGCGCTGGGCGACAGCAATGTCGACCTGGCCGGGCTGGTGCCGGCGGGGAAGTCCGGTTAGAGGCGCGGCCGGAAACCTCCGCCGAGAGATTCGGCGATCCAGGTGGCTCAGATTCGGGTGAAGCTCCGAGCAGCGGAGCGATCGCATTGGAGAACTGCGTGAGCGAGCAGCGCAGGAGCTGAACCCGAAGATGGGCCGCATGGGCGCCGAAGATCCGGCGACGCCTTTCCGGCCGCGCCTCTACGTCGACACCGGTTCGACGCGGACCCGCGCGTCGACGATCACGGCTCCGTGCTCGTGCACGACCACCGGGTTGAAGTCGACGTCGGCGATCTCCGAGTGCGCGTCGGCCAGCGCCGCCACGCGCATCAGCACGTCCTCGAGTGCCCCTACGTTCACCGGTGTCGCGCCTCGGTAGCCGTCGAGCAGCGGATACGTCACCAGCGAGCGGATCATCGTTGCCGCATCGGTGCGCCCGAGCGGCGTGAGGCGCACCTGCGCGTCCTTCATCAGCTCCGCCTGCCGTCCCGCCGCGCCGAGCGCGACCACCGGCCCGAAGTGGCGGTCCTGGACGACGCCGACCAGCATCTCGACCCCGGGCGGCGCCATGCGCTGGACCATGAACGTCTGGACCTTCTGGCCGATCGCGGCCATGCGCTGCGCGATGTCCTTCGCCGCCGCCTCGACCTCGTGCAAGCCCTCCAGGTCCAGGCGCACCGCGCCCGCGTCTGACTTACGGATGAGCCCGGCGACCAGGCCCTTCAACGCCACCTTGCCGCCGAGCTTCTTGGCCGCGTCGCCCGCATCGTGGGGCGTGGCCGCGAGCACCGACTCGGCCGGCGCGAGCCCGTAGCAGGCGAGCAGCGCAGTCACCGCCGCCGGCGGCAGCCACCCAGGACCCTGCGCCAGCGTCGCGGACAGAACGGCCGCTGCGCGATGCGAGTCGACTCCCTCCAGCGGCGGCGCGGGCTCGGACGGCGCCTGGCGCCAGGATGCGTACCGGTGCGCGTGGCCCAACGCGCGAGCGGCGTCCTCCGGAAACGGGTAGGTGGGGATGCGGAGGGCGCCGGATCGCAGAAGGCTCGGCGCATCGGGCACTGACATGAACACCGCCACCATCGGAATGGCCTTGGGCAGGGAGGCCGCCGCGTCCAGCACCCCGCGGGCCGCGTCCTCCGCGCTGCTGCCGACCTGCGGCGTGTAGATGACGATCAGCGCGTCCACGTCCTTCGATGCGGCGAGGGCCATGATCGCCCGTCGGAATTCATCTGCCGATGCCTGCGCGAGCAGCGTCGCCGGATTGTGCACTAGCGCCGTCGACGGCACGAGGCCTGCCAGCCCTGCCTTCACATCCTCCTGGAGCTCGGGCACCTTGAGGCCGCGGAACTCGCAAGAGTCGGCGCACAGGACGCCTGGCCCGCCCGCGTTGGTGATGATGCCCACGCGGTTGCCGGCGGGCAGCGGCTGATCGCTCAAGACCTGCGCGGTGCCGAACAGCTCCGCCAGTGTCGCCGTGCGGATGATGCCCGCCTGCTGGAACAGCGCGTCCTCGCTGACGCTCGAGGTCGCGAGCCGGATCGCCGACGGCCGCACGACGACGCCGGAGTGCGATGTGGTCGCCGCGCGGGCGCCAGCGGCGGACCGGCCGCCCTTCACCGCGAGGATCGGCATGGTGCGCGCCGCGCGCCGCGCGACGTGCGAGAACTCACGCGGGTCGCCGAACGTCTCGAGGTAAAGCATCACGAGGTTTGTCTCGGGGTCCGCTTCCCAGTACTGCACCAGGTCGGTGGCGGAGATGTCCGTGTTGTTCCCTGACGACACGAATGAAGAGAAGCCCGTGCCCTGCGCACGCGCCAGATCGAGGATCGCGGCGCCGAGGCTGCCGCTCTGGGAAAGGAATCCGATCTTGCCCGGCAGCGGTAGGGTCGGGATTACGCTGGCGTTGAGGCTCACCTCGCGCGACGTGTTCAGCACGCCCGAGCAGTTGGGGCCGACGAGACGCATGCCGGAACGCCTGCAGATCTCCATCAGCTGCCGCTGGTGCTCGACGCCTTCAGCGCCCGCCTCGCCGAAACCGGGCGAGATGACCACCAGAGCGTGGATGCCCTTGGCGGCGCAATCCTCGGCGGCCTCGACCGCCTCGGGGGGCGGGCTGGTGATCACCGCCGCGTCCACCTCACCGGGTATGTCCTTGACCGATGTGTACGCGGGGTAGCCCTCGACAGCGGCGCCGGTGCCGTTGACCAGGTGCAGGCGGCCCCTGAAGCCGCCGTTGACGATGTTGCGCAGCACGACGCCACCTGCTGTCGGGCCCTCGAGCGAGTTGCCGATGATCGCCAGCGAGCGCGGCGCCAGGAATCGCTTGACCGCCGCCTGCGCCGACAGCGCGTGGCGGCGCTCGAAATGCATGCCGGCCTCTTCGCTGAGGGCGGTCGGCATCTCGGCGTGGATCTCGCCGGGCTCCGAACGAAAGCGCAGCGGGAAGCCGCTCTCGCGCAGCATGTCGAGCATGCGGTGGTTGTCCGCCTTGACCACCGCCTCGAACACCTCGATGCCGCTGCGCGCGGCGGCGTCCGCGAGCTGGGCGAACATCAGCAGCCCAAGGCCCCGACCCTGGAACTCGTCGGCGATGGCGATGCCCATCTCGGCGCGACGTCCCCCGGTGACGATGTACACCGCGTGGGCGACGATCAGGTTGCCCGAGCTCGCGACCAGGCCGAACTGCGACTCGTAGTTCGAGATGACCAGGCGCTTGGCGACCTCCGCGACGTCCTGCGGCGAGGCGAAGAAGCGAAAGGCGAGAGACGCCGGCGACAGGCCGCCATAGAAGGACGTCAGGGCCGCCTCGTCACGGGCCTCCACCGGCCGCACGGCGACCGTCGAGCCGTCTTTGAGGACGAGCGTCGTATCGGGCGCGGGCGGGGCTGCGCTCACGGTGAGCGCAGATTACAGGCGATGCCGCCCCCGGTCCGCGGTTAGCGCATACGGTCGCCCTAAGGCGACGGGACTATTCCAGGCAGTACGTAAGCCTCGATCATGGCCACGATCCCGACCAGCGTGGTCAGGATCAGGCTGTACTTGATCACCCGCGCGAAGATCGCGCCCTCGGCGCCGACCTTGTTGACGCCAGCGGCACCGACCGACAGGTTCTGGGGGCTGATCATCTTGCCCATCACGCCGCCGGACGAGTTCGTGCCAGCGGTGAGGATGGGACTCACGTTGCCGAGCTGCTGCGCGGTCTGAGCCTGCAGCGGTCCGAACAGGGTGTTGGACGACGTGTCGCTGCCGGTTAGGAACACGCCGAGCCAGCCGAGGAATGCCGCCACGAAGGGGAAGACGAAGCCGGTCTTCGAGAAGGCGATGGCGAGACTCGACGTCATGCCAGAGAAGTTCATTAGGTACGCGATCGACAGGATGAACGCGATGGTCACGATGGGCAGCGCGAGCTGGCGCAGGGTCTGCGCGTACACCTTGAAGAAGTTCACGCGCCGTCTCCTGACCACCATCACAAGCCACGCGACGATGC
Organism: Chloroflexota bacterium; assembly: GCA_005879985.1. Taxonomy (GTDB): domain Bacteria; phylum Chloroflexota; class Dormibacteria; order Dormibacterales; family Dormibacteraceae; genus CF-118. The sequence goes on along the minus strand of VBIA01000018.1, from coordinate 1,171 downwards.
AGGCGTAAAAGACGAGCGAGCCTGCGGCCACGAGGAAGTTCCAGTCGAACGGGTTCAAGTACGCGGTCGGCTTGGACACGATCGGCTTCTCGCGCTCGACGAGCGACACCGGCGCGCCCTTGGCGTTGGTCGTGTAAGTGCCCGGCCAGAAGAAGTTCCAGTCAGGGAACTTGAAGGCCTGGCGATCGGCGGTCGCCGTCGGTCCGAACCACGGCGTCGGACACAGCTTGAACGCAGGAGTGCCGCACTTGAGGTCGGCCGTGATGTTCGTTGGCGTCGCCAACTTGGTGAGCCCGGGCAGGTTGCCCATCTGGCCGACCAGGATCACGACCACCAGCACGACGTACATGAAGTAGGCCGCCAACGGGCTCGCAGGCTTTTGCGCTGGGGCTCGCGTCGCCGCGGCCTCACCGGGGAGGTCCGAGGACGCGCCCATCACGGGACGCGGCTGGGCCATCGGCGCCGCCGTGGCGGGCTCATCCTTGAAGCGGAAGGTCTGCGCCGGCTTCCAGACCCGAAGCAGCAGTGCGAGGCAGCCCATGGAAACGAGCGCCGCCAGGATGTCGGTGAGCTCCGGTCCGACGTAGTTGGAGATGAGGAACTGGACGATCGCGAATGAGACTCCTGTCAGCAGCACCGCCGGCAGGATCTCGCGCATCCGGCGCCAGCCCGCCATCACGACGATCAGGTAGGCCGGGATCAGGATCGAGAACAACGGCAGCTGGCGGCCGACCATCGCCGACAGCGCGCGCGTGGTGCTCGCGGCGTCGGTGTGGCCGAGGATCGGCGCCACCAGGCCGCCCAGAGTGGTGATGGGGATGCCGATGGATCCGAAAGCGACAGGCGCTGTGTTCGCCAGCAGCGCCAGCACCGCTGCGGTCACGGGCTCGAAGCCGAGGCTCGCCATGATCGAAGCGGTGATCGCCACCGGCGCGCCAAATCCGGCGATGCCCTCGAGCAGGGCGCCGAAGCTGAACGCGACCAGAAGCGTCTGCAGCCGGCGGTCTTCGGTGAGCCGCGTCAGCGACTGCTTGATGGCTTCGAAGTCACCGCTGGCGACTGTGAGGTTATGGAAGAAGATGGCGTTGAGGACGATCCAGGAGATCGGCCACAGGCCGAAGGCCATGCCCTCGGTGGCGGCGCCGACAGTGATGCCGAGCGGCATGCCCCA
>VBIA01000017.1 GCA_005879985.1 Chloroflexota bacterium | reverse complement strand
CGACAACCGCCGCCAGAACCGCCTGATCGATGGCGGGTACCGACTTCTCCGCTTCACCGCCGGGGACGTTCTCGACGCTCCTGCGGCAGTCGTATCGATGGTCCGCCGCGCGCTGCAAGCCCCTCAAGCAATGCATTAATGGAGTTGGACTAGGTCATTGGTACCAGGGACGCCAACCCCCGTCTCCCGCTCCAACTCGTCCTCGCTTCAGCCAGTTGCTCGAAGATGCCGGCGTTGCTCACCACGATGGCCGGTTATAGAATCGACCGAGGCTACTTCCCAGGACAGGGGGCTACTTCATGAGCCGTAGCAGAGCTAGGTGCACGGTCGCAGCGTTCGCTGCCATAGCTGCCGGAGTACTCCAGTTCGCCATTGGTCCCGCCGCGGTGCAGGCCGCACCGGATGAAAGCAGCGCGCACAGCTTTCTCACGGTCATGACACGCAACATGGATGAGGGCACCGACTTCGGCTACATCACCGCAGCCGCCGGCCACCCCGAGCTGCTTGGCGGCGCCATCGTGGCCACCTTCTGCGAGGTCGTAGCCAGCAATGTCGAGCAGCGCGCGGCACGGATCGCCGACGAGATTGCCGCAGCCCAACCCGACCTCGTCTCCCTGCAGGAGGTGGCGGAGTGGCAGAGCTTCGCACCATTGCCGTGCTCAGGGCCGGTGCGGATCGACGCCGAGTCTGCGCTCCTCGACCAGCTGACCGCCGACGGCGTCACTTACACCGTCGTGAAGCAGCTGAATGAGTTCGACTCCTCGAGTATCCCCGGGCTGCCCTTGAGCTTTCTCGATCGTGACGTGCTTCTGGCACGCGCCGAACCAGCGCGTCAGCTGACGCTGGCGAACAGCAATGCGCAGCACTTCACCACCCTGCTCACGCTGCCGCTGGCGCCTGGGCTCAACGCGACGATCCTGCGGGGCTGGATATCGGTCGACGCCACCGTCCGCGGGCGCACCGTACGCGTGATCGCCACCCACCTGGAGAGCTTCCACGAGTCGATCCAGGAGGCCCAGGCGCTGGAGCTCGCCGGCGGTCCGGGGGACACCTCGCTTCCTGTCGTCATTGCCGGCGATCTCAACACCGGCCCGGGATCCGGTCAGACGGGCAGCTACAACCTGCTGACACAGAGCGCCGGCTTCACCGATACATGGGCCGTAACGCAACCCAATGACCCGGGCTTCACCGATTCCTTCTACACGGAGGATCCGCTGACGCCGGCGGTGCCGTCCGAGCGCATCGACCTCATCCTCGTGCGCGGCGTGGTCGTTCCATCCGCACCGAAGGACTACCTTGTGGGGACCGAGAACCCCCATCCCTCCGATCATGCCGGAGTCGTCGCGAAGGTGACGATTCCTTCATGACCAGCGCCGGCCAACGTCGATCAGGCTCTCTGCGAATTAACCGATTCGATAGATAACTCGACGGGGCGTTGGTCGATGCTCTAAGTCTCTAAAGCCCGACAACAAGGCCGCCCGCAACCGCGAACATGGTCGCGGCGATGCCGACCATGCCCCCGATTAGACCTTCTTGCGGGTTACGTACCCGCGATGGGCAGCGAGATTCGAAACGTCGTGCCGGCGCCGGCGGTGCTCTCCACGTCGATCGTCCCGCCGTGCGCGGTCGTGATGTCATGCGCGATCGCAAGCCCGAGACCGCTGCCCTTCGACCCTGCGCCGCGCACGAACCTCTCGAACACGTGCGGCAGCAGGTCGGGCGCGATCCCCTCGCCCGTGTCGGTCACCGAGATCACCAGCCGGGCATCGGCCGCCACGGCCGAAACCGAGACCGAGCCACCCGACGGCGTGTGCCGAATCGCGTTGGCGATCACGTTGCCGATCGCGCTGCGCATGCGCGCGGGATCAACGTCCACCACGGGTAGGCCGGAAGGCGCTGACGGGATCAGCTTCACTCTTGCCTCGCCTGCCTGCGCAGCAAAGGTTGCCACCGTCTCGTCGACCAGCTCAGCCGGATCGACAGGCTCGCGATTCAGCGCCAGGCTGCCCGTGTCGGTCAGCGCCAGCGCCCGCAGGTCCTCGACCAGCACCTCTAGCGAGCGCGTCGCGTCGACGATCGGCGCGATGTGCTCCGCGTCAGCCGCATAAACGCCGTCGGCGATGCCCTCGGCCTGGCCTTGAATCACAGACAGCGGCGTGCGCAGCTCGTGCACGACGTCGGCGAGAAAGGATCGCCGCTGCTCGTCGCTCGACTTGAGACGCGCCGACATCGAGTTGAACGCGCGCGCCACCGACCGCAGCTCGCGCGGCCCTGACTCGGGAATCGTGGCCGAGTAGTCGCCGCGCTCGATGCGACCGGCCGCGTCGATCAGGTCGTCCATCGGCCGCGTGAACCGGCGCATCCCGCGGCCCACGCCGAAGACCAAGAGCAGAAAGGCGACCGCGACAAACGTCGCCACCGGCAAGACTCCGAAATGCCCCGCCAGATAGCCGACCGCTACCGAGCTCCCCACTGCCAGCGCGAACATCGCGGTGAGCAGCAGGCAGCCCAGCCGCCAGACGAACGCGGGCGGCCCACGCCGGCCCCATCTACGCTGGGGCGGCCACGCCCGATCTTCCGGCCACCACGGCGGCCGCCGGTCCGGAGGCGGCCCCCAGCGACGGCTCATTTCGACGCCGGTGGCTCGGCGAAGCGGTACCCGACGCCAAAAACCGTCAGCAGGTAGCGCGGCGACCGCGGGTCGGGCTCGATCTTGCGGCGGATGTTCTTGACGTGGGCGTCGATCGCGCGCTCGTACGACTCGAACGCCACGCCGCGCACCGTATCCAGCAGCTGCGCGCGCGTGAACACGCGGCCCGGCTCCCGCGCCAGGGCCGCGAGCAGCTGAAACTCTGTCTTGGTGAGATCCACCCGCCGGCCGCCAAAGCGCGCCTCCATCCGAGGCACGTCCAGCGACACGTCGGTGCCAACGCGGATCAGCTCTGACTGGCGCTTCGAACCTTCAGCGCGGCGCAGGACGGTGCGCACCCGAGCCACCAGCTCCTTCGGGCTGAACGGCTTCGTCAGATAGTCGTCGGCGCCGAGCTCCAGGCCGACGAGCTTGTCCGACTCTTCGCTGCGGGCGGTCAGCATGATGATCGGCACGTCGCCGTCACGGCGCAGAGCGCGTGCCACGTCGAGTCCATCCTGTCCGGGCAGGCCCAGGTCCAGCACCACCAGGTCTGGGCGGCCTGTGCGCGCGGTGCGCAGCGCGGTCGGCCCATCAGACGCGACCAGCACGGCAAACCCGCCGTGCTGGAGGTAGTCGCGCACGATCTGCACGATGCGCGGCTCGTCGTCGACGACAAGGATGGTCGCCACTCCGGCGACCATCCTAGTTCCGTCGTTCAACTACGCAGTCGTGGGCGGGGGAGGTGGGGGAGATCCGGGAGATGAGGGAGTCTCAGATCCCGACTGCCCGCTGTGCGCGCGGTCGTGCCACTCGCGCATCCGCTCGTCGCGGTACTGGTGCCAGCCGCCGCCGTAGCCCCAGCCTCGGCCTCCCCACCGTCCGAAGCCGAACGCCAGCCGGGCGAATAGCCAGACGATGAAGAAGAAGAACAGCAGGCCGAAGATCCAGCCGAAGCCGAAGAAGTGCGGGCCGCCGTAGTAGTACGGGTAGTTGGGCGCCGGCGCCGCCGCCGTGCCTGCCTGCTGTACGTGCTGCCCGAAGCCGTCCGACCAGCCCGTCTGGTAGGCGATCACTCCGACCACCGCAACGATCGCGATCGTCACCAGCAGTCCCAAAAAACCGAGTCCGCGTCTCATGTCGATCTCACTCCTTGAAATACCGGGGGATTCACTGGCCCCAGCATTCGATGGAGTTGTGAAGGCGCTGTGAACGAGGCTCGAAGGCCGTGTGGAGGTCTGGACGGCCGCACTACAATCCACGTCTGCAATGAGAGGTACCGGTGGCCAGCCTGCTGATCAGGGGCTTTGCGCTTGGCTTTGCGATCGCGGCTTCACCCGGGCCGATCTTCTTTCTCTGCCTTAGGAGAAGCCTTCTCCGCGGCTGGCTGACCGGATTGGTATCCGGGCTGGGCGTCGCCACCGCCGACGCGTTCTACGCAGCGATCGCCGTCTTCGGCGTCGCCGCCGTGGTCACGACCACGCTCGCGCCGGCTGCACGCTGGCTGGCGCTTGCCGGTGGCCTGGCGCTCGTCTTCATCGGCATTCGTGCGGTAGTCAGCACGCCGGCCACGCGCGAGGCGACCACCAACGCGAGGGCAGGGCTGAGCGGCTCGTGGACGAAACCCGCGCTGGTGGTCGCCGGCGTGGGGCTTGGTTCGGCCGGCTGGTGGCTCATCCTCGCCGCGATCACGGCCGCCCTGCGGGCTCGCGTCACTCCAACCGTGGCCCGAACCATTGGCATCGTCAGCGGTCTCGCCATCGCCGGCCTCGGTGCCGTGGCGGTGGTCGCTTCGTTCGGCCAGTAACATCAGAACTCGATGACACACCCGCTCCGATTCGGACTCAAGCTTTCGGGTCAGGACACCACCATCGACGCCCTGCGCGCCGTATGGCGTATCGCCGATGACGCAGGCTTTGACCACGTCTGGGACTTCGACCACCTCGCCTCCATCGGCGAGGGCGGACCCGACAGACCGATCTACGAAGGCTGGACGCTGCAAGCCGCGATGGCCGAGGCGACCAAGCGCGTTCGCATCGGCTGCCTGGTCACGGGCAACACCTACCGCAACCCCGCGCTGCTCGCCAAGCAGGCGGTCACGGTCGATCATCTTTCCGGCGGGCGCCTGGAGTTCGGCATCGGGGCCGCCTGGGCCGAGATCGAGCACCAGATGTACGGCTTCGAGGGACTCGACCATCGCGTCGGCCGCCTCAGCGAGTCGCTGCGCATCATCAAGTCGCTCTGGACCGAGGAGCGCACCAACTTCGACGGCCGCTACTACCACATGAAGGACGCGATCGCCAATCCGAAGCCGCTCCAGAAGCCCTACCCGCCCATCTGGATCGGTGCCTCCGGCGAGACCACGATCCGGCTGGTGGCGCGTTACGCCGACGTGTGGAACGCCGCCGGCGGCGATCCGCAGCGGACGAAAGAGCTCAGCGAGAAGCTCGAGCAGGCGTGCGCCGAGGTCGGCCGCGACGCCTCCGAGATCCGCCGCTCGGTCCAGTTCGACTGGGACGGGAAGAGCGCCGGCGAGCTCATCGAACAGTCGGGCGCTTTTCTCGAGCGCGGCATCACCGAGCAGGTGATCTACCTGCGAGGTCCTGGTCTCGAGCCGGTGGCGCGTGCGGAGAAGCTCGCGGCGTTGCTTCCGGACCTGCGCCACAATCAAAGCGCCGAGTCCAGCACACACAGGAGGTAGCCATGGCTGACAGCGTGTATCGGGTGACCGAGCTGGTGGATACCAGCAGCACGTCGTGGGAGGCGGCCGCCAAGTCGGCCATCGAGACCGCTGCCAAGTCACTGCGGGACCTCCGAGTGGCAGAGGTGGTGCGGCAGGACGTCACCATCGAGAACGGGAAGGTGAGCACCTACCGCGTACGGCTGAACGTGTCCTTCAAGTACGAGGGCGCGCCCACAGCGGCCCGACGCAAGAAGTAGCTCGCGAGTTCCAACGCCCCCTCCCAGCCTCCCCGCGAGGCGGGGAGGGGCATTAAAGTCCCTCCCCACCGTGCGGGGAGGTCAGGTGGGATTCCTCCCCACTGGTGGGGAGGTCAGGTGGGGACGTCGACTTCCCCTAAAGCTTTACGGCGCGGTGGCCGCCTGGACCTGGCAGCCCGCCGCTCTCATCTCCTCGAGCGCCTGCAGCCCGGTCTCCGGGCTGACCGCCACGCAGAGGTTGAGCAGGACCCGCACCTGGAAATCGTGCTTGCGCGCGTCGAGCGCTGTCGCGCGGACGCAGTAGTCGGTCGCGATCCCGCAGATGTCCATGTGGTCGACGCGCGCCTCTTTGAGCACGTCGAACATCGGGTGCCCGCGCGGATCCAGAGCCTCGAACCCTGAGTACGCGGCCGCGTGCTGGCCCTTGGTCAGCACAGTCGAGATCAGCTTCTCGCGCACCAGGTTCTGAATCGGAGGGCAGAACCCCGCGCCCGGCGTCCCGGCCACGCAGTGCGGCGGCCAGGAATTGTGGAAGTCCGGATGGTCGGAGAAATGGTCGCCCGGGTCCTCGTGGTAGTCCCGCGTCGCGCAGACGAACTGGTACTCGCTCTTGAAATGCCTGATGTGGCGCGACACCTTCGCCGCCACTTCGCGGCCGCCCGAGACCGGCAGGCTGCCCCCCTCGACGAAGTCATTCTGGATGTCGATGACCAGGAGCGCGTTCCTCATGTCGCGAGCTCACCTCCGCTTAGACTGACCCTGTGTCCAGCGTGATCCTAGCGGGTGCGCGCACGCCTATTGGCAAGTTCGCGGGGGCATTCAAAGACGTGCCTGCTGTGACCCTCGGAGGACACGCCATCCGCGCGGCCCTCGAGCGTTCCGGCGTCGAGGGCAAAGACGTCGACTACGTGATCATGGGCCAGGTCTTGCAGGCCGGCGCGGGCCAGATCACCGCCCGTCAGGCGGCCATCGAGGGCGGCATCCCGCAGGAGGTGCCGGCCATAACCATCAACAAGGTGTGCCTGTCCGGCCTCAACGCGATCGCCCTGGCCGACCAGCTCATCCGCGCGGGCGAGGTCGAGGTCGTGGTGGCGGGCGGCATGGAATCGATGTCCGAGGCCCCTTACCTCGTTCCGAAGGCGCGGTTCGGCGCCCGCCTGGGCAACACCGAGATGATCGATTCGATGGTGCACGACGGCCTGTGGTCGACCTTCACCAAGCAGCACATGGGCGAGAGCTCGGACGAGGTGAACCGCGAGCTCGAGATCGCCCGCGAGGACCAGGACGAATGGGCGGCGCGGTCGCATCAGCGAGCGCATCGCGCGTGGGAGAGTGGCGCTCTCGGCGATGAGGTCGTGACCGTGACTCTGCCGGCCAGGCGCGGCGAGGCGGTGAGTGTCGCGCGTGACGAAGGCGTCCGGCCGGACGCCACGCCGCAGTCGCTCGCGAAGCTGGCTCCCGCGTTCAAGCGCGACGGCACCATCACCGCCGGCAACGCCTCGCAGATCTCCGACGGCGCGGCGGCAGTCGTGGTCATGTCCAAGGAGAAAGCGCGCAAGCTCGGCCGTGAGCCGCTCGCCGTGGTCGTTGCTCACGGGATGAGCGCCGAGCGCTACGCCTGGCTGCACACCGTTCCCGCGCTCGCGCTGGCCAACGCGCTGAAGAAGGCCGGCCTCGAGGCGGATGACCTCGACCTCGTCGAGATCAACGAGGCGTTCGCGTCGGTCGCGATCAACTCGACGCGCATGCTCAGGCTGGACGAGGACCGCGTGAACGTCAACGGCGGGGCCGTCGCGCTGGGGCATCCGATCGGCGCGAGCGGCGCGCGACTCGTGCTGACCCTGGCGCACGAGCTCAAACGGCGCGGTGCGAAGGTCGGTGCTGCCGCCCTGTGCGGCGGCGGCGGCCAGGGCGATGCGCTGATCATCAGCCGCGATTGAAGAAGGTCGCGCCCTTCGGATCGTGGTCGTCCCCGATCTCGATCGACCTGCTGCTCAAGGGCGAGATGCGACTGTCCGCATCGAGGTGGGATGGCGCCGACCTGTACTGGATCGAGGGACGGCCGGACGAGGAGGGCCGGCAGGTCATCGTGCGTCGATCCGCGGACGGCGCGATCGCCGACGTCACAGACCGCGGCTTCAACGCCCGCACGCGCGTCCATGAATATGGCGGCGGCGATTATGCCGTCAGCGGCGGCACAGTCTGGTTCACCAACTTCGACGACCAGCGCGTGTACCGGCAGGATCCGGGTGAGGCGCCGAGGCCCATCAGCCCCGAAGGGGATGTGCGCCACGCGGACCTGACGGTCGACGCACCGCACCAGCGCATCCTCGCCGTGCGCGAGGACCACTCACGCGCCGGCCAGGAGCCCGTGAACACGCTGGTCGCCCTGGACATGGACGGGGAGCGTGACGCGATTGTGCTCGCGAGCGGCAACGACTTCTACTCGTCACCCAGGCTCAGCCCCGACGGACGCCGGCTCGCCTGGCTCACATGGAACCACCCCAACATGCCGTGGGACGGCACCGAGCTCTGGGTCGGCGAGCTCGACGCGGACGGCGCGATGAGCTCGGCGCGGAAGGTCGCCGGCGGTCCGAGCGAGTCGATCTGCCAGCCCGAGTGGGGACCGAAGGGCGAGCTGTACTTCATCTCCGACCGGACGGGCTGGTGGAACCTCTACTGCGTGAGAGGTCATCGCGATGAGGCGCTTTGCCGCGCGGATGAAGAGTTCGGCGGACCGCAGTGGGTGTTCGGTCGATCCCACTACCAGGTGCTGGACGAGAACGAGATCCTGTGCGTGCACTCACGGTCGAACGTTTACAAGCTGTCTCGTCTCGACCTCAGGACCGGCGTGCTGTCACCGGTGAAGCTCCTCTATTCGTTTCTCGACGGCGTGCGCGTGAGCGGACGCAAGGCGGTGATGTTCGCGGCCTCGCCGACGCTCTCTCTGCGCGTGCTGACGGTCGACCTCGACACCGGCGCGGAAGAGGTGGTGAGGGCGACTGTGACGACGCACATCGATCCGAACCACTTCAGCATCCCGAAGCCAATCGAGTTCGCGACCGAGGGCGGGGTGACCGGGCACGCGCTGTACTACCCGCCGCGCAACGCGGACTTCGATGGTCCAGCAGGCGCGAAACCTCCGCTCGTGGTGCACAGTCACGGCGGACCGACCGGCGCCGCGCTGCCGGTCTACAACCTCGAGTACCAGTACTGGACGAGCAGGGGCTTCGCGCTGGTCGACGTCAACTACCGCGGCTCGACCGGTTACGGACGCGAGTACCGCGACATGCTGCGCGGCGAGTGGGGCGTGGCCGATGTCGATGACTGCATCAACGCCGCGCAACATCTGGTCGACCAGGGTCTGGCCGACCCCGAGCATGTCGCCATCACGGGCGGATCAGCGGGAGGATTCACGACGCTGCTGGCGCTGACGAAGAAGGACTTCTTCCGCTCCGGTGCATCGCACTTCGGCGTCGGCGACCTCGAATCGTTCCGCAAGGAGACTCACAAGTTCGAATCGCGCTACCTCGAAACGCTCGTCGGGCCGTATCCCGAGCGCGCCGACCTCTATCGCGAGCGGTCGGCGGTCAACTTCGCCGACCACCTCAGCTGCCCGATCATCCTGTTCCAGGGCCTCGACGACAGGGTCGTGCCGCCCGACCAGTCCGAGGAGTTCGTGGCCGCCTGCAAGGCGAAGAAGCTGCCGTACGCCTACATCGCGTTCGAGGGCGAGCAGCATGGGTTCCGGCGCGCGCCCAACATCCGGCGCTCGATCGACGCCGAGTTTTACTTCTACTCGCGCATCTTCGGCTTCGAGCCGGCCGACGCCATCGAGCCGGTGACGATCGAGAACTTTTGACACCATTAGGCATCCCGGACGTCGGCGTGGCGGAACGGCAGACGCGCCAGATTTAGGATCTGGTGCCCGAAAGGGCTTGGAGGTTCGATTCCTCTCGCCGACACCATTTGAACCCCCGGTCGCGGGACACTTCGGGGCGACGTAGCCTAAACTCACGGTTTCGATGGCAGCCGTGGTCGCACAGGTGTTCTGGGGATTTCGGCTGAGGGCATGACCACTTCCAAAAACGGCGCGGTCAAGTACGGCGGATTCCGCATCCTGCGTGAGGTTGACCAGGACAGCCTGGGCACCCTCTACGAGGCCGAGCATCCGCGTCTCCAGCAGAAGGTCGCGCTGCGCACCATCGGCGCGGCTGCCGCGAGGGACGTGACCCACTCGAGGCGCTTCTTGCTCGAGCTTCGCTCCTACGTATCGCTCGACCACCCCGCGATCCCGCGGCTCTACGAGCTTGCCTACAACGGCAGCGGCCCTTACCTCGTCACCGAGATCATCCCGGGCAAGACCCTGGACGACATACTCACCGATTCGACGCAGCGCGAGCCGCGCGGCGTCATCGAGCTGCTCGAGCCGATCGCGTCTGCGCTCGACTACGCGCACTCGCGCGCCACGGTGCACCGCGACGTGAAGCCCGCGAACATCCTGCTGGCCGACGACGGCCGCACGATGCTCACCGGCTTCGGCCTCGGAACGATAGCGTCGTTCAGCAACGGACCAGGCGCGGCGGGGCCGATGGCGCCGGACTATGTCGCGCCGGAGCGTCTCGTCGGCCGCGAGGTGGACTCGCGCGCGGACGTGTACTCGCTCGCGGCCGTCATCTTCCACACGGTCACCGGACAGAGACCGTTCACTTCACGCAGCTGGATCGAGACGCTGAGCCGGAGGCTCTACGAGCCGCCGCCCAGCGCGAAGGATTTGATGCCTGAGCTGCCTGAGGGCTTCGCGCAGGCTCTGCAGCAGGCGATGGATCGCGACCCATCGCGGAGGCCTGCCACCGCCGGCGAGCTGCTGCAGGGGCTGAGTGACTCGCTAGATCCGCCCGCGCCGAAAGAGGAAGAAGTGCACTGGCTCCACCCGCACATGCACCGCGGCAGCATGGTCGTGAGCGGTCTGCTGGTGCTGGTCGTGGGCGTCGCCGGGATCACGTGGTTTCTCGACGGCGAGGGACTGTCGCTGCTGATGCGCCTGAGCCACCTGGTGATCGGCCGCTAGGCGGTTCGACCCTCGATCATCAGCACGTTCTGACATGTGAACAGGCGCTCGACATGGAACCCGAGGCTGATGTTGGAAGGATCCTGACCCAGGGTTGACGCGATCTGCTGCCCCGCCTGTAGCGGCGGGATCGAGATGCCGAACGCGGATGCGGCCAGCGGGATCACGCCGATGTTGCCGCCGTGCGCGTACAGCAGCAGCGTGCCGGCGAGCCCGATGCCGTTGTACGTCGCGCTGCCGTTGATGATGGCGCCGCCGGTCGTGTCGCCGATGATGTTGACCTTCACGTCGCTCAGGCCGGAAACGTTGATCGCGCCTGCGAGGTCGGGACCGGTCCACGAGTGCCGCACCGCACCGTTCTGCTCGATGTTCGCGGTCGCGCACGGCTCGAGAGTCGCGACGCTCAAGAACGGCACCTCACCGTCTGGGTCGAGCCCGCTGACGCCGATGACGTCGAGCTTGAAGATGCCGCCCGGTGGGTCGGGGATCGTGATCACGATCGGCGATGGACCCGTCTTGGTGTAAACGTGGTTCGCCGGGTCGGTGATGCGGAGCTCCATCAAGCTGCCCGGATAGGCCAGCGCGGCTTTGAAGTCGCTGCCGCCGGCTGACGGCACCGCGAATGCGTATGTGAAGGACTGGACCTGACCGTTGTGCAGCAGCCCGCCGGTGAAGTCCTGCTCGGTGCCCGGCGTGGTCTGGGTCTCGACCTGCTCCATCGCGGCGACTTCCTGGCTGAACGGGTCGTTGGGGTCGGGCGTGATCGGCCCGGGCGCGCCGATGTTGCCGTTTGCGTCGACCGTGACCTGCTGGCCCTCGGTGAGGTGGAGGTGCCCGCTCTTGCCGTCCACGTCAAGGCCGCCGATGAAGAGCTTGATCACGACCGTGCCGTCGCCGTTGACCAGCACCTCGAACAGCGTCCCTCTCACCGAGGCGGTGGTGGT
>VBIA01000016.1 GCA_005879985.1 Chloroflexota bacterium | reverse complement strand
TTATCACAGCGATTGCAAGGAGATGCAGTTCGTGGTTGCCAGCACAGAGGCCAACAAAATGCGAGCCGCAAACCTTTCGTTTGAAATTATCGGGCCCCGCCAGAAAACATCTAAGGGTCCGGAATAAGTCGAAGGAGGTAACTCACCATGGCCGCAAAGAAGAAGGCTGCGAAGAAGACAGCCAAGAAGAAGGCATCAAAGAAGAGGTAAGACCTCTTCTCGCGCTTTAGTCAGTCTGTTTCGCGCCGGGGTTCTGTGGCCCCGGCGCTTTCGTGTCTGTCGCCCTCCCCTCACGTAAGGGCTGGTACCGTCGCCGGCTGCGATCCGCTGACCCAGGCTCTCACTCCAAACAGCGCGCGGAGCCAGGGTGAGGCGAACAGGAATATCGCCATCACCACCATGAAGCCGATTCCGCTGACGATCATCAGCGGACGAGGCTCGGTAATGTCCGCGAGGCCCCCCATGCCCCAACCGAAGATCGCCATCGGCGCCATCGTGATCAGCTGATAGACGCTGGTCGCCCGGCCTCGGAACTCGTCGTCCACCGATCCCTGGATGAGCGCAAGCGCCATCGACATGAACACCGCCTGGGTGGCGCCGACGAAAAACCCGCTGGCGATTGCGACTGTGACAGAAGGTGTCGCCGCCATGACCGCGAGGCTGATCCCGCTGCCGACCAGAGAGATCGCGAACAGCGCCGGCCGGAATCGAACAGCGGAGAGTCGGGCCAGCCCGAGGCTTCCGAGCGCGGCACCGAGGCCGATCGACGTGAGGAGGGCGCCATACGACGAGGCCGGGGCTCGAAGGTCCATGCTGACGAACATCGGCAGCATGCCCTGGTACGCCATGGTCAGGGCGCAATGAAGTGAGACGGCCCAGATCGCGGTCCAGACGAGCGGACGCGTATAGAGGTAACGGAACGAGCCCTGCAGAACTCCCGCTGTATTCCCGATCGCTCTACGCGCCCGCGTGGGGCCGACAGGTATCGACGTAAGGGCCGAGGCCGCGTAGAGCCCGGTACAGAAAAGCCAGGCGAGAGCGGGCCCGCCATTCACCAGCAGCGGCGTGGCCAGCGCTGGGCCGAGGAACTGAGCGCCCTGCGTGCCAACCTGGAACAGTGAAACGGCGCTCACCAGCTGCGCCGGCGGCACGATGCTCGGCACCAGTGTGCTTCGAAGAGTCAGCTGAAAAACAAACGCGACACCGTAGGACAGGCTCAGACCCAGCTCGACCGGCAAAGTCAAAATACCGAGCCACGTCGTCAACGCCATGAGGCCCGTGGTAACGCCGGCCATGGCCGCCGACATCACATTCAGCGTCCGCCGATCGAAGCGATCGGCCAGGGCGCCAGAGACTGGAGCCAGCAGGATGACCGGGCCCTGGGTGAGAAACAAGCCGAGCCCAACCCAGAACGATGAGTGGGTCGTCTGCAGGAGCTGCAAGCTCAGGATCAACACCAGCGCCCACCGCCCTGACGACGAAAAGGCGTTGCTCCACCACAGCCAGACGTAGCCGGGGTTCTTTAAAGGAGTCAGCACGAGAGGGCGTTAATTGTCTACGTCTCGCTCAGCGAGCTCGGCGATCGGCTGTGCGCCAGGTCGTAGATTCAGAGGAATGAGCAAGATTATTGCGGGCCCACAGCTGGCGCACGTCAATGGAATCGACCTGGCCTACCAGGTCTTCGGAACCGGGTCGCCGCTGATTCTGCTCCACGGCGGCTTCGGCTCGGTCGAGATGTTCGGCCCCAACCTGGAGCTGCTCGCAAAGCAGCGCCGCGTCATCGGGGTCGATCTCCAGTCACATGGGCGCTCGCCCGCTGACCAGCGACCCATGCGCTTCGAAACGATGGGCGACGACATCGCTGCCCTGATCACCGAGTTGAAGTTGCAGCGCGCGGCGATCATGGGCTTCTCGCTTGGTGGAGCGGTCGCCCTGCGCGCCGCGATCCAGCATCCCTCGCTGGTGGACCGCCTCGTCGTCGTTTCCACCGTCTTCAAGCGAAGCGGTTGGTATCCCGAGATGACCGCCGGCATGGACGCGATGGGGCCCGAAACGGCGGAGCCGTTGAAGCACACCCCGATGTACGAGGCGTACGAGCGAATCGCACCGAGCAAAGAAGACTGGCCGACCCTCGTGACCCAGCTGGCCGCCGCGCTGAAGATCGACTACGACTGGAGCGCGCAGGTAGCCGCGCTGCCGATGCCGGTGATGATCGTGGTCGGTGACGCGGACGGGCTGCCCCCGTCGCACGCCGTCGAGTTCTTCGGTCTTCTGGGTGGCGGCAAGCGCGACGCAAGCTGGGACCGCTCCGGCATGACCCACCATCGCCTGGCGATCCTTCCGGGCCTTACTCATTACGACATCAACCTCAGCACGGCCCTTTCTGAGGCAGTGATTCCGTTTCTGAACGGCGCCTGACGGCACCGGCCGGCCTGGTGCGCGCCGCAGCCAGCCGAGCTTAGAAAGCGGTGTACCTGCGGTCGATCCCTACCGGCCCGGCGGGGACTTTTGTGTCGTCCCACCGGTATGTGAGGTGGTCGATCACCGACACGACGCCATCGATGTCGCCGGTCATCCGAGAGAGGATGCGGGCGTCGCTGAGACGATCGACCTGGCCGCTGAGAGTCACCACATTCCAGCGAACGTCGACGCGAACCTCACCCGTTGCCTCGAGCAACACAGCTGGGATCAGCTCGTCTTTCACCTCGCGGCGGAGCTCCTCGTCGGTGCGCAGGAAGACCTGCAGGAGATCGCTTCGGCTGACGACGCCCGCGATCCGGCCGTTGCCATCGATCACGACGAGGCGTCGCACATTCCGCTCTTGCATCAGCCGCGCCGCCTCCGGCAGGGTCGCGGTCACGGGCACGGTGATGGGCGGAGACGTCATGAGCTCGGACGCCACGACGGCATCCGCCTTCGTGCGCTGCTCGCGGCGCTTGCGGACGTGTGCAAGGTCCTCGTGCTCCAGCTCGGATCGGCGCTCCTTCAGGAGCAGGTCCGCCTCCGAGACGATCCCAATGGGCATGCCCTGCTGGTCCACGATGGGAATGGCGCTCACCCGGTTTTCCTCGATCAGGCGCACAAGCAGCTTGAACGGCGTCTGGGGTCCGGCGATGTGAACGCTGGTCGTCATCACGTCGGTGACGGTTCGACGCCGCGGCAGGGAGCTCGTCGGTTCCATGGCACAAGCGTTCCATCCGTCAGTGGGTTCCTATAGGGCCGATGGTCCCTATGCGCAGGGGTCGATCGATCCAGAAAGGAGAGTTTCGCAACCACAACCAACCGGGCAAACGATGGCGCCTCGGGCGGGGTAAAGTCCTCGCCGTGAGACGGGGCAGCGACGCGCGCGACATGCTGCTCGAGGCCGGGCTGGCGCTGGCCTCCGAGCTGTCGCTCCCGATCGTCCTACAGCGCATCGTCGNNNTGATCACCGAGTTCTTCACCACCGGTCTTTCAGCCCGCCAGCGGAATGAGATCGGCGCCCTGCCGCGTGGCGAAGGGCTGCTCGGCTACCTCATCGCCCATCCCCAACCGGTCCGCGTATCCAACATCGCCGACCACCCGGCGTCCGTAGGCTTTCCCGCCCATCACCCAGAGATGAATTCGTTCCTCGGAGCACCGGTGGTCGCCATGGGCAAGGTCTTCGGAAACATCTACCTGACCGAGAAGCGAAACGCCAAAGAGTTCAACGCCGAGGACGAAACAGCGCTGGTGGTGCTCGCGACCCAGGCCGGCGTGGCGATTGCGAACGCGTCGCTCTACGAAGAGATGCGGCTGCGCGAGCGCTGGCTGGATGCTTTGCGAACCATCACCAGCGAGATCCTCGGGGGTGCCGAGGCGGATTCACTGCTCGACCGCATCGCGGAGAGCGCCAGAGAGCTGGCGAAGGCCGACATGGCGACCATCGTCACGACCACACAGGCTCCAGGGCAGCTGATCGTAGCCGCGGCGGCGGGCGACCCGGCGACAAGGCTGTCAGGGCAAAGCGTGCCCGCAGACCGGTCGATATCGGGTGAGGTCATGCGCACCGGCCAACCGCTCGTCTTTCACGATGCGAGCGCAGAGCGCCGCGCCTATCCACCGATGATGCGGGCGGGACGGGTCGGTCCGGCGATCTTCGTCCCGCTGCGCGTGCGCGGCCGCGCGACCGGGACGCTGATGGTCGCCAACCAGAAGGCTGGGCGAATCTTCACGGGGCAGGCCATCAGCCTCGTCGAGACGTTCGCCGATCAAGCCTCGATCGCCATCGAGTACGGCCGGGCCCAGGGCGACCAACGCAGGCTCCAGCTCATGGACGAGCGCGAACGCATCGCCAAGGAGCTGCACGACGGCATCATCCAGTCGTTGTTCGCGGTGGGTATGGGCCTGCAGGGAACGGCACTGGGCGCCGGCTCACCGGACGTGGCCGCCCGCATCGAGGCAGCGGTCGGCGAGCTCGACCGCGTGATCCGTGACCTGCGCAACTACATCTTCGGGCTCCGCCCGGGAATCCTGGCCGACAGGCAGCTGGACCGGGCGCTAAGGCAACTCGGTGAGGAGGTCACCTCGAAGTCAGGTGTCACCGTCCAGGTTTCAGTGGACGCCGAGACGGCCGCCGCCCTGTCAGCGCAGTCGCATGAGATCGTCCAGCTGACGCGCGAGGCTCTCTCCAACGTGACCCGCCATGCGAAGGCCGGTCGTGCGTCGGTCACGCTCGTGCGACGCAAGTCGAACGCCGTCCTGACAATCGGGGACGACGGCGTCGGGTTCGACGCAAGCGGAAGCTCGCACGGCAACGGCCTGCGCAACATGCGCCAGCGAGCTTTGGGACTTGGCGGGGAGCTGCAGGTGTCAAGCGCACCGGCGAAGGGGACGCGGTTGACGGCTACCGTGCCGCTGCAGCGCACTGGCGACGGCGGGCCTCGCGAGCACGCCGCGGCCATGCGACCATAGCGCGAGTGTCGAAGGAGAGGATCCGGATCCTGCTTGTTGACGACCATGAGGTCGTCCGCGACGGGGTCAAGGCGCTGATCGATACCAACGACGACCTGACCGTCGTCGCGGAGGCCGGCTCGGTCAAGGAGGCAATCGCCCAGGCGGAACGCACGAAGCCGGACGTCGTCGTGATGGATGTGCGGCTTGCCGACGGCAGCGGCATCGAGGCCACACGCGAGATCCGCGCGCGGCTGGAGAAGACTCAGGTCCTGATGCTCACGTCGTTTGCCGACGACGAGGCGCTGTTCGCATCGATCATGGCAGGAGCCGCGGGCTACGTCCTGAAGCAAATCCGCGGAGGTGAGCTGATCCGCGCCATCCGCGAGGTCGGCGCGGGCCGGAGTTTGCTCGACCCCGAGGTCACCCGTTCGGTTCTCGACCGCCTGCGCAAGGGCAAGACCATGCGCGACGAGAAGCTGGCGCGGCTGTCGGCGCAAGAGGAGCGCATCCTGACCTTGATAGCAAGGGGCCAGACCAACGGACAGATCGGCAAGGAGCTGAAGCTCGCCGAGAAAACGGTCAAGAACTACGTGTCGGCGATTCTTTCAAAGCTCGAGGTGGCGCGCCGCGCAGAGGCGGCTGCGTACCTAGCCCGCCACACCACGCCTCCTGGTTCGGCAGGCTAGCAAGAAGAGTTGGTGTTAAACCTCTAAATAGAAAACAGCTCCGGCGGGGCGATCCCCGCCGGAGCGTCCGTCCTTAGCCGCTTATCAAGCAGCGATCTTCTGCGCGACCTTGATCCTCTCGGGCTTGCGCCCGGCGACGAACAGCTCGAAAGCCAGCGCGCCCAGCACCACCATCGCGATCAGCAGCAGCGCGAAGCCCGCGTAGATGCTGTAGGTGCCGACGGTGTCCCAGCCGTAGGCGTTGAGCAGGTTGGAGCGAAGCGTCTCGCCCATGAACAGAGTCTGCTTCTGGGCGCCCAGCGTCGTGACCAGCTGCTGCTGGGCCGCGTAGCCGGGGTCGTCCTTGGACATCGCCGCCAGCTTGGTGTTGGCCACCGACAGGGCAGCACTCACCTGGGAGTAGGTCTGGCCCTTGGCCACGCCCTGCAGGTGCACGCCGATGAAGTCGTTGGCGTAGACCCGAGCCTTGTCGCCGTTGTCCACCGGCTGGCCAGCGTAGTTCCGGATCTCAGCCGAGAACTTCGCCGGGTCGAGCGCCCCGCCGGCCTTGATCTGGTCGGTGCCGGGGAATGAGATCTGCTGGGAGACGAGCTCGTCGTGAATCATGCCCGTCACGAAGGTGCCCTCGTAGAGAGCAAATCCGCCGGCGGCCGCCAGCACGACCACCATCACCGCCTGAAGAGTGACGATCCTCCACCGAATTGCCGCGTTCACCGAATTCCTCCTTGTCGTTGTCCTCTCTTGAGGTTTTGGTTTGAGCTCTGGACGGCTCCTGGCGCCTAGTGAACCGCTTGTGAAGGCGACCGACCACTGCCGATCGGCATGTCTTCAGGGGTGCCGTTTGGCGCCTGCGAAAGGACTTTCGGCCCTGCCACTCGGCGATCCGTCGCCGCAGCGTTGGGGGAATGAAGGTCACCGAGATCATGTCGAGCCCGGTGATCACAGCGAGCCCATCGACGCCAGTGAAAGAGGCGGCACGTCTCCTGGTCGAGCACGGGATCTCGGCGCTGCCGGTGCTCGATGCCAAGGAGGCACTCGTCGGCATCGTCTCGGAGGCGGACCTCGAGCCGATGCAAACCCGGCGCGACCCCCGGTCTTCGCTGACGGTCGGTGAGAAGCGGATGCCTGTCGTCCGTGGGCGCCGCGTCATCGGAATCGTGAGCAGGCGTGACCTGATGCGCGTCATCGCGTGGCGGGACGACTGATGCGGCTGGAGAAAGCTCCGACCGATGGTCCCTTGATGGGGGGGCCTGAAGGCCCTGATGCGGGGTCCCGACCGCAGGGTCAAATTCTGCCCATCGCAAATCAAAGGAGACCTTGAATGGACACACCCGCGCAGTATTTCGACTGGGCCTTCATCCACATCTCGTACCCGAACCTGATCGTGATCGGCGTGATGCTCGTGCTCTTCGCGGTGGCGCTTGTGGCGCCGTTCCCGCACGGGAGCGACAGGGATGCCTGAGGCCACAGAAGTCAAACCGGCTACGACAGGGAACAGGGCGAAGGAGGCTGCCGACAGCGGCTGGACGTATCGCACCCGCCAATGGGTCGACCGTGTGCTCCCGATGGATCACCTTCTCCCCCACCGCCAGCCCTACTACGTCGGGTCGTGGGTCTATGTCTTTGGCGTCATCACCATCGCTGCGCTGGTGTGGGTGGTCGTGAGCGGCGTCGTGCTCTCGTTCATGGGCCCGCAGTGGTGGCATGTCTCGAGCCTCGGACGATTCTTCAACAGCCTCCACTTCTGGTCTGTGCAGCTGTTCTTCATC
The DNA here is from genome assembly GCA_005879985.1 of Chloroflexota bacterium. Classification (GTDB taxonomy): domain Bacteria; phylum Chloroflexota; class Dormibacteria; order Dormibacterales; family Dormibacteraceae; genus CF-118. The sequence continues at coordinate 13,462 of VBIA01000016.1, read as the reverse complement.
TTCATGGTGCTGCACCTCTGGGGCCAGTACTTCATGGCGGGCTGGCGCGAGGGACGCGCTGCCACCTGGATGATCGGAGTGGTCATCTTCGGAAGCAGCATCCTGACTGCATTCACCGGCTATCTCTCACAGCAGAACTTCGACTCACAATTCATCGCCATCAACGCCAAGGACGCGATGAATGGGGCCGGCATCGGCGCGTTCTTCAACGTCCTGAACTTCGGCCAGATGTATGGGCTGCACGTGATGCTGCTCCCGATCGTGGTCACGTTCCTGGTCGTGGTTCACATCGTCATGGTTCGAGCGCGCGGCGTGGTCAAGCCGATTGACCGCGAAGGAGGTTCGCCGTCATGAAGGCCAAGGCCCATGTGACACAGGAGGAGTACTACCGCGGCGTCCGGATGAGGCCGTACGACCTCGTCAAGGAGCTGACCTACGCGCTGGTCGGCATCGCCGCACTCACGTTGGTGCTGGCCGCCGTGCTTTCATCGCCCGACATCCCACCGGTGACCATCGCCGGCTGGGCCCAAACAGACCCGGTCGACTTCGTCACCACCGCCACCAGCGAGCTTCAGGGAAGCACCACGAGCGCCGGCTACGGCGCGCCATACAACAACGCAGGTGGCGAGCAGAGCTGGGGCCCGATAGCTCCGCAGATCTGGTTCGGCCAGCGGATCCCCGTCGATTCGGCCGGCGCGTTCGTCATCCAGCCGCTCAAGACGGCAAGCTACGGCAACAGCGAGCTCGGCACGGCGCTGAGCCAGTGGGACTCGGCGAATGCGGACCAGCAAACGGCGTGGCTCAGCGCCTACGCCGACGCTCTGGGCAAGGCGACCGTGAAGGACGCCAAGGTCGCGGTGGCCGACGGCGACTATGGGCCGCTGCCCGTGATGATGAACAACCTCCTGGGCGTCGCCCAGTCCGGCGGGCTCGATGGCCTGCTGATGGTCAACGGCAGGTTCTACCAGACCGATTACACGCAGGCCCTGCTTTTCATGGGTGACAGCGGTTACCTCGACGGGCTGGCCACCGATGCGAACCTGACGGGTAGCCAGTGGGGAATGATGAACGAGACCGGGAGCTACCCCGGCCAGACATGGCTGTGGCTGTACACGATGTGGTACCAGGTGTTCCCCTTCACCAGCGACGACGGAATCATCGGTCTGAACGGAGGCAACGCCGACCTCGGGATCATCATCCTGATGACGGCGCTGACCGTCGCGCTTGCGCTGGTGCCTCTCATTCCGGTGCTGCGCGACATTCCGCGCTGGGTGCCGATCCACCGCCTCATCTGGAAGGAGTACTACACGCCGAAGAAGCGGTCGGCTTAACAAGACACAGATGGCGAACGCCGGTGGCACAGCGCCTCCAGCGTTTGCCTTTGTTGCTTCTAGCGGCCGAGAACGATCCGGCCTTCGCTGCTCTCCGCTCTGAGGGCCGCCACGATGCGCTCGATCGCGATCGCGTACGCGGCGAGCCGGAACGAAGCCCGCCTGAACGTGGCCAGCTCTGACACGCGCTCGTAGGCCCGCCGCATCGTCACCGCCAGGCGCGCTTCGACCTCCTCGCGCAGCCATTTCTCCGTGTGCAGGTTCTGCAGCCATTCGTAGTAGCTGACGACCACGCCACCCGCGTTGGCGAGGATGTCCGGGAGCACGTTTACGCGGCGCCGCTCGAGGATGGCGTCCGCCTCCGGGGTTGTCGGTCCATTCGCGAGCTCCAGGATCCAGCGCGCCCTGACTCGCTCGGCGTTGGCGGACGTGATCTGGCCTTCGAGCGCGGCCGGCACCAGGATGTCCGCCTCCGCGAACAGCGGGTCCTCGGTTGGCCGCTTCTCATAGTCCGCGAGGTCGGCGAAGCTTCCGCCCTTGGCCTTGTGCTCGACCAGCCGGCCGACGGGCAGGCCGTCCGCCGCGAAGACCGCGGCCGTCGAATCCGACGCGGCGACTACCCGAGCACCGGCACGGTGGAGAAGGATCGCGGCGTTGGCACCCGCATTGCCGAATCCCTGGATGGCCACCGTCGCGCCGTCGATGCTCTCCCCCGTCGCGCCCAGCGCATCGTGCAGCACCTCGAATCCGCCCTGCGCCGTCGCGGTGTCGCGCCCTGCCGAGCCGCCGTGCGCGAGGCTCTTGCCGGTCACGACCGCAGGCGAGATGGTCCGGCTCTGCCGGCCGTACTCGTGGGCGATCCAGTCCATCGTCTGCGAGTTGGTGTTGACGTCGGGGGCGGGAACGTCTACCTGCGGGCCGATCACACGCCAGATGCGCTCCGTGTACGAACGGGTAAGGGCCTCCAGCTCCGTCCTGGAAAGCGTTTTCGGGTCGACCGTGATCCCACCCTTGCCGCCCCCCAGCGGGATGTCGACCACGGCGGTCTTGATGCTCATCCAGGCAGCGAGCGCCTTGACTTCGTCGAGGCTGACGTTCGGGTGATAGCGGATGCCGCCCTTGTAAGGGCCGCGGGCGGAGCTGTGTTGGACTCGATAGGCCGTGAAGATCGCGTGCGAGCCGTCGTCGCGCGCGATCGGGACCGAAACCTCGTGGATGCGCTCCGGAGTCTTGATCCGCTCCAGCAGCCGGGCGTCCTTGATGCCTGCGATGGCGGCGGCTGCGTCCACGGTCCTGGTGAAGCGATCGAACGCACCATCGGTGCTCATGCCCACCCTCCCTGCTGGTCTGGATAAACGGTACGCCTCAGGTCCGCATTGCGTCACCTCAGGGATGACGGCACGCTGACGGCGGGATGCCGCAAGCCGTGCTGGGTTGACGGGAAACCGATCGCAATCCCATCGCACAAGGCCGTGCCGCCGACTGCAGGCGACGAGAACCTCACGCCATGGAACCCACGCAGCGTGTCAAGGTCCTGGGAGTCCTGACCTTGTGGCTGGCCATGATGTCATTGAGCGCTTCCTCATCGACAGGCGTGCTCAGCGTTCAGCTGCCGAGCGGGATGCTCAGCTCGTTCGACCGGATGGGCGAGATCCTGCCGTGGGCGCGCTTGCTGCTCGCGATCGCGCTGGCGGGTTGGGTGATCTTCAGAGCTCGCACCGAGGTCGAATAGGGGTCAAACCTTGAGGAGGACGAGTGACACCTCAAGCGTGATTTGGGGATCCACTCTTACGAAACCGCCGGCCTCCTGAGGTACCTCGACGCCGAAGTCTCCTACCTGAACCATCGTGTTTCCGGCCGCCGACAGCTGGTTGTCCTTTAAACGAACGTCAAGCGCGAACGTGGACTGCTTGGCGACCTCGCGGATCTGGAGATCGCCTGCAAGCCGTACGTGCTGGACGGCGGTGGAGCTCGGGTCCAATGCCAGCGATACCGGATAAGGCTGGAAAATCACAAAGGGGTGCGAGTATGCGCCGAGCATCTCATTCGCGCTCCTGTCGCGGTCCGCGGTGTTGAAGCCTGGAAGCTCGTCGATGCTGTGCAGTGTCCGCACATCGACTGCGATGCATCCGGTAAGGAGCTGGATTGAGCCGGCGCTGGTGGCGACCAGGATCCAACCGTTGAGCCGCTCTGTTCTCGCCACCGCCTCATGGGGGGAGGTCAGCTCGGCGAACTTCTCATGGGCGCGGTAGCCGACGACCGAACCCGGCTGAGTCGTCCACAATCCATCAATTCCCGGCGTCGAATTACCGGGCACCGCGGGCCTGCGACATGCCAGCGCCAGCGGATCATCTGGGGACGGTGATGGCGCCGGGGATTTCGGCGCTGTCTGCGCGAGGCCGAGCGCCTGTGGCCGGCCATGAATGATCAAGGTGACTCCACCGACCGCGGCCAGAACGGCGACCACCGCAATCGCAGCCCCGACCTTTCCGAGAGTGGACAGCCGCACAGCGCTACTACACCGCGTTCAAATATTCGGTTCCTGACCGTGGCGCAGGTGATACTCGACGGTCTTCGGGCTCAGGGGGATCGGGCGTTGGGGGCTGCGCTGCGCTGCGCGGAATCGGCAGCCTAAATAGCCATGCCCGGACGGCGTAGACAGCAATGAGCAAGCCGTCTGGCTCCGCGCTGAATCCGATGCGCGGCCAACGGCGTCTCACCATGGAGCCGTGGCGTTCGCGCCACACGAACTGCACAGCGAACAACTCACGCCGCCCGGCCGGTCCCAGACGACCCTCTCGATCCAGTCGGCGCGCCACCCGAAACCCGTCGGCCAGTCCTGGGTGGCTGGAATCAAGCGGCTCGGACATCAGGAAGCGGAGCAGAGCATCGCGATCCTCCAGAGCGACCTCGCGACTGAGGGCAGGCCATGCCTTCGACCACATTCGCCAGCGCTTGAACGCGAGCTGCCGTCGCGTGACCCTGATCCGGTGGAGGTCGACTCCAGCCGGGGGTACTCCTTCGCCCAGCAGTGACCGCACGAGCTGAGCCTGCCTTGTCGCCAATGGCCGGATGCGATCAGGATCCATTACGGCGATGCTCGCCACGCTCGATCGCGCCGCGCATGCGGGCCAGCTCAAGGGCGAGGTCGAACCGTTGGTCGATCTCATCGTCCCTCTCCAGCATCACGGCCGGTGGTCTGACGATGGCGCACAACTCTTCGAGGAGATTCAGCGCGCCTTCGGGTAATGAGTGAGCGTGGGTGTCGTGGTACAAGCCATGACGCTCCACTCCTCCGCCGATGTGAACGTAGGCCAGGCGATGAAGAGGCATCCGGCGGAGATACGCGTTGGCGTCCCAGCCGTGATTCCTGCAATTGGCGTAGAGGTTCGAGACGTCAAGCAACAACAGCGAGTCGGTCCGCTCCAGCAGCTCGCAGAAGAAGGCGGGCTCATCCAGCTCACCATCTCCCCACTCGATGAAAGTCGCGATGTTTTCCAGGGCAAGTGGGCGACCGATGATGCGTTTGACCGTGCCCACGTTTTCCGCCAGCAAGTCCATCGCGACCTCAGTCCTGGGCACCGGCAGCAGATGACCAACTTCGACGCCCTCGGCGCGGACGAACGCGACGTGCTCACTGACCAGCGGAGCGCCAAGCTTCTCCGCCAGCCGGCGGAGGCGTTCGATCCGGCCGCGGTTGATTGGCTCAGTGCCCCCCAGCGAGAGCGACAGGCCATGGACGGTGATCGGGAGCCCGCGGTCACGGAGTAGCTGCAGCGCCGCCGGCACGGCGGCGAGGTCGATGTTCTCGGCGGTCACCTCGAGAAAGTCGAGCGCCGGGTTCTGATCGATCACGAGCGCCAGCTCTGGACGCCAACCGGCGCCGATTGCAGTCCTCCCGCGCTCGGCGATCACGCGCATCCTCCGCACCCACAGCCTCCGCATCCGCCACATGCGCCGCAGCTGTTGTCCCGGCGGGGGCGGATCAAGTCGACGAGGTATCCGAGAGGTGTCGACTCGAGGACGCTGCCTCCGTACAGACCTATCGCAAGCGCCACGTCGCCGGCGGCAATTCCCGCTCCCGAGTGCGCCAGAGCGGTCTTCAGCGGTTCGGAATCATGTTTGAGCATCTTGATCAGCTGATTTCCTGCCGCCGTCCGGGGCGGCCCGGTCGCCACAAATGCGGCGGCGACTCCAACCGCGAAGAACACCAGCGCATTGCCAACCGGCCGGCCGGTGATCAGGGTCGCCAGAGCGGTGCCGGCCGTGAAGGTGATGGCGAAGGCCATCGCCGCGAAGGCGCCGATCTCCAGGCGATCGGCAAGTGGTCGCAGCAGCCCACGATCGACAAGAGACGTTTTCAGCATCGAGGTTTGGAGCGACACCGCGCGGGCAACGTCACCGACCCGTACTGGTGCAGGCGTCGCGGCGGCGTGGATCGCCCGCTCGAGCACAGGCGCCATGCCGGGCACCGCAGAAGCCGCCGTGATGGTGCGATCTGAGGGGCTCGCGGTCAGCAGGCCCCGATACACGAGGCTCCCGATGGCCGCTCCGACCGCGCCCTCGGCGCCGCTGGCAAGGTAGGCGGCTTCGTACTCGTGCAATTGGGTGGCGCGAAGCGCCCCTTCATCGGTGGACCGGCCGCTTGCCGCTCGACGAGTGACAAAAGCCGCTCCGATCGCGAGGAATCCAGCTGCGAGGAAGAGCCACTCCATCTGGGCTATCCCTCCCCCAGCGACCACGCCTCGGCGCCCAGGCAGAGGTCTGCCATGACCCGCACCGCGAGCGCCGGATGCTGCCCGACTGAGGTCTCGGCCGACAGCATCACGGCGTCGGTACCGTCCCAAACCGCATTGGCGACGTCGCACGCCTCGGCGCGCGTGGGCCGCACGCTGGTAACCATCGATTCGAGCATCTGTGTCGCTGTGATCACCGGCACTGCCGCTCGGTTGGCGGTCCGGATGATGGTTTTCTGCGCCGCCGGCAACTCCGCCAGCGGCAGCTGCAGACCGAGATCGCCGCGCGCAACCATCACCGCGTCGGAGGCCGCGACGATCGCATCGAGATCGGAAAGCGCTTCCTGAGTCTCGATCTTGGCGACGATCGCGACCTTCCAGCCCAAGCGTCGCGTCAGCCGGCGAACTTCGTGGACCTCGGAAGCGGCTCGGACAAAGGAAACCGCCAGGAGGTCGAAGCCGATGCTCTCGCCGAATGCCATGTCCGCGAGGTCACCGGGGCCGAGGATCGGCGCGTGGAACGGCCGGCCCGGCGCACAGATCCCCTTGTGCTCGGCCAAACAGCCTCCCTCGACGACTGTGCACTCCACTCGGCTCCGCCAACGCGAGCTGACCGAGACTGCGACCTCGCCGTCGCCAAAGAGCACCCGATCCAACGGCCGCAGGGCCGCCAGCAGCTCGGCGTGCGGCACCGGAATCGTGGAGCTCTCGATGGTTAGGCGGCCAGGCGCGAGCTCGACGCGCTGACCCACGGCCAGCTCGAGTGACCCACCGGGAAGCGAGCCGATCCGCAGTTTGGGACCCTGCAGATCCTGCATCAATGCAACGGGCCGACCCAGCTGGCTCGCCGCGTGACGCACGGCTGACGCCGTCTGTCGATGGAGCCCATGGTTTCCGTGCGAGAAGTTGAACCTCGCAACATCCATCCCGGAGGCGATCAGGTCGCGGATCGCGGCCGGCTCCGTCGTGGCGGGGCCGAGGGTGCACACGATCTTCGTGCGCCGGGCGGGAGGACGACCGACCAGCTCGCTTGTGTCGTCGAAGACGCTGGAAAGCCGGTCGATTTCAGTTCGTTCGAGCGTTGTGTTCATGACCGCAAGGGTCATTCAGGGCCGGTCGAGCGCACATCCGAGAAACCGCTCATCGAGTGCTCATTTCGCGTACTCAATTAATTCAGGGGAGGGAGTGAGTACGAAATGGGAGCCTGACAGGTGGAGAGGGCCGCCTGGCAGCTTAGATTACGGTTATCGACAAGAGGCAAGGCTTGGCCGCGATGCGCTGGCTCGACCGGCCGCTGCTGGCGACAATCGCCTTCGCCGTGGTGCTCACCGCATCGCTCGGCGCGCTTCAGGCCATGACGCCGCAATCCACCTGCACCGGCCTCGTTGTCGCGTCGTCGCTGGAAAAGGCAAGCCTTATGCAGCAGGTGGCGCAAGACTTCAACGCGAAAAGTGCTTTGACGGCCGGCTGCGTCCGCGTGTCGGTCGAGCCGGTGGCCTCCGGCGCCGCCGAGGCAGGACTTCGGGCCGCCTGGCCCAGCGCCTACGGCGATCGCCCGGACGTGTGGTCGCCCGCGGCGTCAGCCTGGCTCGAGCTGTCAAAGGAGCATCGCTCGACGCAAGGGCTTGCCCCGCTGGCCGACACCATCAACCCAAGCCTGTTTCAGTCGCCCCTCGTCGTCGCACTACCGGAACCAATGGCCAGGGCGCTCGGGTGGCCGGGTCGTTCGCTCGGCTGGTCGGACATCTACCAGCTGGCTGAAGACCCGCAAGGCTGGGCGAGATACGGACATCCAGAATGGGGTCGCTTTCGCCTCGGCAAGACGAATCCGAACATCTCCACGTCCGGGCTGCATGCCCTGGTGGGGACGTACCTCGCGGCCACCGGCGGCAAGACGTCAGACCTGGCTACGCAGGACCTGCAGGACCCAAAGGTTGTCGAGTTCGTGAAGGGCGTCGAAAGCTCGGTGGTGCATTACGGCGATACCGCCTTTACATTCCTGACCAACCTGCGTGCCGCCGACCAACGCGGCAAGTCACTCAGTTACGTATCGGCCATCGCGGTCGAGGAAAAGGAGGTATGGAACTACAACCGCGGCAATGTCACCGGCGACCCAGCGCTCGGCCCGACGTCACTGCCACCGCACGTTCTGCTCGCCGCCGTCTATCCAAAGGAGGGAACCCTATTTGCGGATCACCCGTACGCGGTTCTGAACGCACCCTGGGTCACGGATGCGAAGAGGAGCGCCGCAACTAGATTCCTTGAGTACCTGCTAGCGCCGAAAAGCCAGAGCCGATTCCAGTCCCAGGGGTTCCGCGATCGGTTTGGAGCGCCAACACCCACCGAGATCTCGGCCCGGTACAACCTCGACCCCAGCAAACCGTCGACGGTGCTTCGCTTGCCGCCGCCGCAGATCCTGGCGGCGATCCAGGCCTCATGGACGTCGCTGCGCAAGCGTGCTCGTGTCCTCGTGTTGGTTGACGTTGCGACCGCCTCAGGAGGTGCGACGCTGAGTGCGATAGGGCAGTCGCTGACCGATTCTCTGGCCGAGCTCGCGGATGACGATCAGGTCGGTTTGTCGGTCACTCCGGGCAGCAAGACGAGCCTGGATGAGCTGGTCCGAATCGGACCGCTGGCCACCACGCGCACAGCGCTCAAGTCAAAGATTGGCGGTTTGACGGCTAAGGACGGCCCTGCCGCGCTCATCGATGCCGTGCATCAAGGTTTGGCCCTGCTCGGTGGCGCTGGCTTTGACGCGACCAGGATCGAGGCGATCGTGCTCATCAGCAATGGCAGGACGTCAAGCCCTGTTGACGACTTGCTGCGGGAGCTCCAGGCTCAGCCTCCAGATCGGGTGATCCGGGTGTTCACGATGGCCTACGGCAACCAACCCGACACGACAGCGCTCACACGGATCGCGCTCGCTTCTGAAGCCGGGTACTACCGAGCCGATTCGCCTGGCGCCTTCAACTCGCTGCTCCTTTCGGTGCTGTCCAACTTCTGATGCGAGTCACTCGCGACCTCAGCGACCCACGGGGACTGCTCGTTGCGGGCGGGACACTCGTGGCCAACCTCCTGCTCCAGGTGCCCTGGCCGGCCGCGCTGCTAGCGGCGATGGCTGTGGTCTTTGCCTTCGTGCTGTTTCGTCGACTCTGGCCGAGTCGAAGCCCTGCCGCGCGAGATGAGGTTGGACTCGCAGGCCCCCTCAGCCGGCGTGAGATGGAGATCGCCGTCCTGGTCGGCACCCTCAGCAACAAGGAGATCGCAACCCGCCTGTTCATCTCAGAGCGGACAGTCGACAACCACGTGCAGCACATCTTTAACAAGCTCGGACTACACACTCGCGCGCAGATCGCAGTCTGGGCGGCGACTCGCAGCTCGCGTGGCTCAAACCGGCCCGAATGAAGCCGACGGCCACGTAGTGGGCGGACGCCGCGGCGGGGAATGACACCACGACGATTGGAGGGCCGAGCGCGGGCCATACTTTTCGATCGTGGATGCCTTCGCCGTCTTCGGAATCCAGAACCTTTTCTCGTTCATCGTCTTCGGTCTTCTGGCCTGGTGGTACGTCTGGCCATGGCTCAGGTCCCTCGACCGCAGGACTGCGTTCACAGCGCTCACCTTCGTCCATGCACTTCGGCCGATCGGCGCGACTGTGCTCGTGACATCAGTCGCCGGCAGCGCCCTGCCCAGAGACTTCGCCGCGGGCGTCGCCTACGGCGATCTCGCTACAAGCGTCCTGGCGGTCGTGACGCTACTCGCGCTACGCGGACGGCTGAGCTTCGCAATTGCGCTGGTGTGGCTTACGAACGTTGTTGGTACTGCGGACCTCATAAATGCACTCATAGGCGGCGTCCGGTACGACGTCGCGCGCCTCGGTATGGGTTCGTTCTGGTATGTCGTGACGATCCTTGTGCCAATGCTGTGGATCGCCCACGCACTCGCCTTCGCACTGCTTCTCCGACGCCCCGCGCCCCGCGCTGGTCAGTAGCTCATCGGCAGCTCAAATTCACGGCGGCCAGAACGGCTACTCTCTGAGCCGATGCAGACGCTGACACCGGGCTCGATTCTCGGCCACGCGGTGCGACGGCGCGAAGATCCTCGCCTCGTGACCGGCACCGGTCACTACGTCGACGACATGCAGCCCGAAGGCTGTCTCCACATCGCCTTTGTGAGGTCGACCCTGGCTCACGCCAGGATTCGGTCGTTGGACGTCGAAGCGGCCGCAGCCGCGCCAGGCGTGGTGGCCGTCCTGACCGGCGCTGACCTGGGCCTGCCGGATCGGGTCGGCTTTCCAATGGTGGCCGCCACCCTCGCACGAGCGCCGCTCGCCACGGAACGCGTTCGCTTTGTGGGCGAGGCAGTGGCCTTGGTCGTTGCGGAGAGCCCGGGTCAGGCCGCCGATGCCGCCCAGCTGGTCGAGCTCGACCTCGAGCCGCTGCCCGTCCTGGTCGATCCCGAGGTCGCCCGCCGCGCTGATGCACCGCTGCTCTTCCCCGAACATGGCTCCAACATTGCGGGCCATTTCGACTCCAGCCGCGAGGAAGACGTCCTCGCCGGCGCCGACGTCAAGATTCGGGGCCGATTCGTAAATCAGCGGCTGGCGCCGGTTCCAATGGAGCCGGAGGCGATCCTGGTCGTGCCTGAAGGAGGGCGCCTCCTGGTCCGGGCGACCAGCCAGGTCCCATTCGGGCTTCGGGCAGAGATGGCGTCGTCGCTCGACATGTCGCTCGCCGATATCCGCGTGGTCGTCGGCGACATGGGCGGCGGCTTCGGCGCGAAGGCCGGCGCCCGCTCCGAGCTGATCGTCGTCGCGGCCGCCGCGCGAAAGCTCGGCCGGCCGGTGAAGTGGATCGAGACCCGTTCCGAGAACATGGTCGCGATGACGCATGGGCGCGGGCAGATTCAGGAGGTCGAGCTGGGGGCCACGCGCGACGGCACCCTGGTTGGCCTGCGCGCGCGGGTCCTGGCCGACGTCGGCGCCTACCCGGGAATCGCGATGCTGCTGCCGATGCTTACGGGGCAGATGTCATCGGGCGTGTACGCAATCCCGGCAATCGATTTCGAAGCGCACTGCGTAGTCACCAACACGACGCCCCTTGGGGCTTATCGCGGCGCTGGCCGGCCCGAAGCGGCCGCGATGGTCGAGCGGGCGATGGACATGCTGGCGGCCGAGCTTGAGATGGACCCGGCCGATTTGAGGCGCCGCAACCTCATCGCGCCCGATCGATTCCCATACACCACGGCCGGCGGCGCCACATACGACTCGGGTGACTACGAGAAGGCGCTCGACAAGCTGCTCGAGGTGTCGTCGTATCGAGAGCTGCGCGCAGAGCAGGCAAGGCGGCGCAAGAGTGGCGACCGCCACCAGCTCGGCATCGGCCTGTCGATCTATGTCGAGGTCACCGCGATGGGGATCGGTCCTGAATGGGGAGCGGTTCGCATCGAGAGCGACGGAACGGCAACCGTGCGATGCGGCACCACATCCTTCGGTCAGGGCCACGAGACCTCGTTGGCCCAGATTGCGGCTGAAGAGCTGGGCATGCCGATCGAGGCGGTGCGCGTCATTCATTCCGATACGGACGCCATCGAGCGCGGGACCGGCACGGTGGGGTCCCGCTCGATGCAGCACGGCGGCTCGGCTGTTCACCAGGCCGCGCAGCAGGTGCGTCACAAGGCACGCGACCTCGCGTCGCACTTGCTGGAGGCCGATCCCGCGGACATCGTTTTTGTCAGGGGCACGGTCGGCGTGGCCGGCGTGCCCGACCGATCGATCTCCTGGACGTCACTGGTCGCCGCCGCAGGCGAACGCAAGAACCTGCCCGACGGAATGGAGCCAGGCCTTGCGGCCGAATCCGATTTCGCAGGTGACGGCAGCTTCCCGTTCGGGGCCCACTGCGCAGTGGTCGAGGTCGACCTGGAGACCGGCGACGCGCGCACGGTCCGCTTCTTCGCCGTGGACGACTGTGGACGCATCATCAATCCGCTGCTCGCCGAGGGGCAGGTGCATGGCGGCATCGCCCAGGGCATCGGGCAGGCGATGCTCGAGGAGGTCGTGTTCGACGCTGAGGGCACGCCGCGAACGGGCTCATTGCTCGACTACCAGATTCCGAGCATCGGCGAGATCCCGCAGGTCGTGACCGCCACCACTGAGACGCCCAGCCCGAACAATCCGCTTGGAGCCAAGGGAATCGGCGAGTCGGGGACGATCGGCTCCACTCCGGCGATCCAGAACGCAGTCATCGACGCGCTTTCACACCTGGGCGTCAGGCACATCGACATGCCCCTCACGCCGGAGCGGGTGTGGAACGCCCTCGCGGCGGCTCGGCCTAAGACCTAGCTTCCGCCGCCCTCCCCAACCTGGTGTACCCAGGGCTCGACGTCGGCCGGCAGCGTATCGAGCAGCTCGTAGCGAATTCGCGCGTCGTCTCTGCTGAATCGAGGCAGGATCCCCACAGCCTGATGACCTCGGTCGGGCAGCGTGTAGCCCTCGAGCTCCTCGGTGCCCTTGCCCAGCACCTCGCCGCCGGTGGCCTCGAAGTGCTCGGCGACCGCGGCCAGACCATACTTCTGCACCGGACACACCTTGGTGCAGATGTTGCAGGTCGCATAGCGCATCAGCATGGGCACGCATTTCTCCACGTCGAGCTTGTTCTTGTAGGCGCCGCGCCAGTGCACGCGGACATTCGGTATGGCGCGCCCAGGGCACCGGCGCACGCACACCTGGCATGAGTCACAAAGCTTGGGAATGCCGAAATCTCTCGGGCCGTCGGGGGTCAACGGCGCGTCGGTGGAAAGGGCAAATGGATGCCAGCGGCTGCCGAAATAAGGTGACAGAAGCTGCCCGTTCAGCCCCATCTGCCCCAGCCCGGCCTCCTCAGCGTAGGGCAGCACCTTGACCATGTTGATCCCGATCGGACCCGCCACGACCTGGCCTCGGTAGCCCCGAGCGCCGAGAAAGGCGGTGAGCGCGAGCATCCGTTCAGTGCCCTCGTGCATGAGCTGCTGCGTCGTGTGCATGTAGTCCACGGAAAGAATCTCGTTCTCAAAGTCTTCGGGCGGCCGCTCCAGCGCAAGCACGATCAGGTGCTTGTAGCGGACCAAACCCGTGTAGTTCGAATACACGTACGTGCGGTGGAAGCGCGCGATGCCGACAGCATCAAAGCCAAGGCGCAGCGCCTCCTCCTTGACCAGCGACGTCATGTCCGCGCTCGGTTCGCAGGTCGCCGGCTCGGCATTCTCGGCATCCCTTATCTGCTGCGTCTGCTCCGCTATCCGCTGACCCCAGACACGCTTGATCTCCGGCCGCTCGGCAGTGAACGCCATCTCCAACCGTTCCATCGCCTTTCCGGGCCGGCTGTTCGTGAGCCACTCCGGTTCGGGAGCGACGCGGTT
>VBIA01000015.1 GCA_005879985.1 Chloroflexota bacterium | reverse complement strand
TCCAGCGCCTGGTCGAACTCGACTCGTTCCACGCCCACGTCTTCGGATCGTTCGAAGCCGAAATACCAGACCATGTCCTCGACCAGGTGATTTCCAATCGTGAGCGTCAGCTTTGCTGACCCCTGCGATGGGCCGTCGACCGCGCTTAGCACCAGCGCCACCGCGTCCATTACTGCGCCGAACGAATTCAGCCACGCCTCGTTGTCGTGGCTGGACCGGAAATAGAACAGGACGGGATAGGCGAGGTGGCTTTCGAGCACCGCGGCCATCCAGGCCCGCCACTCGTCGAACGTCTCTTCGAGCTTGCCAGGCATCTGGCGCTCCGCCACCGTCTCCAGGATCTGCACGCCTGACGGCGGCGCGCCGGCGATCGCGTCCAGCGTCACCACCAGCTCCTCGCGCCGCTGGAACGCCTCGTACAGCGAAAAGAGCAATGTGATGACGAGCGCGGCGATGCCTACGCCCGTGGCGCTCTCGAAGACCGCCGTCAGGCGCGCGCCCAGACCGTCCGGTACGAGGTCGCCATAGCTGAGTGGCACGAGCGTCGTGGCCGAGAAATAGAGCGAGTCCCAGAAGTCGCCGGGCACCGGCCTCACCTCATCACGCAGGCCGTCGATGATGAATGCGTAGCCGACCATCAGGATCATCCCCCACGTCGCGAACATGAAGAGGACGGCGATCGGCCCGAACGTCGCCAGCCAACCTTCGCGCCGGCTGGGCGCCTGACGCTCGTTGGCCCAGAGCCAGAAGTTCCAGAGCATGAAGAACGCCCTGCGGATCAGCACGAACTTGTTGATGGCGGGGCGCGGCAACACGACCGACTTGAACAGGTCGTAGAACGTGATCAGGATCATGGCGATCCCCGTCACGACCTCGAGCCAGCGGAGGAAATCCACGCGCAAATCATGAAGTGCGACGATGTTGGACGTGGCCGAGGCGACCGAACCGGTCGAGCTGATCGTCTTCTCCGACTACGTCTGACCCTGGTGCTACATCGACTCGGTCCGAGTCGAACGGCTGGAGAGCGAAGGGCTCGTCAAGGTCGCGTGGGCACCGTTCGAGCTGCATCCTGAGGCGCCGCCCGAAGGCATCCCTCGCGAGGCCTACTTCGGGCGCGCTCGCTCGGAGGCGATGCGGGGGCGGCTCCAGTCAGTCGCTGACGAGGTGGGCTTGAAGATGGAGTCGCGCGACGTGATCATCAACTCGCGACGCGCGCTCGCCGCGGCCGAGTTCGCCCGGGAGAGCGGACGCTTCGAGGCGATGCACCATGCCCTGTTCAAGGCGCACTGGGAGCTGAGCGGCCGTCTCGAGAACGTCGACGACCTCGTCGCCATCGGCGCGGGCGTGGGGCTCGACCCGGAGGTGCTGCGCCGCGCCATCGAGGACGGCCGCTACGAGGCCGTGATCGACGAGACCCGGATGGAGGCGGAGTCAGTCGGGATCAACGCCATCCCCGCGCACGTGTTCGGCAGCAAGTACCTGGTGGTGGGCGCTCAGCCCTACGAGGTTTTCCAGCAGGTGCTCGACCGCATCAGCGACTCCGCTTAGGGCCGAATCGCGACAGCAGCCTCTCTCGGGTCTGCTCCGTCGTCCGCTGCAGCTTTTCGGTGGGGGGCGCGACGAGGCCGCGGGGTGATCTGATGCGGCGCACCGCCGCCGGAAGCTCCGCGATGTCCGCTTCGCACAGCGCGCGCGAATCGGACACGCCCGCCGGCGCTTTGGTGCGGCGCCCACGCACCATCATCTGCTGGAGGAGCGGCTCCATTCCGGACGGGGCAGTCTCTTCGAAGAGCCCGATGACATCTCCGAACGGCTTGCGCCTGCGGAACACCTGCTTGCGGCCCGGCGCGGTCACCTTGCCCGTCGCGAGCTTCATCACCGGCCGGCCCGCATAGTCGACGAGCTTGTACGCGGTGTCGAGGTAGGGCTGGTCCGCGGACACGCCCATCCGGGTGCCCACGCCGAACGCATCGATCGGTGCGCCGCCGCGCACGAGGTCGTCGATCTGGAACTCGTCAAGACCGCCGCTCACGAAGATGCGCACATGCTTCATGCGTTCGGCGTCGAGGAGCCTGCGCGCGCGATTGGTGAGCTCCAGCAGGTTGCCGCTGTCGAGCCTCACGCCTGTGCGGCCGCGCAGCTTCAGCTTCCTGATGACCTCGATCGCGTCCTTTATGCCTGAAACGGTGTCGTACGTGTCGACCAGGAAGGTGGTGCGGCCCGGAAAGTCCTGGGCGAACGCCAGAAACGCATCGCGCTCGCGCGCGAAGGCCTGCACGTACGAATGGGCCATGGTGCCGGCAGCGACGAGACCGTAACGGCGGGCGGCCTCGACGTTGCTGGTGGCCTCGAAGCCCGCGATCGCCGACACTCGCGCCACGTCGAGTCCGGCCTCGATGCCCTGCGTGCGCCGGAAGGAGAAGTCGACGACGTCGCGCCCGGCCGCCGCGATCACGCAGCGCGCGGCCTTGCTGGCGATCGTGGTCTCGAAGGTGATGCGGTTGAGCAGGTACGTCTCGATGAGCTGCGCCTCGGGAAGCGGCGCGGTCACCTCCAGCAGCGGCTCACCCGCGAACACGACGCGGCCTTCGGGCACGCCCCACACGTCGCCGGTGAAGCGGAACTGCCGGAAGGCCTCGAGGTCCCTCTGCGGGAACTTCAGCTCGTCGCCCAGGTAGCGGATCTCGTCCTCGTCGAAGCGGAGGCCCTGCAGGTAGTCAAGGCAGCCCTCGATGCCGGCCGCCACCAGGAATCCGCGCTGCTTCGGAAGGCCGCGGACGAAGAGGCTGAACGTCGCGAGCCCGGTCATGCCGCGCCGCAGGTAGCTGGCGACCATGTTCAGCTCGTACAGGTCCGTCAGCAGCGCGTTCACTGGCCGCGAATGTATCTAATCCCAACCCCTCCCCGCCGTCGCGGGGAGGTTAGGTGGGGACGCCGGCCTAGTCCCTCCCCGCCGTCGCGGGGAGGTCGGGAGGGGGTGTTACATCAGCTACTTGGCCCGCGACCGCACCCGGCTCTCCACGCCGTCCAGCAGAATCTCCAGCGCGCTCGCCGGCTCGCCCGGCGCGGCGGGCTCGGGCTCCGCAAGCGTGTCGGCGCGCGGAACGCTCTTCGTCTCGGAGTCGAGGCTCACCTGCACCGCCCCGCCGCTGATGCGCAGCTCGTAGCGGTCGGCGGCCTTCTCGGCGCCCTCGCTCGACCAGTGCAGGTCGGTCACCACCGCGTTGGTGTTGAACTCGTCGAGCCTCACGCGCACCGCGCCGGTGCTGATCGCCGCCACCACCGCGACGCCGCGAGGACGGTGCAGCTTCACCGCGACCACGCCACCGGAGACGATGACCGGCACCACGCCGCGCGGCTCTGGCAGGAAGCACTCGACGCGCGCCGCGCCGCTGTCCATCTTTATCTCGCGCACGTCCAGGCCGCCGACGTCCAGCGTCGTGTTCCATGTGGGGCCCTGGACGCGAAACGTCCACGCGTGCCGCGGGTTGAGCTCGATCTCGCCGACGCCGACACCGCGCAACCGGCGCACGATCACCGTCTCGCCGCGCACAATCGCCGGCGCGGCGGTCTTGCGTTCGTGGGCGACGCGGAAGAGCGTCTCCATGCCGGCGCCGTGGCGCAGCACCACACCGCGCGAGCCCGAGTCGATCGCGATCGACGCCGGCGACCCGGCCTTTACTGGCGCGCGATCTGTCGGGACCTGTCCCGCGATGGCGCTGACCATGACCATCAGCGCCACCTCGCCGGCCTCGGCCCTCTGCAGGCCCGCTGACTCGAGCTGCTCCTTGATCGCCGCGTGCAGCCCGCTCCGGGGCAGCGCGTCGCGCACCTCCAGCAGCACGCGGGCGCCATCCTTCTGATCCGCCACCCGCTTGCGCAGGGCCGCACCGGCCGCCAGCACCGACTGGCGCCAGCCGCCCCGCGCCCGCACCGGCGGTATCGACTCGAGCATCGACTCGGCCAGCAGCTCCAGCAGCTCGCGCCGGTCGCGCACGTGCCAGTAGAGCGAAGCCGCCTTCACGTCGACCCGGTCGGCCAGCGCCCGCATCGACAGGGACTCCAGCCCGTCCTCGTTGACCAGCTCCAACGCCGCCCCGACCAGACGGTCCCTCGTGAGGCCGCGCTGCCGCTCTTCCTCAGGGCTCAATTTCGCCATTTTCCTCTACTTCCCATAGTGACGCTTGCATTCCTAACAGCGTTAGGGGTATTGTAGCGCAAACGCCTAACAACGTTAGGGAATCACTGGAGGTGGAACCGATGATCGAAGTGCAGCAGGAGCGAAAACAGGTGCCGGCGGTGCCTCGCCGGCTGGGCCCTGGCATCGCGCTGGGGGCGGCGGCCGGGCCGGTCGTGTTCACCCTCGCCTGGCTCGTGCTGGGCTTCATCAGCCGCGGCTACACGGCGTGGGGTGTGTACGTCCCTTACTCGCCCATCCACCAGGGGGTCAGCGGCCTCGGCCTGGGCGAGACCGCCCTGTACATGAACGCCGCCTTCATCGTCAACGGCCTCCTGACGCTGGCAGGAATCGCCGCAATCTTCGCCGGCATCCCCGAGCTAGGCCGGACGGCGCGCCGCGCATGCATCGCGATGCTGGCGCTGCCGGCGATCGGCAGCATCGTCGACGGCATCTTCACTCTCGAGTCGTTCTGGCTGCACAACCTGGGCTTCGCGCTCGTGCTGAGCACAGCCGCCGGATTCCCGGTGGTCGGCTTCATGCTTCGGCGCCTGCCCGCCTGGAGGCGGCTCGCCACCGGCTTGATCGCGGCCGGCCCACTCACCTTGCTGCTGGCGGTCGTCTTCTTCATGACTTTCACGCCCACGGTCGCCGGCGCCAACACCGGCATCGCCGGCATCACCGAGCGCCTTCTGATCCTCGAAATCCAGGCCTGGTACGTCGCCCTCGCCTGGACATTCACAAGGAGAGCCGACCGATGACCAACGTTCGCAATCACCCGATGGCGGCCCTCACCGTCCTGGTGCTGGCAATGTTCATGACCCTGCTCGATCTGACGATCGTCAACATCGCGATCCCGTCGATCCTCGACGGCTTGCACGCGACGCTCGACCAGGTCCTGTGGGTGCTCAACGCGTACAGCCTTCTCTACGCCGTGCTGCTGATCACATCGGCAAGGCTCGGTGACATCTATGGGCCGCGCAACCTGCTCGCCGCGGGCATCGCAATCTTCACCGCCGCTTCGGTTCTCAGCGGCTTCGCGCAGGACGCGACCCAGCTCATCGCGGCCCGGGCCCTGCAAGGCGTCGGCGCCGCGGTGCTCGCGCCCCAAGGCATGCCGCTGATGATGTCGATCTTCCCCGTAGAGAAGCGCGGCGCCGCGTTCGCCGCGTATGGCACGGCGGGCGGTCTCGCCGTGATGGCCGGGCCGACGCTCGGCGGTCTGCTCGTCACCCACTTCGGCTGGCGGTGGATCTTCTTCGTCAACCTGCCCATCGGGCTCCTGACCTTCACGCTCGCGCTGCTGCTGGTCCCCGACCTGCGGTCCGGCCGGCGGCACCGGCTGGACCTGTTCGGCGTCGCGCTCGCGACGCTCGGTCTGCTGGGCGTGATCTTCGGGCTCATCGAAGGCCAGCGCTACGAATGGGGCGCCGTGTACGGCCCGATCACGATCCCCGAGATCGTCGCCGCCGGGCTCGCGGTCCTCGTGCTCTTCCTTGTCCATCAGGCGCGCCACCAGCGAGGCGAGCCGCTGATCCCGTTCGCCGTCTTCAAGGACCGCAACTTCACGCTGATGACGCTTGTGATGGCGGCGCTGGGCTTCGCGATGCTCGGCGTCTACCTGCCGCTCACCATCTACCTGCAGTCGGTGCTCGGCCTCAGCGCGATCGACGCAGGCATCACCATCGCGGCGCAGCCGCTGGCGATGATGTTCGCCTCAGGCGTCGCCGCGGCGCTCGTTCAGAAAGTTCACGGGAAATACCTGCTCATCCCGGGCCTGCTGCTGTTCGCGGCCGGCGTGGGATACATCGACTGGGCGGCGCACGCCGACTCGAGCCGCTGGAGCTTCCTGCCCGGGCTGATCGCGAGCGGCCTGGCCCTGGGGTTCGTGTGGACGCCCGTGTTCAGCATCGCCACGCGGGACCTCAAGCCGGAGCTGGCCGGCGTCGGCTCCGGGATCGTCAACACCATCCAGGAGTGCGGCGGCGTCCTCGCCGGCGCGGCGGTCGGCGCCCTGCTCCAGAACCGGCTGGCCGTGGCGCTCCACGACCGGGCGGTGACGGCTTCGGCGCAGCTGCCCCCGGACGTGCGTGAGCGATTCGTGGCGGGCTTCAGCCACGCCGCGCGCACGGGCTTCGAGGTGGGCGCGGGTCAGACCGGCGCCAGCCTCCCTCCCGCATTCCAGGAGATCGCGCATTTCGTCTTCACCCACGCGTTCGTCGACGCGATGCGGCCGACCATGCTCCTCCCCATCGCGCTGGTGGTCGTCGCGGCCGCGGCGACCGGATTTGCCCGGGCGACGGGTAGCCGGAGGGCGGTCGAGGTTCTATCTCAACAAGAGGCTGTCGCCTGAGGACGGGGACTCCTCCATGAAAAGAGGCGCTCGGGGAAATCCCGAGCGCCTCCCCACAGAGGCGCGGGGAAGGACAGATGTCCTCCCCCGCGGAACCCCCACCTCTCCCGCACTTCGCGGGTTGGCAAATGCGATGCTTTG
>VBIA01000232.1 GCA_005879985.1 Chloroflexota bacterium | reverse complement strand
CTAGGTCCGGGGCGTGTGCGGCCCCATGGCTACTGCTTCGGCGGATAGTCTCCGGCTCTGGCGAGCATGCTCGGGAGCTCTTTGCCCAGCTGCTCGCCAAGCCAGTGCGAGCAGGCGGTGAGCGCGTCCAGGTCGATGCCCGTGTCGACGCCCATGCCGCGCAGCAGATAGACCAGGTCCTCGGTGGCGATGTTGCCCGTGGCCTTCGGCGCGAATGGGCAGCCACCGGCGCCGCCGACCGACGAGTCGAGCGACACCGCGCCCGCGTCGAGCGCCGCGAGCGCGTTCGCATAGCCCGTGTTACGCGTGTTGTGAAAATGCGCGCCCACGGTCGCGCCCAGCGCGCCCGACCCTGACACCAGCTCAGTCACCTGACGAGGCACTCCGACGCCGATCGTGTCCGCGAGGCAGATCTCATCGGCCGGCGCATCCATTAGCTGTTGCACCAGCCCAAGCACGCGCTTCGCCGGCACCGGGCCTTCGAACGGGCAGCCGAACGCGACGCTGATGGTGACCGTGATCGGCATCTGGTCCACGCGAGCGCGCCGCACCAGCGAGACCGCGGTCTCCAGCCCCTCGGCGCTCGTCGCGTTCTGGTTGCGGCGGCCGAACTCGTCGGTGGCCGAGAATGCATAGTGGATCTCGTCGGCGCCGGCCGCCCGGGCGCGGTCATAGCCCTTCTCGTTCAGGACCAGGCCCGCGTAGACAACACCAGACGCGCGGTGCAGCGCCGACATGACCTCTTCGGCCCCGCCCATCTGCGGCACGAGCTTGGGATTGACGAAGCTCGCGGCTTCCATCTTCTTCAGGCCCGCGACCGCGAGCCGATCGCAAAGCGAAGCGCGAACGGACGGCTCGAGCGTGCGCGCCTCGTTCTGAAGCCCGTCGCGCGGGCCGACGTCGCAGATCGAAACGCCGCTCATATAGATAAAGGTAGTGCCCCTTCAACGACTGCCCGTCGCCAGCTCATGCATCAGGGCATCGGTCTCCGCCGCCGGCCGAGTGCCCAGCTCGCGCTCGAGAAGACGCTCGAGCCTTCCGTACACACGCATCGCTTCCGCGCGATTGCCCGCGCGATCGTGGATGCGCATCAGGGCGCGATAAGACGTCTCGCGATAGGGCTCGAGCTCGACAGCTTCCTCCAACGCACGCAAGGCGAGCGTGGGCTCTCGATTCCAGGAGTGAATGTCGGCCAGGCAGTCGAGGGCGCGCAGACGGAGGACGAGGAGCCGCCTGCGCCGATCTTCGATCCACGTCCCATCCTCGCCCAGCAGGAACGGGCGGCGCAGGATCGCGCACGCGACGACAGCCGGACCATACGCAGCCTCGTGCCTGCCGGCCCGCAGCGCAGCTTCCGCCTCGTGCACAGCTTCGGCCGCAGCGTCGACGTCGATCCACGCGGCCGCGGGGAGGTTGAGCCGGTAGCCAGACGCGACAGTCTCGAGCGCCAGCCGGCCGAGTCCGGCCGACGACATGAGCGCACGCAGTTTGCTCATCACAGCACTCAGGGCCACGCCGTACGCGCGCGGTGGCAGCTCGGGCCAGAGCAGCTCGATCAGCTCATCGCGTGTTACCGCACGGTCATGCTCGCAGGCCAGATAGGCGAATGCGACCCGACCCTGGCGGCCCGGAAACCGTCTGGAGTCGACCAGGACGCCCAGGGATTCGAAGCAGAGCGATCCGAGCCCGGCTCAAGGCCGATCCGCAGTCGATCCAGAAGATCCACGACGAGGTCACCGCGGCCACCAGGGACATGGCCCGGCAGGCGGGCGACATCTCTCACGTCGTTTACCTGAGCGCACAGGACCAGCGTGACTTTCTCGGCATCGACACCTGGCAGTCGGCCGAGCAGGCGCAGGCGTTTGCGGGCAGCCCGCAGATCGTCGAATTCTTCGGCCGCATGTTCGAGGGCCAACCCGAGGTGATGATCTGGACGGACCCGGGCTGGAACACGTGGTGATAGCGTGGCCTGGATGCGCTCAAGTAGGCAGGCGCCGAAGCTCGAACTGATCGTCCGCTGCGACTGCGGCTTCGAAGCACGCGGCGACGAAGCCAAGCTAGTCCCGGCCGTGCAGCGCCACGGACGGGAGGCACACAACATGGAGGTGACGCGCGAGCAGGTCCTCGCCATGGCGAGACCTGCCTGACGAGGTCAGCGGCGAGCCCCGCCAGTCGCGGTTTGTATACAGACGCGCGAAATTCCGGCCAGGAAATGCGCGGTTGTATACAGACGAGGGATTCGTCGACCGCTTCACGCGGCGCGGCAAAACGCCACCTGGGCGGGGCCCGCGGATTAGCATGCCCACGGATGAGAAAGCTCTTCACCGTCGACGGGAACGTCGAGGACGCCAGCCACATCGAGATCCAACGGTGCTTCAAGGACGCTCACGAGAAGGGCTTCTGGCTCGATATCGAGGCGCCCAGCGACGAGGACTACCACCTGCTCGAGAACACATTCAAGTTCCACCCGCTGACCATCGAGGACATCAAGAACCAGGACCAGCGGCCGAAGGTCGACGAGTACAACGATTACAACTTCGCGGTCATCTTCCAGGCGGACTGGCACGGTGAGGACATCTCATTTCACGAGCATCACCTGTTCGTCGGCGCGAACTACCTGATCACGGTCCGCCTCGACGCGTCGCCGGAGATGGACGACCTTCAGCGCCGGATCAGTCAGAGCCCCGAGCTGACCAAAGGCCTACCGGCCTTCCTCACCTACCTCGTCATCGACGTGTTGGTCGACGCCACCTTTCCGGCCCTGGAAAAGCTCGACGACACCGTCGACTCGCTCGAGGACGAGATCACCGCGAAGGCAAGCCCGGACTCACTCAACCGCATCTACCACATGAAGCACGCGGTGACCGACCTCCGCAAGTTCCTTGGCGCGCAGCGCGAGGTGTTCCAGCGCCTGATCACCCACGGCATCCACCTGCAGCAGCAGGACATGACGCTCTACTACCGCGACGTGTACGACCACATCGTCCGCCAGTACGAGACGGTCGACGGACTGCGCGACCTGCTCACAAGTGCCATGGACGTCTACCTGTCAACGGTGTCAAACCGGCTCAACAAGACGACCACGACACTGGCCGTGATCGCCAGCCTGTTCTTGCCGCTGAGCTTCCTCACCGGCTTCTACGGGATGAACTTCATGTACCTCACCACGATCCTGGAGATCCCGTACTGGACGTTCTGGGCGGGCGTCGGCACGATGCTCATCGCCACGGCCATCCAGCTCGTCCTCTTCCGGCGCCGCGGCTGGATCTGATCGCCTGGGAAGAAGCCGCACGATCGGGCGGTTCCCATTGCTGATGACACCGGAATCGAAACCGATCCGGGTTCCGCCCAGCGGCACCAAGGGTTCGCGCATGCCCGGTGGACGCCTTTTGACAAAGCTCGCGAAGCCGTTTTTCAACCGCCAGATCGCGCGATACCGGAAGGTGGAAGGGCCCGAGCCGGGGAAGTTCATGGGCTTCCCGGTCCTCCTG
>VBIA01000014.1 GCA_005879985.1 Chloroflexota bacterium | reverse complement strand
GGCGCGCGAGGTCGGCACAGAGGGCAAGCTCGGCGGTCAGGCCAAGGTCGAGGCCGTCGCCGGCATCTGGAAGGACCTCACTGACAACGTGAACTTCATGGCCGGTAACCTGACGAGCCAGGTGCGCAACATCGCCGAGGTCACCACCGCGGTGCAGCAGGGGGACCTCTCCAAGAAGATCACCGTGGATGTTCAGGGTGAGATCCTCGAGCTCAAGAACACCATCAACCTGATGGTCGACCAGCTCAATGCGTTCGCCCTCGAGGTCACCCGCGTGGCGCGCGAGGTGGGCACCGAAGGCCAGCTCGGCGGCCAGGCCGAGGTTGAGGGCGTGGGCGGCATCTGGAAAGACCTGACCGACAACGTGAACACGATGGCGAGCAACCTCACGAGCCAGGTGCGAAACATCGCCGAGGTCACGACCGCGGTGCAGCAGGGCGACCTATCGCGAAAGATCACCGTCGATGTTCGCGGAGAGATCCTCGAGCTCAAGAACACGATCAACGTCATGGTCGACCAGCTCAACGCCTTCGCCAACGAGGTGACGCGCGTGGCCCGCGAGGTGGGTACCGACGGCAAGCTGGGCGGCCAGGCCGATGTCGAAGGCGTCGGCGGCATCTGGAAAGACCTGACCGACAACGTCAACACGATGGCGAGCAACCTCACCGCCCAGGTGCGCGGCATCGCGCGCGTGGTGACGGCGGTCGCCAACGGCGCGCTCGAAGGCAAGCTCGTGCTGGAGGCGAAGGGCGAGATCGCCGAGCTCGCCGACACCATCAACAGCATGACCGACACGCTGGCGACCTTCGCCGACCAGGTGAGCACCGTCGCTCGCGAGGTCGGCGTCGAGGGGCGGCTGGGCGGTCAGGCGAGCGTACCTGGCGCCGCCGGCACGTGGCGCGACCTCACCGACAACGTCAACCGGCTGTCAGCCACGCTGACCACGCAGGTGCGTGCGATTGCGGAAGTGGCCACCGCGGTGACCGAAGGCGACCTGACTCGGTCGATCGGCGTGGAGGCGAGCGGAGAGGTTGCGGTCCTCAAGGACAACATCAACGAGATGATCAGCAACCTCCGTGAGACGACTCTGAAGACGAAGGAGCAGGACTGGCTGAAGACAAACCTCGCGCGGTTCACGCGAATGCTGCAGGGCCAGCGCGATCTGCTGACCGTGTCGCGCCTCATCCTGTCGGAGCTGGCGCCGCTGATCAACGCCGAGTACGGCGCGCTTTACGGCATGGTCAACCCCGACAGCTCCGAGCCGTACCTGATGTTCCAGGCCGGCTACGCGTACAAGCCGCGCAAAGACCTCGCACGCGAGTTCCGACTCGGTGAAGGGCTCGTCGGCCAGTGCGCGCTCGACAAGCAGCCGATCCATCTGACCAAGGTGCCGCCGGACTACATCCGGATCACGTCCGGCCTCGGCCAGGCACCGCCGCACAACATCCTCATACTCCCTGTCCTCTTCGAAGGCGACGTTCGCGCCGTGATCGAGCTCGCCGCGTTCCAGGAGCTCAGCCCGATCCACCGCGACTTCCTGGACCAGCTCACTGACAGCATCGGCGTCGTCCTGAACAACATCCAGGCCAACGGACGCACCGAGTCCCTGCTGCGCCAGTCGCAGTCGCTCGCAAACGAGCTGCAGAGCCAGCAGGACCAGCTGCAGCGCACAAACGCCGACCTGGAGGAGAAGGCCAACCAGCTCGCGCAGCAGAACGCCGAGATCGAGCAGAAGCGGGCCGAGGTTGAGGACGCCAAGAACATGCTCGAGGACAAGGCGGATCAGCTGGCGGTGACCTCGCGCTTCAAGTCCGAGTTCCTCGCCAACATGTCCCACGAGCTGCGGACGCCGCTCAACAGCCTTTTGATCCTGGCCCAGGAGCTGGCAGAGAACCCGGACGGCAACCTGCTGCCCAAGCAGGTCGAATACGCCACGATCATCCGCTCATCGGGAAGTGACCTGCTGAAGCTGATCAACGACATCCTCGACATCTCGAAGATCGAGTCCGGCACGGTGGCGCTGGAGATCACCGACCTCCCCGTGACCGACATCGAGCATCTGATCGAGCGCACGTTCCGCCACGTGGCCGACGTGACCAAGCTCGCCTTCACGATCGACCTGGATCCCACGCTGCCCGCGACGATTCCGACCGACCCGCAGCGCCTGCAGCAGATCCTCAACAACCTCCTGAGCAACGCGTTCAAGTTCACTGAGAAGGGCAAGGTCGAGTTCCGGGCCGCGCCGGTGACATCAGGTTGGACGTCGGAGATGCTGTCTCAGGCCGAAGGCGTGGTGGCCCTGAGCGTGACCGACACCGGCATCGGGATCCCGCTGGACATGCAGAGGTCGATCTTCGAGGCGTTCTCCCAGGGCGACGGCACCACCAGCCGCAAGTTCGGCGGCACAGGTCTGGGCCTTTCGATCTGCCGCGAGCTGGTGAGCTTGCTGGGGGGCGAGATCACGCTGAAGAGCCAGCCCGGCAAGGGCAGCACCTTCACGGTGTATCTGCCGGCGGGCACACTTCCCCCGCCGCGGCGGGCGGCCGAGGCTCCGTCCAACGGTGCGGAGGTGCTGCCGCCGAAGCCTCCCGCGCGCGAGCCGGCAATGGTTGCGGCGGCGACGCGGTCGCCGCAGGCTCAGCGGCCCGCCACCGCGGTCCAGCCGGCACGGGCAAAGAGCCGGCGCCGGCGGGTGGACGAGGTCGTGATCGCGGAACCGGTTGCAGTCGGAAACGGCAAGGCCGTGCTCGTGGTAGAGGACGACGCGATCCAGCGGCAGCACATCGTGGGCCTGGTTGCGCCGCTGCAGGCGGAGGTGGTCCCGGTTGCGACGGGCGAGGAGGCGCTGGCCGAGCTGAAGGGGCGCAAGTTCGACGTCGCGGTCATCGACCTCGGTCTGCCGGGCATGAGCGGCTGGGAGGTGATCGACCGCATCCGGAGCACGAAGGCGCTGCGCTCGACGGCGCTGGTCGTTTACACCGCTCGCGACCTCAACCGCGAAGAGGAGCTCAGGCTCGCCAAGGCCACACGCAGCGTCGTGGTCAAGGAGGTGCGGTCGGCGGAGCGCCTGCGAGACGAGATCTCGAGCCTGCTCAGTCAGCCGGCGGCGAACGGGGCGACGAGTCAGTCAGCGTCAAACGGCAGCCCAGACCCGGCTCTCGCCGGCAAGAAGGTGCTGGTCGTGGACGACGACATCCGCAACATCTTTGCGTTGACCGCCATGCTCGAGCGGCAGGGCATGCAGGTGATCGCCGTCGACAACGGCCAGGACGCGCTCGATGTGGTGCGCGAAGAGCCCGACATCAGCATCGCGCTCGTCGACGTGATGATGCCGGAGATGGATGGCTTCACCACCATGAGCCACATGCGCCAGCTGCCGAAGTTCAAGAAGCAGCCGATCGTCGCCCTGACCGCCAAGGCCATGAAAGGCGACAGAGAAAAATGCATAGAGGCAGGGGCGTCGGACTACATCGCCAAGCCGGTCAACAGCGCACATCTCCTCACAATGCTCCGTGCCTGGTTGACCGGCTGAGCACGGCGCGCCCGACGGCAACGTCACCAGGCTCGGACGAGCGGAGCCTGGAGGAGATAGAGCTACAACTGTTGCTGGAAGGGATAGCTCTTCACCATGGCTATGACTTTCGCGATTACGCGCCGGGTCCGCTGCGCCGCAACATCCTGATGAGCATGGCGCTCGAGGGAGTGCCGACCATCTCTGCGTATCAGGATCGGGTGCTTCACGATCCGGCGAGCCTGCAGCGGTTCCTCAACACAGTCGGCGTCAACGTCACGAGCATGTTTCGCGAGGCACTCGCACTGCGCGCGTTGCGCGAGGAGATCGTGCCGTGGCTGCGCACCTTCCCATCCGTGCGCATCTGGGTCGCCGGATGCGCCACGGGCGAAGAGGTGGCGTCGCTGGCGATAGTGCTGCGCGAGACGGGGATGCTGGGCCGCACGCGCATCTACGCGACCGACATCAACGAAGCCAGCCTCGCGATCGCCGCACGGGGCCTGCTGCCGCTGGAAACCGTGCAGTCGGGCGAGGCGGACTACCGGCGCTCCGGGGGCCGTGGCGCGCTCACCGATTACTACGCCGTGGTCGGCGATATGGCACGGCTGGACAGGACGCTGCTCTCAGGCGTGACGTGGGCCCGGCACAACCTGATCAGCGACGCGTCGTTCAACGACTTCCATGTGATCCTGTGCACGAACGTTCTGACGCATTTCAGCCGCCGGCTGCATATGCAGGTGCAGCAGCTCCTGTACGACAGCCTGGTGCGCTCGGGATACCTGATAGTGGGCCGTCTCGAGTCGGTGATCCGCTGGGGAAACTTGGGGGTTTACAACCGGGTGCGCGAGAGTTCAGGCGTGTATCGCAAGGGAGCCGCGTGAAGCAGAGGCGCGCCATGCCGCAAGCAGAAGAAGCAGCCGTGGGGCCGGTCGTGAACATCCTCATCGTCGACGACGACCCGGCGAAGCTCATCGCGCTGCGCGCCGTGCTCGATCCGCTCGGTGCGAACGTGGTCGAGGCGAGATCCGGCCCCGATGCGCTGCGCCACCTGCTCAAGGAAGACTTCGCCGTCATCCTGCTCGACGTCCGAATGCCGATCATGAACGGCTTCGAGACGGCGGAGATGATCCGGCAGCGGCCGGCTTCTGAGCTGACCCCGATCATATTCGTGACAGCATTCGATCAGGCCGACACGAACCTGGGCCGCGGCTACGAGCTTGGCGCCGTGGACTTCGTGTTCTCCCCCATCGTGCCCGCCATCCTGCGCGCGAAGGTCACGGTCTTCCTGGAGCTGCACAAGAGCCAGCAGGAGCTGAAGCGCTACCGAACTCAGCTGCAGGGACTCGTGCAGGAGCGGACAACCGCGCTGACGGCGATCAACCGCGAGCTCGAGGCGTTCAGCTACTTCGTCTCACACGACCTGCGCGCGCCGTTGCTTTCCATCGACACCATCGCGCAGTCGCTGCTGGACAACCCCGAGGTCGTCAGCGATGGCACCAACGACCAGATCATGCGGCTGCGCCGCACTAGCAAGCAGATGATGGCCCTCTTCGACGGGATGCAGACGCTGTTCCGCCTGACCGGCGGCGACATCCGCCGCCAAAAGGTGGACATCAGCCGGATCGCCACCGAGATAATCGCCCAGTTTCAAGCGCAGGAGCCGAAGCGCCAGGTGGATTCCCGGGTCGAGGAGGGCCTGACAGCGTCAGGCGATGCCGGGCTCGTGCGCATCCTGCTGACGAACCTCATCAGCAACGCATGGAAGTTCACGCGCGACAAGCCGCAACCGGTGATCACCATCGGCTCCGAGCGCGTCGCGGTTGAGACCAGGCTCTTCGTTCGCGACAACGGCGTCGGCTTCGACATGATTTACGCGCACAAGCTCTTCGGCGCCTTCCAGCGCCTCCACAGCCAGAGCGAGTTTGCGGGCGAGGGTATCGGGCTCGCAGTGGCTCAGCGCATCGTCAACCGGCACGGCGGCCGGATCTGGGCCGAAGGGGCGATGGGCGAAGGCGCGACGGTCTATTTCGTGCTGTAGGTGCGCAAGGGGGACAGGTCCCCCTTGCGGGGAACCCCCTAGGTGCGCAAGGGGGACAGGTCCCCCTTGCGGAGAACCCCCTCGGCTCGCGACGTCAGGCAAGCTAGCCGAAACGTGGAGTCATGGCTCGGCAAAGCCGAGCCAACCCTGCCACGCCAGCTACGACGAACTCTGAGGCGGCGGCGCGGGATAGTACTGGTCGGTGAAGATCACGTAGCGCTGGGTCGCAAACGCGCCCGCCCACAGGGGCCAGCACGTGGTCAGCGTGAGGTGATGGCCGCCGCTCTGGGGCACGAGCACGGTTGTGTCCGAGGGATTCACGATTCGGTACCCGGTCACGCGATAGCGATAGAGCCCGTATCGCGTCTGCAGGTCGACCTCGTCGCCGACCGCGAGCTTCGGAAAGTCGATCCAGTACACGTTGTGGGCCGCCACGCCAACAGTGCCCTGATCGCCGGGCCATGGCGTGTCGGGATAGTGACCCGGCCCGCTGTAGAGGACGCCGCTGCTGATGCCTTCCTTCACCGCGGCGAAGTAGCCGATCTTCGGGACC
The DNA here is from genome assembly GCA_005879985.1 of Chloroflexota bacterium. Lineage (GTDB taxonomy): Bacteria > Chloroflexota > Dormibacteria > Dormibacterales > Dormibacteraceae > CF-118. The sequence goes on along the minus strand of VBIA01000014.1, from coordinate 1,388 downwards.
TGGATCGCGAAGTCGACGCCGCCGACCGGGTGCTTGAGCGCCGGATCGACCTTTGGCGGCGTGACAGTGGGCACGACCACCTGTTGGCGCCACGCCTGGTCGATGCTGTTCTGATGTTCGACCGCGACCGACGTCGCGTAGAAAAAGCTGATGATCAGAAGTACCCCTGCGGCGATGAACAGCAGAGCTGTCGCCCGCAGCGGGTCCAGGCTGTTAGCGGCCTTTGCTGTGCCCTTTCTCTCGGTGCTGCTCGAGAACAGTCCGCGCAGCCACTTCCTTGGCGCGCTTGCCATATCGTCCTTCTTCCTTGGCCGACTCGACGATGTGCTCGTACTGGCGCTGCTCTTTGGGCCCGACGCCGCGTACATGTTTCCTGCCAGGCAAAACTGCCCCCTTATGGGTGGTCCTTAACTGGAACGTTTTCTCGTCAGTCAGTACCGGGCCCAACGGCGCGGTCTAGATTCGACGCCCCCACCCAACCTCCCCACACGGTGGGGAGGGCCTAATCGGCCGCCAGGATCCTCCCCACTCGACTCGCCAGTGTGGCCGGCGTCGTGTTGGCCTTGACCATCCAGTCCACGATGCCCATCTTGCGAGCCTCCTCCTCGCGGCCCCCCAGGCCCGAGGCGTTGGAGACGACCAGCACGGGGATGTCCTGCGTGCTCGCGTTCGAGCGGAGCCGGCGCAGCACCTCGAAGCCGTCCATGCGCGGGAGCAGAAGGTCGAGCAGGATCAGCGCGGGCGGATCGGCGAGCGCCTGGCTGAGGCCCGACTCGCCGTCGTGCGCGACGTCGACCGCCCAGCCGCCGGCCTCCAGCCCGAGACGGTACATGTCGGCGATGAACCGATCGTCCTCGATGAAGAGGAGTCGTTTGGGCCGCTGGTCGCGTACCAGATCCTGACTGGCAACGCTCGCATCCCGCCCGGTAACCTTTTCGATATGGCTTCTGAACGGGGGAAAGACGAAGCGGCCCAGCTGCTCGACCTCGCTTTTGACGCGATGCTCGCGATTGAATCTGATACTCACAGGATCACTTATTGGAACGCGGGAGCCCGGCGAATGTACGGCTATTCCCGCGAAGAGGCGCTCGGGCAGATCTCGACCAAGCTGCTCCAGACCCGCTATCCCGGGTCCAGAGCCTCGGCGCACGCCATGGTCGTCCAGAACGGTGCCTGGGAGGGCCGCCTCGTCCAGAGCCGCAAGGATGGCAGCGTGATAGTGGTCGACGGCAGGTGGGTACTCGACCGTACCGCCGGCCGGATCCTGGAGGTGAGCCGGGAGATCACCGACGAGGTAGCCACCTCGGAGCGCTTCAAGGTTCTGGTCGAGAGCGTCAAGGACTACGCGATCTTCCTCCTCGACACGAGGGGCCGCGTCTCGAGCTGGA